>NC_013790.1:1720000-2037500 GCF_000024185.1 Methanobrevibacter ruminantium M1
CATTCTTTTAAAAAAGCTGCGGCATGCACTACAATCCAGTTCTCTTCTTTCACGATAGATTGGGTTCATTTCTCTTGGAAATCCGTCTAGATACATGTTCCATAGTTCTTCCCAATCACGGTCTACAATAAATAATTTTCTTGGTGCCATATTTTCATTAAAATGATTGAATAATCTGTCACGCATATTTTTAAAATTGATACTTTCACCTCCTTTTATTATCAATAAAAATATTTAAAAATTATTTTTCTTTGCAATTTAATAAGCAATATTAATGGATATTAACTTAGAGACAAATTTTAATCTTAAATAGATCCAGATTAATTTTAATAATTTAACTTATCAACTATGATTAATTTTAAATCATAATTCCAAGTGAAATTCGTCAAATAGCCAAATATTCAATTAATAAAACCAATCAAATAATTTTATTAATAATCCAATCAAATAACCAATTAAAATAACTATTTTTTTATTTTAACTAAATTAGCCAATCGAAATATTAACAAATATACATATATTTTAAAACTTATATAAATCGAATAAAGCATTTGCTTTGGTCAATGATTATTTTTAGAAAAATAGAATATCTTAAATTTAAAATTAAAAAGGAATAAGGCAAAAATAAGAAAAATTAGAATAAAATAAGATTATTTGGAAATTATATTGCAATGTGTTTGAATTAATTTTTATCATGAGATTAGAATACATAATGCAAAGTGTGTTTTTCCCATTATAATAAAAAATACCATTACATAATGCAAAGTGTGTTTTTCCCATTATAATAAAAAATCCATTATAATGCAAAATACATTACATTTAAATAATATGTGTTTTAACATATTAATAAGGTGAAATTATGGGAACTTTACCATTAGGAAACGATAATGATTTAGATGATTCACAGTTTTACAATAGAGCAGAAGAAATTTCATTTATTTCTGAGAATTTAGAATTAACTAAAAAGGGATCCACCCCAACAATACTCCTTACAGGCATTAGAGGCGTAGGAAAAACTGCATTGATGAAAAAATTAAAAAAAGATTTCCAAAAAGATGGATATATAGTTGTTTATATGGAATTATCTGGAATGAATAAATATAAAAAAGATTCCCTAGACCGCTTTTGTTTTATGAAATTATTCTATGAATCCATTATAAATGCATACAAGGAATCAAATATCTTATCCATAAATACGCAAATCTTGAAATACATAAAAACCCGTAATTTCAAAATAGACAAAATATCATCATTTGAAAAAATTCCAATTCCAATCATCACAACGGAAGAGGACTATTCCAAATTTGCAGGTTTTGTAATGGATTTGCCTCAAATGATATATGATGATTTTAAAGACGAGATAAATGGAGTTTTAATATTTATGGATGAATTTCAAATCTTAAAACAACTCGATGAAGATGTGAATGGGTTCTTATGGTACATCAGAAGCATTATTCAATCACAAAAAAACATAGGTTATATATTCTCAGGAAGCATGAGCCTTAAAGATGATTTGATTGCAGACATTGCAGGTCAAAAAGGTGCCTTTGGCGGGAGAATATTGAATTATGAAATAAAAAGATTTTCTTATGAAACAACAAAAAACTATTTGAATGAAAAGGCAGATTATCTTAATTTTACAGAAGAGGGTTTTGAAAGATTTTACCATTGCACCAAAGGCAATCTATATTATGTAAATAGTTTTGCAAGATTGCTCCCTCCAAATATAGAATTAAATGAAGAAAAGGTAAACTCTGAATTTGACAAGTCCCTGCCTTATTTGGTAATTCATTTATCAAGCGAATGGTATAAATTAAGCAATCAAGAACAAAGAATCGTCATTGCCCTAATCGAAGGACCATTAAAAAGAATTGAAATAGCAAATAAATTACAAGTAACTAGCGGTGCAATTGGCAGTTCCTTAAAAACACTGCAGAATAAAATGTTGATTGAAATGGATAATAATAAATATCAGATATATGATTCCATTTTCAAAGCCTGGCTAAAAAAGGAATATAGGGAAAAGGGAGATTATCCCTTTTAATCCATAAATTCATTTCGACAATGTTCAGATTGCCCCAAATAAAAATAGATCCCACATATTCACTTGATACAGCATTTTGAGTGATTAGGAATTAGAGAGGGTTATGCTGCCTCCTGCAATAAAAGAAATAACACTACTTTTCACTAAATAAAATTTAAATAAAGAAATACAGATACTTATAACTAAATAAAATTTAAATAAAAGAAATGACACTACTTTTCACTAACCCCACCATTATAATACTCGTTTAAATTATCCAATGAAAATATTGCATCATCTGCCAAGGCTTCAACCTTATATCCCAAATCCAATTGACTGCTGCCAAAATTAGACATATAATTCAAAAATGAGTCTACACCATTTATCCTTTTATCAAATTCAGATTTAAACTCCCTTAATTTATCCAAATCCTCTTCATCCTTAATTGCCTTATTGGCATATCTGCAGGCAGCTTCTATAAACATAGGAATGGCATAAAAGGCATCCTGATATTTCATAAAGCTCTCGCTGTCATTCTCATTTCTGAATTTACGCGGCCATTGAGTGTGAGGGTGAGGATATGCTTTCATTGCATACTTCAATGAATCGGCACTCTTTTTAGCAAGGACTAACGCAATTTGGCTAAAGAACTCAAACTTATCTTTAGAGTCTATCATTGTAAAGCCCAAATACTCTTTGCTAGGTCCATAGAACTTTCCATATTTATATCCAAGGAAAATGCAACTAGGATGAATGCCGTTAATCAATCTATCATCATTTAAAACATTCATTATTCCATCATAATCCTTTAGGAGTTCTAGATTATACAATATCTCATCGCTTCCGTTTGCAAGTGAATCTGGAGATTTTAGAATGTTATTCTTATATATTTCAACCAATATTTCCCTTATCCTTTGCTCACAATCACCATATAAGCCAAGGATAGCCTTTTTAAACTCATCAAACTTGATGAAGTACCTATCCTCAATGGCAAGGATATAATCGCCCATTCTATAGAGGAATAGCCTTAGCTTTGATCTTGCATCAATATGGCTTAATGATTCAAGCCCAAAGACCAATTCCTCTTCATTCAACCCATGTTTTGAATAGATGAGCAAAAGCAATGTGTCTCTAGCAAAGCCATTTGCAAAGCTTGCATCATTTTCAAGTGCGCGAAGCAGTTCCTCAAAAGCGCTTAATGTGGAATCTCCGAATCCTTCAATCTTTTCAACTAAATTCTCATAGGAACCGAAGTTTTTAAGCTCATTCAAGAGTATCTTAAGGAATAATGGAGACTTTGAAGCGGGATTTGATATTATCAATTCCTTCTGTGCCTGATTCAAGTTCTTTAGGATATGATTAAGGTATTCGTTGATTAATTGCTCCCTTTCAGAGATATCTTCAAATCCTTCAATGATCAACTCCTTATGAAGAATGGCAATTTCATAGCTTTCACCGCAAGAGAGTATGATATGGAGATTGTCTGGAATCTCATTAAAGACCAAACGGTCATTTAGCTTATCTGCATTGGAAATAATTAGAACTCTCACTCCACTATCGCTTAACTGCTTAAGGAACTCATCATCAAGGGCATGTTTAACTCCTTTATATAATGCCTCCTCTCCATTGAAAAGACCTATTTCACTTCCAATGCTTAAGGACAAATTGGAAGAGGAATTGCTTTTTGCTGTTGCATTTGATATCCTCATTATTGAAGATATTCCCTTTTCATTCAATAGGGCATGTACCCTAGAAAGAAGGGTGTTTTTACCAATGCCCTCTGCTCCCTTAACTAGAAGCAATCTTTCATTGTCTGATTCGATGAATTCATTAATATAATCGATTTCCTTTTGCTTTCCTACAAAATCGTGTGATATGGACATTATCTCCAAGTTCTGAAGCATTGCATCATCTAGGAAGATATCATCTGTTTTAACAGGCTTATAATCTGGAAACTCATTTTCAATCTGCTTTTTAACCTCGGCGATAATGACCTCGGAAAGGGGTCTGCCATTACAGGTGAAATCAGTGAGCCCTCCCTTTGAGGATGACAATTCATAAAGCTCCATATTCTCATCCCAAATGCAGGAATAATCAAAGAATATGCATTTCTCCCTTATCAAGTCCTTCAGTTGGGAAAGCTTCTCATCATCTTCAGGCTTTCTATTCAAATAGATGTCCCTTTGGGCAGGGGAGAGATCTACATCTTCAAATGGGTTCTCACGCAAGAAGAACAGTGCCCTTTTTGCATGCTCATTATCAAAATCATTTTCCAAAAGCTTGAATAAAGGCAATGTTGTGGCATGCTCTATCTCCATTTCGGTAACTGACAGATGTCCAACAAGATTTGAAACCTTTGGGAAATTTATAAATGTTTCTTCAGTAACCTTTCTTTCTCCTTTTTCTGGAATTCGACCTCTGCGCTGTCCAAGGAAGCATATAAAGAAAGGCCTGCACTTATCAATATACTGGAGGCAGATATTTATTGAATTGCCTGATCTGCTATCCTCACGTGTGATACCCCATCTCAAATCCACTTCAGTAAGCAATATCCTCCTTTCCTTACACCATTTGCTTAGCTCAGGGAAGACTTCAGTAATGAGATAATCCCTTTCGGAATGCATATCCTTAAAGGTGGAGCTTATAAATATCTTAATTTCAATCCACTTTTGGCTAATTTCCACTGTATTTAAAACTTCCACCCCATCTATTACAAAAACCAGCTTGCCTCCATCCTCATTATTTATATCAATGCCTTCAATTTGCTTATCATTAAAGTTATAAGCCTTTAGCTTTCCGGAATTTTTTATTTGGGCACTTTTGATTGGGAAGTCCTTATCTATCTTTAAAAGGCCCTTGTTTATGATGATTGAATGGTTGAAATTGGAATCATATAACTTGGAGAGGTTATTATTGAAAATGCTAATTTCACCACTGTCTGAATTGGAATTGTTTATTTTACTGCCTAAATTGGAATTAGTTATTTCACCACTATCTGAATTGGAATTATTAGCTTTATCACTTTCAAAACTGCATTTGCAGATTCTTAAGCTATCATAATTGCTTATATCATTACCATTTTTTACAGAACGATTATCAGTGAAATCACAGTTATTCAATGACAATGCACCGCTCTTATTTAAAATAGCTCCACCTTCTCCCCAAAGAGATGAATTACTTATAAATAGGGTATCGATTATGGAAAGGGAGCCATTTTCATTATATATTGCACCTCCTCCAGTTTCAAATTTTATGGCATTTGCAGCGTTATGCCTAAATATTGAACTGTCAATTGAAACCGATGCATCCTTAATTGAGATTGCACCTCCATTATATGCTGCATTATCCCTAAACTCCACTTCATATATTTTAAGAAATCCTTCTTTCATGCTTATTGCAGCACCATTGGAGAGTTTTGAGAATCCATTTTCCAAATTAACGTTTCTAAATATAATATCATTACCTGCCAAGGTGAAAATGTTTCTCATTCTTAATGCATCAATAGTATGGCCATTTCCATTAAAAATGAGATTGTCCCGATTAAAGTTTATTCCATCTGGAAAGTACAATTGCTCGTCATTGGCTATGTCTAACTTTATATCATGCATCAAATCTATTTGGGAGTCATTTCCATCCAATAATTCCTTTAGGAAAGTAAAACTTTTCTCATCATTATTTAATGGAGCAAATTCGATTATACCTCCCTTATTATCAATATCAAAGGATTTTCCCTTTTCAATAAAAACAGTCCATTCATTATCTATTTTCAAATCTGAATGCATATCCTTTAAAACAAGATTGAATCTGTTTGAAATGTCATTAGCTGATTTGCGGCCTCCATTTTTATCAAAGGAGCTATTTTCAATAATTGTCTCTCCATTGAATTCATTGTGGATTGCACCTCCCCGTTTATTGGAGTGATTGAATTCAAATCTTGAGTCTGAAAGCTTGAGCAAACCTTCATTAAAGATTGCTCCCCCGTCCTCTAAAGAGAGATTATATTCAAAAATTGAATCGGATATATTAAGGGTTCCAGTATTTTTAATGGTTCCTCCCTGTCCCCTGGAAGAGTTGTTTCTTATATGGCAATGGTGAATGGTCAGCTCCCCCATATTTCGTATTATGCTTCCTATACAAACCAGATTATCGCCAAATATCCTATGGGACTCATTGGAATTTTTAAAAAAGCTGCAATTGGATAAATGCAACTCGCCTTTTGAAAACACATCTATGATTGAATCAAGCTCACTATATCCATTTTCAATTCTAAGATTTTTAATGGCAAGGTTTTTAGATGAAACCTTAAATATTTCCGCCTTATTTCTTCCATCCACCACATGTCCATTCCCATCAAGGGTTATATTACTCCCGCCGATATCTATTCCTCTTTTGTAAGATTCAATTTCACTATCAGCTAGAACAATATCGCAATCCAGAACAATATCCTTTTGGCCGCTATGGATTAGATCATCCAGATATTTGAAATTTCGAACATTATTGTTATCTGAAGAATTTCTATTTTGATTATCTGGAAGAGAATTCCTATTTTTATTATCTGAAAGAGAATCTCCTCTTGGATTATCTGAAATCGCTTCATTCTTTTGAGATTCCCTCTTATCATGAGATTTATTTCCTGATTCAAGTGCATTTTTCAACTTATCGAAAAAACCCATTTTAACACCATAGAATTAAATTATTTTTATAATTATTACCAAATCATTGCCTAATTAAAAATAAAAGACCTAAAAAAAGAAAAAAAGTTTTTTGAACTAAATAAGAATTATAAAAATAATTTTAAAAGAAGAATTAAGTAAAAATACTTATTCTTCTTAAAAACTATTTAATATGTTTTAAATTTCCTTTAAACTATGCAGAATAGTGTTCTGGACCATAAGGCTCTGGTGAAAGACCCTTTCTTGTACGGATTTGTCTTACAATATCATCCTGGAGATAGATTGGCAAGGTTTCAAATCCTTTCATTTCTGTTGAGAAGTCACCTTTACCTCCTGTTGCAGATCTTATGTCTCCTGCAAATCCGAACATCTTTGCAATAGGAACTTCAAAGTCCATCTCTGCAATGACTCCTTTTGTCTCCTGACCAATGATTCTACCTCTTCTGTTTTGAATGTCCTTATTACAATTGCCCATATACTCTAATGGAGCTGAAATGAAAACCTTTTGAATAGGCTCCAATAGACATGGGTTTGCAGACATTATTGAAGCGTAAATCGCTTTCTTGATAGCAGGAAGAACTTGAGCCGGACCTCTGTGAACTGCATCCTCGTGAAGCTTAGCGTCTGAGAGGATGAACTTCAATCCTACAGCTTCCTCATTTGCCAAAGGACCGTCCTTTAAGGCTGCTTCAAAACCTTCAAGCAATAGCTCCTTTACTTCATCCAAGTATTGGATACCTCTGGTCATATTGATAAACATGGACCTGTTGTAGACATCCCATACCCTTCTTGCCTCTTCCTTATCCATTCCAAGCTCAATGAAGTCTTGAGCAGTTTCCTTGGTTTTAATTCTGCCTTCCTTCAAGTCTCCTTCAATCAAGGCATCATAAAGAGGCTTGTCTAAAGGCTGAACGTCAATATAGAACCTGTTATGCTTGTTAGGTGATTTACCTTCAATGACTGGAGAATGACCTAATACGCTTTCCTTGTATACGATGATAGGCTCTGAAACAAGAATTTCCAATTTCTTGTCATTAATTATTCTGTTTGTTACAACTTCCAAGTGAAGCTCTCCCATACCTGAAATCAATTGCTCTCCAGTGGTCTCATTGATTTCCACCTTGATTGTAGGGTCTTCCTTAGAGACCTGTCTTAAGACCTCAATCAATTTAGGAAGATCCTTGGTGTTTTTAGCCTCTACAGCTACAGTAACTACAGGCTCTGAAATGTGGTCGATAGGCTCAAACTCATCGATGATACAATCTGCAGAACAGATGGTCTCACCTGCGCTTGCTCCCTTTACACCTGTCAAGTAAGCAATGTTTCCAACTGGAACCTTACCTGTATCGATGGTTTCAGCACCCATAAAGATTCCAGCCTGCTGGACTCTTGCCTTGCCGTGGGAACCTACCAGATATATTTCGCTAGACTTCTCCAAGGTTCCTCCATAGATTCTGCATGTTGCAACGATTCCCGCATGCTTATCTACAGCCACATTGGTAATCATTCCGGCTAAAGGACCATCTGGAGACATCTTTATCATGGTCTGGCCAACTTCAGACTCAATATCGCCATCCCAAATCTTAGGAACCCTGTAGACTTGAGCCACATTAGGTGAAGGCAAGTGTTTAACTACCATATTCAACAGGACTTCAGTCAATGGCAAGAGCTGCTTCAATTCGTCTTCCTTGCCTTCATTGCAGTAATCTATAATGTCCTTAAAGGTAAATTTTGTCTCCTGCATCTTTGGAATGTTGATAGCCCAATTCTTGAATGCAGAACCGAAAGCTACACTTCCTTCCTCTACATTTACCATCCATTCATTTTTCTTATCCTTAGGGGCCAATGACTTGATTAATGCATTGACTTCAACGATAATGCTTGTAAGTTGCTTCAATAGCTCTTCTGGACCTAATTTCAATTCATTGATAAGCCTGTCTACCTTGTTGATGAATAGAACTGGCTTTACGTTTTCCCTTAAAGCCTGCTTAAGAACTGTTTCAGTCTGAGGCATAACACCGTCTACAGCACATACCACTACAACGGCACCGTCTACAGCCCTCATTGCACGGGTAACGTCCCCTCCAAAGTCAACGTGACCTGGAGTGTCAATAAGGTTAATGAGGTATTGTTCTCCCTCATATTCCTGTACCATAGAAGCGTTTGCAGCGTCAATGGTAATTCCACGTTCCTGTTCGTCCTTTTTAGTGTCCATACCAAGTGCCTCTCCAGCCAAATCCTCGGAGATCAATCCAGCACCTGCAAGCAAGTTATCTGATAAGGTTGTTTTACCGTGATCAATATGTGCACATATTCCTATGTTTCTGATGTATTCTGGCTTGTACATCAATTCCTTTATCTTTGCAATCATTTTGTCTCTTCTTGACATAAATAACACTCCTTTTTGTTTATAAGTGATTTAAATTAAATTAAAATAATTCAAATGGGTTCTTATTAAAAGATAAGAACAAAGATTATGAAAGCCCAGTAATTAAAAATAAGTTAATTAATTTAAAATAATGAAAAAAATAAAATACGATTTGGTTTTTCTAAAAAAAGCAGTTTTATAATTATTTTTATTTAACAAATTGATTAAAATGTTATAAAAGTTGTTTTAAGATTATTTGATCAAAGAATTATTTAATGCCCAGGATAATTCAATAAACCTAGCATCATCCTTTAAATTGATTTTTTTAAACTAGTAGTTTCTTTTTTTATAATAATCAAATAAACACATAAACTTTGCAATGTTAATCATAGAACCATTTAATTTAGAATCAGCTTTCATAAAATTAAAATCTGTTTCTGAGTCTTCGAGTCCCATGGCTAACACCCCCAAATAATCTTTAATTTTAGTATATATTTAATAAATATATAAAATTTATGAAATTTGTCTAAAAACAGAAAGATTTAGACAAATAACTAATTTTATTCATTTTAAACTTCTTTAATTATAGTTTTGATTAGATTGTATATAAATAGAGTAAAGGAATTGCTTTATTTAAACTTGATAAAAATCGAAGGATAATCAAGGAATTATTTCAATCAACAATAAATCCGTGAACATTTTAAAAGCAGGAATCATAATATAGGATTCCGATGCACTATAAAAATTTCTTATCCATCAGCCTGTAATTAACAAACTGCTCTGCAAACTTATTCTCTGCATAATCGGAAATAACAGACTCTTCATTAATACAGTGCTCAATCACCTTTGGACTGATTTTAAAATTGGAATTATCCAAAACGTACTTCCTTAATACATCATTTTCCTCATTTAGGAAGGCCTCTTCCAGAATAGCATTATCAGTTGTTTTAGAAAGATATAATAATTTTATTCTAAAATCATTGCTGTTCAAATAGACATACTTTAAGAATGCCTTTGACTCTATTCTGCCGAATGCAGTATAGCGAATGCGTTCATCGATTGCATTTAATGCAATATCTGTTAGAAACAATGGATTTTCAATCTTATAAATCACCAAGTCCCTTAAAACAAAGCTTCGAGTGTTTTTTATAGCATAAACCAAATCCAGATAGTTGTCTATCCTTTCAAGAAGACAAAATGAAATGGTGTTTCTATAATAGTTCCAAGCTACCTTTTCATAATAAAAGGAATCCAGCCTATTGTCAAATAGACGCTCGTAATGCTCTAGGTCATGACTGTAAAAGTCATAAGTATTAAAGATATCAAAGTAATCATTTGAATTATCAGAGATATAATCGCATATCCAATCATCATCATAGAAATTAGCTTCCCTAATATCCTTATCGATTTGATTGACAGCTAAATCTAGTAGATATGCTGAATCAGTCAATCTTTTGATTGCAGTTTTTCGAATATCACTTGTTTTTCCATTCTTTGCAAAGTCAAACAATACAGAATTGTCAGATATTGCTTCAATAGCCAATCTAACCATTTCACAATTGGAATCGGCATATGCCAAATCAATGAAGTAAGACTCTTCAATCTCCTTATCTAAAGAGTAGGAATCATTAGACTCATTAAACAGTTTTTTTAAATCCGAATCTTCATTAGAACTATCAGAATCTCCCAAATAAGAATCATAATCCAAACCATTTAGATAGTCCAAATAAAAGTTCAAATAAGCATGTCCTCCATCATATGCCATTTGATAGAGATAAAAGCTCCTTTGGTCACCTTCTGCAAGCTTTAGCTTGTCATACATTTTTTTCCTATAGGAATCATTCTCTAATTTACTCTCATCAAATGGATTATGAATCTCATAATGGTAAAGGGCCTTTTCAAAAAAGATTTTAAGCTTATCTATCAATTCATTATAGCATTCATTAGCTGAAGAAATATAAATCTGATCCAATAGCTCAAAGTCAATCAGATCCCTTATTCCCTCATCATTATCCATTTCCTTAGGGACATAATCATCGATAGAGCTAATCATATGCCAAGACATGTCATGAAATTTCTTTTTAAAGTTAAATTTCTTATTTAAGGAAGGATTGAAAAGATTATATTTAAAAACCAAGTTCTTTAAAGCAGGAATGCGAACAATATCCTCATCATCACTAATGACTTTCTTTAAAACATCCACACCCTTTGTAGAATAGTTAGAAACTGCAGCGGCACGGACATCTTCATCATCATCATTCAATGCAAGGCCTTCTAAAAATTTGCTGTCATTTAAGCAAGGGTGACAAGCTGCAAGAGAGCGCAATTTGGGGGCTGATTCATTTTCAATTATGTATTTTAAGGCATCTTCATCAGTTAGATGTTTGTTTTCCAATGCTTTAATACGATAATCAATATCATTATGGTTTAAAGCTATTTCTTTTAGCTTAGACCCATCGTCAAGCATTTCTATAACAGCTAAAGCAAGCTCCTTTGGAACGCTGTCAATATCAATATGGTATAATGTGACTCCAAATAGATCAAGACAGTCTAAAGCAGCTATGCGAATGTCTAAATCCTCCTCTTCATCAGTTACTAAAGAGTCAAGAGGATAAAAAGGATTTAGAAGGCTGATTGAAAAAAGCCTATCTTCCTTCTTTTCATCTTTATTTAAGGCTCTTAAACGTTCCTCATCCAAATCATACATTACAGGAATAGTCATTTTTTTAACCTTTAAATTTTTATCTCAAGCTTTTTTTTCTCCCATCAAAGGAATACTAAAATATTCAAGAATTAGCTCTTTTTCTCCCCATCAAAGGAATAAATAATTCCACATAAAGAATCTTAAATTTTTTATTATTAATAAGTATATTTTAAAAAGTATTTAAATTGTATAAATAAATTCATTTATGGGATTTATAATGATTATTAATAAACTATTTAATATGAATGAAGATAATGAAATTTATTTAGTAATTATACTTGTATTAGCTCCTTTAATCTTTTCTATCATTGATTTTACAAGCTGTTTAGTAGATCATGGAGTAATAACATGGTTTAACTGCTATACATTTAAGACATATATTTGTTTTATTCCAATATTGCTTATTTGTTCTATTATAGCCAAAGTGATTTGGAGAGAGAAAAGCCTTAAAGATGTCCTTGAGATAGCATTTGCTCCTTTGTTTTTCTGGCTAATTGAAATAGGATTTGCATTGTTTGTCAGTTTATTCATTGGAGTATTTATTGATATGATTATAGGGATAGAAGCTATGGTTTGAATAAATAAAGTAATTAAAAATAATAGTTGAATAAATAAAGAAATTAAAAGCAATATTTAAAAAAATGATTAGAATAATTTTAGAGGCCAAATAAAAGAAAATTTATAAAAAAGGAGGTAAAAAATGGCTAATTGGTGTGAAAACAAATTAACAGTAAAAGGAACAAGTGAAGAATTAGTAAAACTTATAGAAGAACATGTAATTGATGGAGAATTGTCCTATAAGACATTTGCAACAGAACATAGATTATTCGGTGAAAATCATTTTGACCTTGATGAGATCTTAAATGAAAGAATAAGCGAAATAGTCTTTTGGTTTTCAACAAAATGGTCACCTGTCCCTGCAGAGAAAGTTTGTGAAGAGATAAATCAGACTTATCCCACCCTTAAGGCAGAATTATCATTCTTTTCAGCAGAAAGCGGATTTTGGGGACAATATAGCGACTATGGCGGTGAGGAGTATTATGAACTAAAAGAAGAGGATATTGAAAAAACAAGTGAGGAATTTTTTAAATTTGGACTTGAAGAAGGCTTTTTAGAAAAAACAGAAAGTGGAAAATACGCCTTCACCCATGATGTCCCTACTTTTAGATTATTATGACTCTTAAAATAAAGCAAAAATAGACAGAAGATAGATGCTCTTTTAATTAGATAGAGCATATCTTCCAATACTTTTTTTTAATTATTTTTTTAAATTAGATTTATTAAAAATAAATCCATATAAGTCCTTTTTTTAGAATTTATAAAATCTATAGAATTTATAGAATTTTTCCAAAATCTACAATTCAAAGAACCTTAAATTACCTAAAGTGTCACCAAGAATCAATTTGCCATCATTAACACTGACAGATGTTGCAAATATGTCTAAGAAGTAAGTATAAGTGCACTCATCATTCTTCCAGAATTTTAATGTCTTGTCTTCTGAAATAGTGATTAATCTGGACTCATCAAGATAGATATTTGTTATGGCCTTATCATGAGCCTTAAAGCTTGCTGTTTTTGTACCGCTTAAGTCAAATATCACAACAGATCCATCCTTAAATCCTGCGACTAATCTATCGCCACTTACTCTAATTTTAACAACTGGAGAATTGATTCCTGCATCAAATTCTGTTTCTCTTGGATATGAACTAATGCTTCCGTCTTCAAATCCTACAAATGCTAGATTGGAGTCGAATTGAGTAGCTAAGCTTGTAGCCTTTTTATCAAAGCCTGCCTCATAATCAGGCATGGAAATCTTTTTCTCTTCAATGAATACCATTCCATCACTGATTTGAGCAATATCAATGACAGGATTAGGATTGTCCCTATCATCAGCATTTAAGTCAATAAGCTTTTTGGACTTTTTAGAATCGCTTCCATCATCTTGGACCTTAATAGGCTCCCACATATCTGTAGCGTCACGGCTAGCTATCTTATATATCTTATTGCCGTCTTTCTCCTTCTTTACACCTGATAAGAGCAATTGTGACTTGTCCCTATCATATGAAATAGAATTGACTCTGAATTCACTTGCAAATTTATTAATGCATTCTTCCTTATTTAAATCCCAAGCAAATATTTCACCATTATCTGAAGCTGTAATCATATGATTTCCATCTATTTTTATTGACAATACAGACTCACTATGTTTAGTTTCCTTATTGGCTTCCACTTTCTTATTCAGGTCGATTACGCTTATGTCATTGTTCTCATTAGCTACAATGACCCATCTCTCATCACCATCAGTGAAATAGTCAATAGCTGTAGGTGACTTAATACCTGTCTGAATGTCCATAGGAATGTCTGAGCCTTCGATTTTAGCTATTTCAAACTTAGGCTGCCTTGGCCTTGGAATGTTCCAGACCCTTAGCACTCCCATATCTGAAATGGTTATTATCTGGTCCTCCTTCTCTAATGTGATAGCTTGGGCGAACTTGTCGTGAGGGCTGCATACCTGTGCCTCATCAATGCTTTCTCCACCGCCAGAGTTTTTAAGGGTGTTCCAGAACTTCATCTGTCCGTTTTCAGAAATCAAGGTAAGGAATCTCTTATTAAGTCCCATAAACCTTATTTCCTCTGATGAATCCAATTGGGTGGAGCTTTCCTCTCCTGCAGGATTTTGCTGATGCTGCCTGTTATATGCCTTTCTCTTTTCATAGACATCCCAGCCGTCAACCTCCTTCTCGTCACAGACAAGGATTGCCTCGTTTCTTCTTGGAACAAGGATTTGATTATATTTCTTATGCTCTATCTCTTTTTCTTCACATAGCTCTTTTGTATCCAGGTCTATTGTGAATATTCCCTCATGGGAAGATGCATAAATCTTATTATATGTTCCAGAGAGATAGATGTCTGTGATATTGGCATTTATTTTTGGATAAATGTTATCGTCATCCTTGAAGATTGAACGATTGTTTATGTCCCATTTATTGATTTGGCCATTGCTTGATGCCATCAGCATATTTTGGCCTTCATCTGTTGGTATTATTCTGATTACCTTAGAATCATGAGGCTCTTCAAGAATCTCCAAGTCATTGCTTTCAAGGTCAAAGAGGTTTAATGTTCCATCCTCATTTGCAGAGATAAGCAATTTATCATCGGTTATTTCAATGCTTGATGTGGATTTTGTTCCATTCACCTTTGGCCTTTTTATGATTGAGCTCTTTGGAGAGTAAAGGGAATTGGATTTTGGCTTTAAGACCATCTCATAATCAGCCTCAATTTCATCTATAAGTGGACTTATCACTTCATCATCCCTTAAGTCAACCATCCTTCCATATAATTGGGCAGGAAGCTCAGACTTATCATCAGAGAGGATAGGAGCAGAGAGTTCCAATGCCCGACCTATCAGGACTATTGAATGGTCCTCCTCATCCTTTATGAATGGATGTTGGGCATCTTCAAAGTCCTTGAACTGATAATCAACAATAAGATTGTTGATGTCGCTTAGATTGATCTTGTTTTTAATGAATGAGTATGAAGACAATATATCTTTCAATCTGTCAAAGTCTCTTGACTCGTTTGCATGGTATGGAAGCTCATTATATGAGCGGATATTTTCCCCTTTAAAGTTGAAACCATCTATAGTACTTAAGTCTAGGGTTTTATCATTAGAATCCGCCGAATCTTGACCTAAAGCATCTTTTAAGAAATAATCTGCAAGCAAGGCATTGACATTGATTAACTTATCAGAATCTTCCTTATCCTTAAAGTATTCATTCAAACGCTCATTCTTTGGAATGTTTTTAGGAGCATACCTTTCTTGTGCAGCTAGTTTGAAGCTTTCATAGAAGAAGTCGTCCCTTCCTTCCTTTCTTGCCATGAATGGCTTCACTTGCCTTAGGTTAAGGTTTATTGTATCTCTGATGTATTCATCATCCAAATCAGGCTTTGCGGCCTTTATTATGGAAGCCATTTCATCCCTGGACAATCCCACCCTTGCATTTGCAAGCAGTGCAAAGATTAAAGGAACAAGAGCTTCACCTTCAACAAGGTCCTCGTCATGCTCCAATCTTTCCAAAACATGGTTGAATGCTGTCTTTGGAGAACCTTGAGATTGCTTTTTAGAGCCTTCAGAATCATCAGAATGATTAGAAGAATCTTCAGAAGTCAATTTAGATTCATCTGCAAACTCATCCTTAATAAACTCTTGAATCTCATCCCTTAGCTTTTCAAATGAGGCAAATACCCTAAGCTCGGCCAACAATACCTTTAGGAAAAGAGGGTTTTTAGATGCATCGAAACTACATATGGTTTCAATATCCTTATTAGAAAGCTCCTTCAAGTAGTTTTTAAGATATGCATTGATTATCTTAGTCTTTTCGTTCTTACAATCCTCCAAGGCCTTAAGCTCAAAGCTATAGTTCTTATATTCTCCTCCAAGCTCATCCTCATGACCGTCCTCAAAGTAAGGGCAGATTGCATTTCTATCCTTTATGAATTTTAAGCTTTCGAGGCATAGTTCCTTATCTTCATTATCTTCCTTACATGATATTATTATCTTTAGATTAGATGATTCAGGTGCAGGGAGCCATTTTAGCATCTCTAAGCCGTCAGGCATCTGATTGACTGCATCGATTATGATTACAGACTCTCCCTTCTGGGAAATTTTATCAAGAATCTTATCTATGGATTTCTTTAGCTCATCCAAATTCTTTGGAATCTTGAAATCATCATCCTCTGTCAAACCTGCTTCTTGAATGATTGTATCCCATAGAGAGAATGCCTTTGAACTTAAATTGGAAGCTCCACAGAATCTCTTATAGATAGCCTTTTGGTTTGGCCTTGTCTCATCATATTTATTTGTATATTTCTTCTCAAGTTGAATGGCCAAGTTTGCAAGAAGCATAGTCTTACCGAAACCTGCCTCAGAGGATACAAGACATATCCTGCTTTCATCGGCGTCTTCAATGTATTTGCTTAATATGTCTGTGTCCTTTTTGATTGGAATATAGCCTTGGCTGTTAAGATATGCAAAGTTATCCTGTTGATTCAACTCATTCTGGAGGATTCTTTCCTCTTCGGTTAGGTCCTCATCCTCCTTAAAGTTTTCTGGGAATTCCAATTCCAACTGTCTCTTCATCTGTTCGATTATGACATCCTTAAGTGGCCTGCCGATTTTAGATTCTATATTTTCAGATTTCTTGATTAGACTTATATCCTTATAATCCTCTTTAACCTCTTTAAAATTACTTAGCCTGCCCATCCATTCATAGTCATTGTAACGGCGGACCTTTTTCTCTGGATCGTCCTTATCCTTATTGGTGAGAGCCTCAATTTCTGGAATCTTCAAGTTCCTGTTCCAATCCCCAGTGTACTTTGTTATTTCAATGTGAACCTTCTTTTCATCCTCTGGAAGATCACAGTCCCCTTTCATTTTGATTATTCTATCAACAATCTTTTGAGAGGAATTGTCGGCATCTTCGATGATTTCCTTGGTTTTTAAGGACAAGTCATCTATTATCTTAGGTTCCCTTATGCAATTGCCTTCGCTGTCATATTCTCCAGGGATAAACTCTCCATGTTCAGCATCTACCAAACCGTAATTTGTATATACCCTCTTTTGAGCGTCTGTGATTTCATCCAATGAGGACTTGTCCCTTATGAAGAATAGGGAATGTCTTGTACGTAGATTCTCTGGAAGCTCATCGTCATCATTTAAAAAGTCTTTTAACGGTGAAAGCAATGCATGCTCAATTTCCATTTCAGTGGCTGAAAGACCGCTATAGGCTGCAATCTCCTCATATCTTTTGAAAGTGTCATCGCTGATGTCTTCAGCGAAATCTGGAATCCATCCCCTCCTTTGAGCGAGGAAACATAAGAAGAATGGACGGCTTTCGTCAATATTGATTAGGCACTTTTCGATTGTGCTTTTGTTGTTGGAGATTTCTTCTGGAACTCCCCATCTTAAGTCAATGTTTGATAAGTGTATCTTGTGCTCTTCGCACCACTCCTCTAGCTCTGGGAAGACCTTTTTGATAAGGTAGTCCCTTTCTGCATGCATGTCTATGAAACTGCTGCTTATAAATATAGTTGCATATTTCCATTCCATAAGGCTCACCTAATTTAAAGAATTTTGTCAAATAAGTTTTATAAAGGGTTTTAAAGAGATTTTAAAAAAACTGTTTGTTTAAAATAAACTTAAAAAAACTGTTTGATTAAATTAAAAATTGTTAAAAATTTTTTTATATGATTAATATTATGAAAAGAATTATTATTAAATGTTTATATAATCTTTCATAATAATAGAAAATAAGTAAATTTATAAAAAAGAGAAAAAACAATTTTTTCTGGTGAAAATTAAAAAGGGTTAAATAAAAGAAATAAGAAATTAAATAGAAAAATAAGAAATTAAATAGAAAGCTCCACATCTGCAATGGTCAAAAAGAACTTGCATTCATCTAAAACATCATCCAAATAGTTCAAATACTCTAAAGATGGATAAACAGCTATCTTATCATACCTAGCCATATCAACCAATATATCAAGATAATCAATTATCTCCTTTTCCTCTATCTCTTCAATATTCTCATAGACTCTCTCTATGCTTTGATAAATGCCATTTTTTAAAAAAAGCTCTTTTTTATCTTCATCACGAGCAAAATCCCTAATTTTATTGTATTTTTTTATAATCTCATCATGCTTGCTCTTTAAATTATCATAATTATCAATAAAACCATTATAATTATTGTAATTATTGAAGCTAAATGAATTATTAAAGCTTTGCCTTAAATAAGGAATAAATACTTCAAAATCAATCATATTAGACTCGTTTATATTTATATTCAATTCTATCTCGCTATCCTTAGGCAAATCATCAATAATATCATTGCCTGTGATGACTATCTGTCCCAATAAGGTATTATAATTGGCTAGAATAAGCTCTCCAAAATAGAATGAAAATTTAATGAAGCTGTCACCATCTCCTTTTTTGATTATTTTACTGGTGTGTAGAATCTCTTTTCTGCTCATTGGGATTATATCCCCCTTAGATGCAATAGGATAGGAAGAGTTGAACCTTTTAGAATATTCAATTATAAAGTCATTTTCTGTGTCAAGATCAATCAAGTCCTCTGAATTCTTTAATATCAATGAAGAATCCTCATCAAGATAAAGACTGATTGAGGAAGATAAAATAGGATAACCTGGATTTAAGGCTTTCTTATAATGAATTGAATTTGGAGAATTTTCATCAAGTTCAACAAGATCCCCATTGCCGTCATAGATATTGATTAAAAACTCATTATAGCTATCTTTTACATTCAGATTAAGTCTGAAATTGCCATCTATATCTAAATCAATCCTTTCAGTAGGATTTCCAGTTTTAGAGTCCTCAATATAAATGATTTCTCCATTGGAGCCTGTAATCTCAATTGAATAATCCAAAAATGAATATTTCTCGTCCAATGCAAAGACCTTTCCGTTAATATCAATATTATCCTTAAAACCTATCTTTTCATAATCCAAAATTAAAGCAAATCTGTGATTTTCACATTCAATAAATTGTTTTTCTATGGTTCCAGCATAAATGGAAGCACCTTGTGCAACGACAGTCAAAGGATTAATTCCATATTCCAATGGCCTATCGAATTCATCTTTTAGGCTGTCCCTTAAAATTGAGCTTAATGTGGAACCTCCAACAAGAATGATCTTTTCAACATCATCAATAGAAAGATTGCTTTCTTCCAATACCTCATAGCAATGATTAAAGGTGATTTTTAAAAATGGCTTCATTATATTCATTAAATCTTCTTTGCCTAATATATAATTAAAGTCATATGATTTGTCCCCTATTTCGATAAGCTTTTCAATAGAAAGTTCATAATCTTTAATGTCATTATCAGAACCAGATAAAGCTATTTTAGCCTTCTCAGCTTCATTTTTAAGTATTGAAAATACCTTAAGATAATTAGGATTGTCCCTTCTAAAGTCAGTCAGATTCAAGT
This sequence comes from Methanobrevibacter ruminantium M1, assembly GCF_000024185.1. Classification (NCBI taxonomy): domain Archaea; kingdom Methanobacteriati; phylum Methanobacteriota; class Methanobacteria; order Methanobacteriales; family Methanobacteriaceae; genus Methanobrevibacter; species Methanobrevibacter ruminantium. The sequence continues at coordinate 1,739,772 of NC_013790.1, forward strand.
CATCAATGATCTTTGGAGTGAAATAGTCATCTACAATCTTCCAATCAAAGAGCTTTCCACCTAAATTGTCTTCACCGCTTGTTGCAAGCTTCTCTATCTCCTGCCCATTTGCCTTAACAAGGGACACATCAAATGTTCCTCCCCCTAAATCATAGATCATCCAAATACCAGTATCCTCTTTTTTTGCCCTTAATCCATAGGCGATGGCTGCTGCAACAGGCTCTAAAATAAGATAAACTGATTTGAATCCAGCTAGCTCTGCAGCCTCTTTAGTTGCCTTTGTCTTAAGGGGATTTGAATTGGCAGGAACTGTTATCACAATCTCTTCAATGTTTTGGTTTGTTTGGTGATAGATGGATTTTCTTAAATCCTTTAGAAGTTCCGCAGACAGTTGCTCTGGATACATCTTAATCTGTGAGCTTTCAAATAAAAATGGAATTGGAAAGCCCATATTGAGCTTAAATTCACTTGTGGCATTAGAAGGACATTTTAAGACAGCTTCCTTTGCAATCCTGCCAACGTGGATTTCACCTAAACTGTCTATATAAACAGCAGATGGAGTATGGTCCTCACCTGTAGAGTGATTTTTTATAATCTCAGACTCTTGACCGTTAAAACAAGCTATTACAGAGTCGCTTGTTCCTAGATCAATTGCAAAATCAATTGTATTTCGTCTAATTTGTCTCATCATAAAAATCACTCATTAATTACTTAAACTTGATTCGACTATTTAAATTGCCCTATGACTATTTAAATTGCCCTATGACTATTTAAATTGCCCTATGACTATTTAAATTGCTCTATAAAATAATAGATATAAATCTTTTTAATTAAATGGATATCTACAACCATATTAGTTAATAATCACATACTCAAGTCCTGTTTCCACAAGGACAATTTATAAGCATAATCCTTTCTTATTTCATCATCATAAACTACCAATAGCTCCAATAACTTAGAAGCATCTATCAAATTACCCCTATCAGCCAAATCAATTGCCTCATTCAAAATCCTATCCTCATCATAGCTTTTTAGTGTGTCTATTGAATCCTTATAAATATCCCTTATCTTATCATTTCTATCCATAAGATTCTCTAATCGATTAATAGATATAATAAAATCCTTATTTTTATTTAAATCTATAAAAATACTCCATAAATCTATGTAGTAACCGTAAGTGTCCTTCAATATAGGATTATATGCAAAGGCTTCTCTTAAAAGATCAATAGCCAATTTATAATTTTCTCCTTTAAGTGTAACTGTGAAAGCCTCTGAAATTAGTTTGGCATCGGGATAATCCCCTTTCCATAACCTAAGAGTTTTTCCATAGGTTTTTCTAATTTCATAATCCTTCAAGACTTCCTTTTCAAGAATGGAACTTGCCTCATCCAATCCATCCTCTGTTTTAGCCAATCTGAATGCCTCTAGAATATTGTCATTTAGGATATGGTCTTGGTCTTTAGAATCCTTATTAGATTCCCCTAATTTAGAAGATTCCTTTAATTCAGCAATCCTAGAAGATTCTTCCAATTCCTTTAATTCGCCAAATTCACCTAATTCTCCCAATTTTCCTAAATTATCTAATTCATCCAGTTCTTCAAGTCCTTTAAGCTCATTCAAATACTCCTTATAATAAGAATATTCCTTAAATTTTTCAATTGCCTTATCCAAATCATTTTCAAAGTCCTTTGCATCAATATGCCTTTTGTTTGGATTGACATCCAATGCCTTCAATACAAGCTTGTCAACAAACTTAGGAACGTTTTGATTAAAATGGCTAGGAGGCTTCAAATCAATCTTCCATGGCTTTCCATCAACTATATCACCAATGACATAATCAGAAAGCCTATAAGGAAATTCACCTGCTAGAAGAAGATAGAATATAACTCCAACAGCATATACATCGCTTCTTGTTGAAAACACTCCATTAAAGCATTCAGGAGCCATATATGGCTTGGTTCCACCTACCTCAAAATCATCTGCATTTGAACTGAGCTCCCTTGCAAAGCCAAAATCGGATATCTTAACAATCAGCCTTTCATCACCATAATTCATAAGGATATTCTTTGTCTTTAGGTCCCTATGGATGATGATAGGATTTGAAGAGTGAAGGGTGCCTAGCCCCATAAGGATTTGCTTGATTATATCCAAGGAAATATGGATTGGAATTGGCCTGTTGGCCTTAAGATATGAAGTCCTATAGTCCTCAAGGTCTCCGCCGGAAACATACTCCAAAACAAAGTATGCAATATCTCCGATAAGTCCGGCATCATATATATCCAATATATTCTCATGGTGGAGTTGGCTTGCTATTTGCACTTCGTGAAAGATATGGTCGATATTTTTGGTATTTGAAAGTGGTTCTTTGATTATTTTCATGGCTCTTTTATCGTTTAGGAAGTTTTGCTTTACGAGGAAAACTTGAGCGAATGATCCTTCCCCTAAAAACTTTAAGACCTCATATTGGCCATGGAAATAATCTTCTATCATGTCTTTTGTTTGATTATAATTCAAGAGAACCACCGATTAAATATAAAATAGCTTTAAATAAAAATTTATTAAAGATGGTTTATTAAGTTTACTAATATTGTAAAATTTATTTATTATCGTGAAATTTTAAAAAATAATAAGTCTGTTAAAATAGTAAAAATTATGATTTTTGTGAGATTTTAAAAATAAATAAGTTTGCTAAAATTGTAAAAAAAGGGTTTGAATTTAAAAAAGATCATTAAGTTGAGTAAATTTTTAAAAAAAATAGGTGTTAAATATAAAAAAATTAATTAATCAAACCCATTAACTAAAGAATCTAAGCAAAGAAAATCAAATTTAAAGCTTGGAAATTCGATATTCCAGAGTCACATCAATTTCACACGATGACATCAATTTTACATTGTCACAACAATTTTACGAAATGACATCAATTTTACGAAGTCAAATCAATCTTTATTTCATTAAAGCAAATTGATATGAAAGTATTAAATTGATTTGAGAGTGTTAAATCATCAAAATAAGAAAATAACCAACAAATTTAAATATTAAATGAAATAAACTAATATTACAAAGATTTTTCGGAGGTGAAAAAATATGAAGAAAAAGTTAGAATATATACAAACTGAAAAAATAAAAAACAAGAACTATGAATTTTATCGCAACATAGAAAATAACAAAACAGTGATTTTTAGAAAAACAAAGTTTGGAAAAAGAGAGAAAGTCAATATCATAGATTCAGATGACTTGACAGAGCAGATAATTAATTTATCATACAATAAATCTTCTAGAAATAAAAAAATTCAATTCCCTTATGATAAAATCTGCAAATTTGTTTTTAAAAACAATTTTCAAGCATGCAATATAGTATTTAAACTAGGTATAGACTTTAATTATTTTTTAGATACTGAAGTGATCAATCAGATTTTTGAATCTACAAGATCAGACATAGTCATTTGTGCAAAGGAAGAAATAATATATATAATAGAATTCCAAAAGGATAAGCTTAAAAAGAAAGATAAAATTCGGTTTGGAAATTATCAGACCAATCTTCATAATTATTATCACGGCCGAAAAGTAATTGTTTTTGTTATTAGTTTTGACCCTAATGAAGAATTGGGAGACATTCCCTATGGATATGATAAGGAATATGGGTTTACTATGCATGTCAAATCGTTTAACGAGCTTGATGCGGAAGAAACTATAAATATCATAAATAAAAGAATTAGAACTAGGGCTAAAATAAATTTTATTGATATTGTTTTATTGCATTTTCTACCATTTATGAAGTCTCATAGGTCCCAAGAAGAACTATTAAGGATAGCTGTGGATTTGACAAACCAAATAAGGACCTTAAACGAAGATAAGATCTTGGAGTTAAAAATTACACAAACTGTACTTGCACAAGAAATTTTAAGTGAAGAAGAATTTGAGGAATTATTCAAGGTGATAAAAATGGAAGACACTGGATTAGTTGAAGAAGTTAGACAGCTCTATTGGGAACATAAAATAAGAAATGACATGAATGAGCTAAATCAAATGAGAAACGAACTCAACGAAAGAAGCAACCAACTCAACGAAAGAAGCAACCAACTCAACGAAAGAAGCAACGAACTCAAAGAAGAAGGAAAAATAGAAGTTGCAATTAATTTACTAAAACTAAAACAACCATTTGATTTAATTGCAAAAGCTACTGAACTAAGCGAAAGCACCATCAGAAGCCTTCAAAAGACAATATTATAAATTGTATTCCTATATAATTTATTTTTATTTTATTTTTTTTAAAAAGAGAAAAAAATTAGAAAGAACAGTAAATAACTGCTCCTCCTTCACCTCTGGATAATTTTAAAAATGAATTCTTCTTTAAAGGAGTTATTCTGCCAGTGGCAACTTCATTTTGTCCGATAAAAGTACCGTTTGTACTTCCTTCATCCAATATGCACCAACTGTCATCCTTATAGAATAACTTTAGATGAGGTTTGCCTACATTGCTCACTGCAGTATAGCTATTGTCTAAAAGTATTGCAAATGAGGCAAGATCTCCTTTTGAGAAATCTGCTTTTCTTCCAATAAGGACTGTATCATCCTTATGGACCTTAAATGTCTTGCCCTTATCTGCTCCATTGAATATGGTCAATATGCAGTAGTCCTCATCATGGAACTTTTGGTTTATCTTATATAAGTCAAAGAAACTTAAGAGCTCATCTGAGAGGAAGTTGATTTCAAGAAACAGCTCTTCAAAGGCATCAGGCTTTAGGATATATCCCTTGACGTTTCTGGCACCTATCTTATTAGGAACCTCTTTCTTTAGAGGAACCTCTTCAATCAAGCCAGCTGTCAAAAGCTGCTTCATATGCTGGCCTAACATCTGAAGGGAAATATTAATATCATATTTCTTTAAAAGAATCTCATTAAGTTCGCGAGAGTAATAAGGGTCTTTTTTGAATGTCTTGTCCTTATTCATGTTGAGCTTTTGAAAATCCCTTAATATTTCGAGTATGGAAAATCTGACCTTGTTGTTGATTGCTGCCAGCTTAAATGAAATCAGATTGGAATCCTCAAAGTCTATAAATTCTGTATAGTCAATTTCCTCTTCGCTCATGATAATTGCTCCTTTAAATGGTCTTTTTGATTAATTTTGAATTAGATTAAATATAATAATTTTTTGATTAATTTATTATGATTAACATTTTGTAATTATTTATTTAAAATATTTTGTATAATTCACTATGTTTCATCAAGAAAAAATATACAATTAAAAGAAAAAAAACCTTCTAAAATATCTTCATAAATAATCTCCATCTAGAATTGTCCTTTTAAAATTATTCTAACTTACCCAAACTATTTTTAAAGAAATGTTCGGTAAACACTTCCAGATACATCTCTTCCCTATTTGGAGATGAATCAAAATAATTAGGATCCAATAGCCTTATATCCTGATAGACGTCATATGCTCCAGGAATGTCATTTATATTAAACAATACATCTAACTTTCTATTTAAATTAAATACGTTTAGATTGCGAGCTAGAATCTCATTTATAAGAAGCAATGCCTCGCTATAAAACTTATTTATATAAAAGAACTGATATAGATTGATCATTGCATAATAATCCACATAATCCATATATTTCACTTGAATATATAAATTTGAAATAAGATTTAGAAAGTCCTCTTCAACATTAATGTCCTTTTGATTTAAGGCAATCTCCAAATAATGCATGTCCTCAAGATAAAATAAGAACAGTTCCTCATCGTCTTCCTTGATAATATTAGAGAACTCTTCTTTTATACTGTCAAATAATAGTTTTTTGATTGGAGACAATTCATTGAAAGCTGCAAGACGCAATAATTTCAAGTCCCCCTCATCATGACCTAAAATCATGGCCTTTTGGCTTAGAAAGAATGATGACTTATAGTCCCCATAATAGAAGCTGAAAAAAGCCATATCATAGTAAAAAGAAGAATCATCTGATTGGAAATCTAATACATCATAAAAATTAGTGTTTCGAAAGCACCCTAGATTATCTTTGTATTTTTCTTCTATAAAGACATTTAAGATACTTGCATATGAATATGAGGGCCTAATATTCAAATTATCACCTTCTAAAACTTAAAATAATTCTGTTTTTGAATTGATTAAAAATAAAATTTAAAAAAAAATTACTATCTATATAAAAAAATAAAATTAGAAATAATTTTTTAGGTCATTAGGCCTATTAAATTATTTCATTGACTGTTTAAGTCTATTAAATTAAATTTTTTATTTTTTAGACACTTTAGGCCTATTAATATTCTCATGATTGTTTTCCAAGTCCTCTTCGCAAAGACCTAGATTGTTCATCATCTCTACAACTAAAGCGTCAAGAATCAATAATGCAGAGTCTTCAAATCCAGTTCCCATGATTACAAGCTCATTAGAGTTAAATCCTAATGAATCAAATCTTTCAGACTCTTCTTTGGTGGATTTTCTATCCCTTTCTGCTTCAATGACAATCTTAGCATCAGAGTGGCTAGCCAAGTAACAGTCAAAGCTTCCGCAAACTGATAGAATCTTTACATTCTCAAAGATCATATTGTTTTTTGAAGGGGAACTCTTGGACTTTTTAATGTTTTCAAGCTTGGTGGATTCGATTGAATCGGTTACAGCATTCTCTCCACCTGATTTTGATATGAATAAGATTATATCTCCATCATGAACAGGAGGAACTAAAGTTTCGCCAAAAACATATACATGAAAGCCTAAATGCATCAATCTCATAGCAAAGAACTTAGCTACAAAACCAGACCTGCCAGAACCTGCTAAAAAGATGGTTGCATCATTTCCATTATCAAAGCGTAAATTTCTAGCAGTTAAGATAATGTCTCTGAATTCCTTTATTTCATCATATTGGTCTTTAAGAATTGATTCTGTTTTATTTACAGTTCTTAAAAGTTCATTTAAGCTTAAATCCAGGATATTTAATTCTAAATTAGTCATTTTACCCCCTCAAAATTATGCCTAAAATATTAATCTTAAAATTGAAAATTAAGACTTAAAATATTTATTAAGATTAAAAATTAAGCCTTAAAGTTATAAACAGGCTTAATAATATCAATAATTTCAACAGTGTCTTGAATATTGTTTACAATGGCTTCAATTGGCTTATAAGCCATTGGAGACTCATCAATGGTTCCTCTGTTTACTGAATTTGTAAAAATTCCTTTCATTGCATTTTCATATTCTTTTAAAGAGATCTTGTCCTTTGCCTCTCTTCTGCTCATCAGCCTTCCCGCACCATGTGGAGCAGAGCAATTCCAATCCTTATTCCCTTTTCCCTTACAGATTAAGGAACCTTCTCTCATATTAATTGGAATCAATAGCTTTTCTCCTTTGTAAGCTGAAACCGCTCCTTTTCGCAAGATCATTTGATTATGGTCTGTGTCTATGTAATTGTGAATTGTTGTAAAGCTGTCTGTATAGTCCATTCCATAATGGCTGAGAATGGTTTCGATGATTGCCTTCCTGTTCCAGCTTGCAAATTCCTGCATTATCTTCATGTCATGGATATAGTCCTCAAACAATTGGCCTTCACAGTATATGAGTTCCTTGTTTGTTGCAGTCTTATGCATTCTTTTAAAGCTCTTCAATGCCTGGTTTTGATAGTATTCGCATACGTCTGCACCGATTCTTCTACTTCCTGTGTGGACGACAAGGACTAAGTTTTCCTCTTTGTCCTTTCCAACTTCAATGAAGTGATTTCCTCCTCCAAGGGTTCCTAAGGAAAAATTGCCTTGGCTTCCTGCTTCAAGATCGAAATAGCATCTCATTTCAGTGAGTCTTAGTTTCTTTATGTATGGATGAGGATTTTCCCTAATGTCATAGCCATGAGGGACGTATTTGCGGACTATCTCATCAAAGCGATTGAAATCTATTTCATCTGTGTCAAGATAGACTGTTTCCATACCGCAGCCAATGTCTGAGCCTACAAGGTTTGGAACTGCCTTGTCTGTGATTGTCATTGTGGTTCCGATTACACAATTGCTTCCTGCATGGACATCTGGCATCATTCGGATGGATTGGTCCTTAGCTATAGGCTGATTGAGAAATTGAATTATTTGAGATACGCTGTCATTGTCTATATTGTCTGCAAAGACTTTAGCTGTATTGTACTTTCCACTTAATTCAAACATATTTTTCACCTCACATAGCTTTATTTAATAATCTGATTCATTCTTTATATAAATAGTATAAAGGAATTGCTTTATTGAAGAAATTAGATTTTCCTAATTGATCAACTCACAAATGAGGAAAATAAATAATAATTCTAGATTATAAACCCACAAAAAGCAAAATCAATAATTATCATTATTTATTAACCCACAAAAAGCAAAATCAATAGTTATCATTATTTATAAACTCACAAAGAGAGTTTGATATGGAAATATCCTCATTTTCTGTCTGTATGTCATTTCCATCGCTTGCTTTATTGTTTTTAAAATGAGAATCATTTATAGTCAAACTGTTTTCATTAAAGATGGCTCCTCCCTTAAAGGCCATGTTCTGATTGAATATGGATTTGTCTATGATCAATTCTCCCTTATTGTAAATGGCTCCTCCATCGAATTCAGAGATGTTGAGCTCAAATACAGAATTATTTATCTTTACTGTTGAATCTGAATCAATAAAAATGGCCCCTCCAAAGTCTGAATCATTTTCCTTAAATATGGACTTTTCCACAGTCAATTTAGAGTTTTCTCCATTGTAGATGGCTCCCCCATACAAGTCACCTGCATTTTCTGTAGAGTTATCTATGAATTGGCAGTGCTCTACCTTTAAGTCATTGGAATAGTTAGTTATGGCACCGCTATAGTCCTCTGAGAATCCGTTTTTAAATATGATGTTTTTTAAAGTGATATTAGAGGCTTTTATATATAATATTGGAAGCTTGTTATTTCCATCGATGATATGGTTTTTTCCATCAATGACCAAGCCATCTGTCTTGATTTCAATAGGCGCTTGTGTCTTATCCTCCAAACTTATATCTTCATTTAGAGAAATCTCCTTTACTCCGCTATTTATTAATTCTTCAAATTCCTTGAAATTCATTTTATCCCCTTCAACTTCCACTATTTGATTTTTATAATATTTGCAATTTAAATAGATTCATCAGAGTCTTCAAAATCTCCAGAGTAAATCAAATCAATTTTATTTTTTAATAAATCCATCAAATATTCGTCATCTTTATAGTCAGATAAATTAATATCGCCTAAATTGAAATCCTCTAAATTAAAGTTATCCGAACTTAAATCATTAATGGATTCAATAATATTCTTTTTAAAGATGAAGCCAACTTCTTTTGTATCGAGATTGTATGTCTTCTTATACTCATTGATTAAATCACCAATATCTGAGCTATCCAGTACCTTTCCATCTAATTCCACTTTATATTGGTTTCTTTCCCCATATAATAATCCTACAAAGCCTCGATTGAAAATCGAACCTTGAATTTCAAGATTTTCCGGATGATGATAAAATCTGGAACTATTGATTAACAAAAATCCAAGATTGAATATGGAATGGGACTCTCTGGTATTAAAGCAGCAATTGTCCATGGTTATAATGCCATTTTTATTTTGAATCGATTCACTGCTTGAATCATAAGCGCTCACCACCCCATTATCTTCAAAATTGCAATCAAATAAATATAAATTAGCGTTTTTATTAAATATTGCACCGGCATTAGAGCCAAAATCCTTAAACCCGCCATCTGCATAATTATTTTTAAAGCTGCAATTTTTCATTATGACAGTTACATTAGGCTTAAAAAAAGTCTCCAAATATATTGCACCGCCATCAGATCTTACTGAAGTGTTAGATTCAAATATGCAATCATTTATATTCATATCTTCAAAGCTGCAAATAGCTCCGCCGCCAAGAGGACCCAGTGAACAATTATTGAAAAAATGAGAATTTTTTATGGATAATTCTTTTCCCACATTCTCAATGGCTCCTCCCCCATTGCCCTTATGAGAAACGGCATTTTTAAACTTAAGGTTTTTTATAGTTATATTATCTCCTTGAATATGGAATGCCTTTGCCCTTTCCATTGCATCAATGACATGTCCCTTGCCGTCAATGACTAAGCCATCTCTCTTGAGTTCAATGCCTCTTCTGTAATCTTCATCACTTTCTAAAATGACATCCTCATAAAGAGAGATCTCCTTTGCTTCGCCGCCCAATAATTCTTCAAATTCCGTAAAATTCATATCAACACAACTTAATCTTAATTTTAAGATTGTGAAATTATATCAATCCATTTATTTATTAGATCCTTATCTAATAGTTCTGTCCTGATTTTGACGATTAAATCCACCAATTCATAATAGTCTTCATCACTTGTTCTTCGGGATGGAAAAAAAGCCCATAAGCCCATTCTTTCCTCAATTTCACAGATAAAATCATTTGCAAAATCAATAGTGCTTTCATATATCACTCTCTCACCAACTCTGACATCGGAAGAGAACTTGAAAGTATAAAACCATCCTTCTGCATTGAATTCGACAGACTGTTCATCACCTGTTTCAAAATAGCTTAAGAGAGCCTTCAAGATATTAAATGGAAAATCGTCAATATATGATATTCTGCTTCCAAAATTATCCAAATCCCAATCGGCCCATCCTGCTCCACGATAATATAACATTTTATCCTCCCCATAAGGTAAAATCCATTATTTCATAATTTAACCACTAAAAGAATCCATTAGTTATTATAGCCAAAAATCCATTATTTCATAATTTAACCACTAAAAGAATCCATTAGTTCTTATTAAGCCAAAAATCCATTATTTCATAATTTAACCACTAAAAGAATCCATTATTTTGTCATTATTAGCCATAGAAGCTATTTATCTGCCTCCAATACTGCATTCATAAAGGCCATCAGTTTAGGATATGAATTCAAATTTTCTGGAATGCAAACTTTAGCCTTCGCTATTCTATCCTCCAATTCATCTTTAGAAATCTTTTTTATATTTAAAATAACATAAGCGCAGTGCATATTGGCGTCATCAGGACAGTCAGTATCCCAAGAATCAACTAGACCCCTAAGCAGATTCAACTTTTCGACGCGATCATTTTCAAGAATATCTTGGAAAAAGTCTAAAAAGGCCGTTGCATAATCAGTTGAGTTCATATGTGACTTATACATATTGTTAAACAACTGGGAGAATCCAATATCCTCATCCACCCTTTTTTCCATACATTCTACAGCTGTGGAACTAAACCAATTAAATAATGATGGGTCTTGTGGTTTTTCCTCCATTGATATAATATAGGCTTCAAAGGTTTCGCTGAATTCTATTTCCTCATCTGAAGAGTCTGAAATAACCTTGGCCAGAATAAAATTAGCATCTGTGGAATCATATCCTCTCCATTGGGATAAGACTAGAGATGCCCTTTCTCTGTCATGACCTTCAAAGGCTTGCTTGAACTCTCTAGGATAATCCTCTATTATTTCAAGTCCTTCACTTTTAAGCTCTTTTAACTTATTCTCTGCCTTGAAGCGGACCAAATGACTTTTATCATTATTGGCAAGCCTTCTTATGATTCCAATATTGGTGAAATTAGGATTTTCAATTGCATAGGCCCTTTCCACATAATCCTTGCTATCTGCAAATTCCTCTAAAATCTCTGTGTCATTTAAGTTTGGATTTAAAAGAGCGGCCCTTCTTGCATAAAAATGGACAGAGGAATCTCTAAGCAATCTTTTCAGGCATTCTTCATCCCTGATATATCCTACTGCTATGAAAATGTCCTGGGGGTCGAATCCCCCTGCAATCTTATAGAAAAATGAATCGTCATCAATAAGGTTTAGCTGATTTCTGATGCCGAATTGATTGATGAACTCATCATCATACCAGCTTGGAAAGCTTTCAAGCTTTCTGCAGTTGGCAAATAGATTGTCACCATTTTTTAGATTCTTAAATTTCCAATTCAAGCAGCTTGCATCCTTTAGGCTATAGCAATCCCTAAACATTTCAAAGATGTTTTCCACATTGGACATGTCCCAGTCAGATAGGAATGAAATGTCTTCCAAGGACATGCAGGACTCAAACATGGATTCCATATTCTCTGCAGAGCTCAAGTCCCAATTCTCCATTCCATCTATGGCCTTTAAGCTGCAGCAGGCAACAAACATTCCCCAAAAGTTACGAATATGGGAAGTGTCCCAATCCTCAAAATATGCATATTCCAATGAAAGGCAATTGGCAAACATATTCTTTAAAGAATCAGTGCTGGAGATGTCCCAGTTTATTCCATAGAAAGCCACCAATGAATGCCAAGTAGACAGTTTAGTAATTAGATCTGCCTCTTTGAAAAACAAGCTGCCCACTCCAAAATTGGGGCGGACATAATTCTGTAGGATAAGCACCTTTGCATTTTTAAAATTACTAAATTCAGTGTAATTTTCCTTACACCGGAAGTCTGCACTTAGATATAAGATATCATCAGGATTGCTTAGCTCACTCCAGCTGGTCAGATTTGTTCCGTCCTTTAAAATGATTAAAAGCCCAGAGATTCCCAAATCAAATAGGCTTTCTGTAGTGTGATTCAACTCTTCAAATTCCTTAAGATAATCCGTATTCATATAATCCCCCATCATTGGATTTAATTAGAGCAAATTTTTATAATTTGATTATTCTGCTATTGATTTTATTTATATTTATACTAGTATATAATCTTAAAATTTATTAAAATAGCCATTATAGTCTTATATACATTCATTAATAATTCTTATGGATTCATACACATTATTCTCTTAAATAGAATATATAAATCCAATAAAGGGTTTTATTTACTCTTGATAAAAAAAGAATTAGAGATTTTATTAAAATAATTAAAAATAGCAGTTAAGAATGAACTGGAAATCTAATCCATTTAAAAAGATTAGATTCCTGATCACTCTCCCAATACCTATATTGCAAGATAAAATCTTACAACACTTCCGATTAGATATTGAAAATCTGAATTATACAATAAGTTGGAATTAAAAAAATTCAAAAAATGAATTTTTAAAACTCTGTTAAAATATATGAAAAAACTAATATATAAAGTTTTTTAATCAATTGATAGGTTTATAAGTCCTAAAAATAAAAAATAAATAATATGAGATTTTTAATAATGAAAACAAGTCCAAAAAGTATAAATAATAATTATAAATAGTTACATAAGTAAACCAAAGAAAAAGTTTGAAGATACAATAATAATGTAAAAAATATTAAAAATAGCAAAAAATGATATAGGAATCTAATCTATCAAAAAAAACAGATTAGATTCTAAATCATTCCTCAATACCTATATTGCAAGATAAAATCCTACAAAACCCAGATTAGATATTGAAAAATTGAATAAAACAATAAGTTGGAATTAAAAAAATTCAAAAAATGAATTTTTAAAACTCAATAATGAATATGAATTAAATAGTATATAAATTTTTTTAATTGGTTTATAAATTGCAGGAATAACCATTACAAGCCAAATGAAACCAACAATCCTGGGAGATTGTGTAAAAAACAAAACAAGCAATGATTATTTATTCCTACAATTTAAAGGAGGGAAATTATGTCATCATAACAGTTTAACTAAAACCATTATGACGATAAGGTTCATACACATCAAATAAATGACATATAAGACCAGCACCATCCAGATCTTAGATCGGATAGTCATAATGCCCCTCCCTTATTGTTTTATTCAATTGCCTAGCAGAATCTTCATCAAATATGACTATTTGAATCGGTTTCATGGGACAAATGCTTTTAAACATTGTATCACCTCCAGGACTTGAGGTTTACATTAGATATAAAAATATGTAATTCTTAATATATAAACTTTATTTCTAATTTAAAGACTATATAAGTGTTATTTTAAATCAAAATTGGCTTGAAGTAGTTAAATTGACTTCATCTCATAAAATTGATGTGAAAATGTAAAATTGACCTCATCTCGTAAAATTGATATGAAGATGTGAAATTGACTTGAAAGTGTAAAATTGACTTCATCTCGTAAAATTGATATGAAGATGTGAAATTGACTTGAAAGTGAAATAAGAATGCATAATTCCCTAATTCTTCTAAAAAGCCATAATTAACCCTTAAAGAATGCCCTAATTTAATGAACAAAACTTTTTTTTTAATGAAAAATACCTGTCATTTCTGCCACATCCCATAAAGTTTTTTCTTTATTCCATTAATATTATATAAACCATAAATGAAAGATTGGATTTATAAAATTTAAAGGATGTGATTGGAATGGAACTTGAAGAAAGAATTGAAGAAGCTTTAGAATATATTCAAAATGATAGCAATTATGCATTGGAACTTTTCAATGGGATTCTAAAGGAAGACCCCCATAATATAAATGCTCTCAATGGCAAAGGGTCAGCCCTTATGAAGCTGCATAGAAACCAAGAGGCTCTAGATGCATTTAATGACTCATTATCCGTTGAAGAAAATCCTTCTGCATATCTCAATAAAGGGATCATACTGAAAATCAATGGAGACTATAGGAATGCATTGAAATCCTTTGATAGGGCATTGAACTATAATCCCCGATTGGCTTCCATTGTGAGTCTGCTCAAAAACGAAATACTGGAAATCTTTGAGAAGGAATCTACGGATATAAGTTTGCTATATGATTTCAATGAAAGCTGTACAGCACTGATTAAAAAAGCTTATGGCTATAAAAACCAAGGCCTTCTCTGGGATGCTCTAGACTGCTTGGAGGAAGCCGTTAAACAAGATCCAAAATCTGAAAATTCCATAAATGACATCATTAAAAAACTTATTTTAACCATCAAGAAAGAATTCTTATACAAAGAAATAAATTCCAAAAGCACCAAAATCGACAAATTGAAATTTCAAACAATTAAAAGCATAATTGTTGAAGACAATCCCCATAAAACATTACTGCTTACAAATAAGATATTTGAAATAAATGAAAATGATTTAGATGCCTTAAACTATCAGGGCATTGCCTATTTTAGCTTGGGAGAATATATTAAATCGATAGAATCATTTGATAAATGCTTATCCATTAATCCCAATTATACTTACTGCTCATTTAATAAAGGACTCGTTTTAAGAAGAATGGGACTCTTAAACGAGTCTTTAGACTGTTTTAATAAAGTGATGAATGAATCTGATTTTTTAAATAAGGTTAAGCCATTTCAAGAAGAGGTTTTAACTAAGATATAGTTTTGATTGATTAAAAAAAGAAAATATTGATTGATTAAAAAATTTTAAAAAAAGAAAATATTGATTAGGCCCATTAAGAGACCTAAAATAAGAAATTAGACTATTAGACCCTTTTATAAACTAAAATAAGACTATTTTTTAAACTAGAATAAGACTATCTAATAAACTAGAAGACTATTTTTTAAACAAAAAATAACAATAAGTTAAACTATTTTTTCCAAGTATCTGCTGCCTAGATGCTCTATTTTTACCTGTTTAGCCAATTTATCTTGAACGCTTTTAACAATGCCAACATTATCTGTTGCAACAAAATAAATGACCTGTGCTTCATACTGCTTTTCAATTACAGCCAAATTCTTGGCCCTAACCTCAGCATCAATTGCCTTAATGTCCTGATATTCAAAAGTGAACCTAAAGAGTTCATAAAGTTCCATTTCAACTATCTCAGCAATTGCCAAGCATTCAAGAACAGATTTGCTATATGCTCTCACAAGCCCTCCTGCTCCTAGCTTGATTCCACCGAAATATCTTGTGACAATGGCAACCACATTATTTATCTCATTTTTCTTTAGGACATTCAGCATAGGCCTTCCTGCAGTTCCTCCAGGCTCTCCATTATCATCATAGCCTTCCCCATCGCTTACAACATAAGCAGTGCAGTTATGTGTGGCATCCTTATACTCTTCAGATATCTCTTTTATAATATCTTTAGCCTCTTTTTCAGTCTGTGCAGGAAAAAGGCGACAGATGAATTGAGATTTCTTTATGTCTATTGAATTCTGGAAAGGCTTTGCTATTGTTTTCATGCTATCAGTTTAAAAAATTCTATAAATCGCTTTAAAATTTGAATAATTCAATTAAAATTAAAAATATTTAAATATTAGAAAATATCTTATATAAATTATTTATACAAATATATGTTTGAAACATATAATATTATTTTTGATTAATCTCATTAAATAAACTTTAGATTAACAAAATATTAAATCTTAAAAATGATTAATTTTTTAATTTGAAAACTTAAAATTACTATTTTGATAATAAAACCAATGGGGTGAAATCATGGAAGATAGAAAAGCAAAATTTATCGTTTATGTCGTTGTATGCTTACTTGCTTTTATCTGCAGCAGCACAGTCTTCTCTATGACTGGCGGTCTTTCTGATTGGATTGTATCAAATGTAAACACTAATGAGGATGCCAATAACAATGGCTATATAGACAGCAGCGAAGGACAATATTATTCTGACTCTGACGGACAATATTATTCCAGTTCCGACTCCTATGACAATTCAAATGGAGGCTCTGGATTTTTAGATGGGCTCTTTTCAAGTTCGGACAATTCAGAATCAAACTACTATTCAAGCTCTGATGAAGAACCTGATTTTCTTGCAAGGCTCATAAGGGAATTCATAGGTGGCAGTTCAACAACAGACAGTTATTATGACTCCTCTGATTCAAACTACTACTATGAGGACACATCAAATGGATATGATCTTGGAAATGGATTCTCATATGATTTAAATGAACTCTTTACAAAAACAGACAATAAGCTTAATCAGTTGTTTAATTAAACAACTGACTATTGCTATTTTTTAAATTTATATTTAAATAGAAATAAATTAAATATTGAATCAATTTATTTCTAAAAACTCTTTTTTCTTATTTTAAATATTTAAAGAATTATTTTAGAATTTAAAACTTTTTTTTATTTACCAGTTTCAATTATCTTTATTAGTTTATCCGCTTCTTTAACTATGTCCTTTTTACCATATGCCTGTGCAACTCTTTTAATAGCATCCAAATTTCTCACATAGGCATCCAGCCATGAGAAAATATCTCCAGGATAAGCTTGAATCTGATATTCCTTAAGAAGTGATTTGGAAATGTCAATAGGATCCCTCTTATTCAATCTTTGATTCAATATATAATAGGAAATTCCCCTTTGAAGACATTCACAGAATGGCCTGTCATTGCAGTCACATCTTAAGAAATCTATCTGAAGCTTTAAAAGAGCATCCTGGAACTTAATATCCAATTTGGCAATGGCTTCACCAGAGGATATTATATCAAGGGTTGATTCTGAAAACAATCTTGTGGAAAAGTTTACTTTAAGTGCAGATACTATCTGCTTATGAACAACAGGAGCAAGATATGCATTTTCAAACAATTCCAAGTCAAGGGCTATGGACTGGACCTTAAGAAGATTGTTAGCGTTCACTTCCTTTTTAGACATTCTTGGATTGATCTCGCTAAATATATTTTCCTTAAAGTTAAGCTTGTTTACAAGAATAGGCTTATCTTCTATGGTTTTATGCTGCTTTTTAGACATGTTGATTCTTTTATTATACATTACTTTTTTAGAATAGTCCTTTAAATCATCAGAGACAGATGCATTTGAATTCTTATAGTCCTTAGAGATAGGATGGCTGTCTTTTTCTAAGTTTTTAGATTGATTAGATTCTGATTTAGACTCTTTATGATTAGTTTTATCTTTATTAGAATCTTTAGAATTATCATTTTTGTTCTTTGAACTTGAATTCTTATTATTTTTATTAGATTTCTTAGATTTATTATATTTATTAGATTTATTATATTTATTATATTTATTAGATTTATTGGATTTTTTATCCTTTTTAGAACTCTCAGATTTATTGTCTTTAGAATTCTTAGACTTTTTATCTTTTTTAGAATCCTTAAATTCCTTATTAGAACTGTTCTTTTTATTAGATTTATTAGATTTATTCTTATTTTCAGATTTATCTTTTTTAGATTTATTAGATTTATTAGATTTATTCTTATTCTCAGATTTATCTTTTTTAGATTTATTAGATTTATTAGATTTATTCTTATTCTCAGATTTATCTTTTTTAGATTTATTAGAATTATTTTTATTTTTCTTATCTTTCTTAGAATCCTCAGATTTCTTGGACTTCTTAGAATTATCTTTACCTTTATCCTTCTTAGAATCCTTAGACTTCTTAGATTTATTCTTTTTAGACTTCTTATTCTTCTTATCAGTCTTATCTTCCTTATCCTTATCCTCTTTCTTTTGAGATTCGTTCTTCTTTAACTGATCCAACTTATGTTGTATCTTCCTATTTCTATTAAGAATCTCCTCATTCTCCTCATCAATCCTATCGGACAACCTTCTAAGCTCCCTAAGATTGGTCTTAAAGAATGGCTTGCTGTAATACTGGCTTAAATAATTCTTATCATTAATGGAATCCTTAATGATTACCCCATCATCAATTGACAAGAATGACATAGCCACCGCTTTTCCAAACCGAGTTACATCAATAGTATCATCTGCATGTATCTCTATCGCTTTTTTATCCCTTAATTCTTCAAGGGCAGTATTTATATCAATTGGAACTGGAATATCCTTATAGAAATTGATTACATCCCTCACTTTAGTTAAAGACCTTGATGAGATGTCTGCAAGTATCTGCTCAAGTGATCCGTCTTCTGTATAATCAACAATGATATTCTCCACATCACTTTCTAAAAGATCTAGGGCTACGGACTCCTCACTTTCACCGTCGAATTCACTTCCAATCTCTGGAACAAGATATATGATTCCCCTGTCATGATAGCTAGGCCTTCCTGCTCTTCCTAACATCTGTGAAAACTCATTTGGAGAAATCCATTTGTTTCCCATTAAAAGGGACTCAAATATTACTTGGGATGCCGGGAAATCCACTCCTGCAGCTAGAGCTGCAGTGGTGACCACCGCTGCAATCTTTCCCTTTGAAAAGTCCTTTTCTATCTTTTCCTTTTTAAAGTAGGATAGTCCGGCATGATAAGCGGAGGCGTTTATTCCCTTACCAGATAGGAAATTAGCTATCTTATGGGTTTTTCTTCTTGAATTGGTAAATATCAATGTCTGTCCGCTGAATCCCTTTGAGGATGTTGAGTAAAACTCCCTTTGAACTAATTTTCTCATTAACAGTCTTCTTTGAACATCTCCATTAACAAAAACGATATGTCTCTCTAAAGGAACTGGGCGCTCCTTATACTGGACCAGTTTCATGTTAAAGTCCTGTGCCAAAGTCTTTGGATTTTTTATAGTTGCAGAGAGGCCAATCACTTGGGTGTTTGGAAAGAGATGCTCGATTCTTTTTATAAGTCCGTTGAGTCTGAGACCTCTCTCCTCATCGGAGATTGTATGAATCTCGTCTATTAAAACAAGGCCTAAATCATTCAAGAGGTCTGATTTGCCTGATCTAAGTAGAAAATCAATACCCTCATATGTTCCAACCACAATGTCCGCATCGGCAATATTTGAATCTGGAAGCTTAAGCTCTCCCTTTGCTTTGATTCTGTTCATCCCCACTTTGATTGCAACCTTAAGGCCAAGTGGCTCATATCTCTTCTTGAAGTCTCTGTACTTTTGATTTGCAAGTGCAACAAGAGGGGTCAGAAAGAGGAATTTCTTACCATTCAATGCCTTTGGAACCCCTGCAAGCTCTCCAACCAATGTCTTTCCGCTTCCGGTAGCTGAAACAACCAAGAGATTCTCATCCTTAAGGAGGCCTTCCCTAATTGCAAGGTATTGAACCGGCAGGAGATATTGGTTATCCTTGAGGAGAACATCCCTAAATTCCTTTGGAACCTTAAGACGCTTCATTGCGATTTTAGGTATCTTATCCTCATGAACCTTTATGGTGTCAAATAAAGTCAAGTCTGTATGGGCGAGAGGGTCAAATCTTGGTGAAAGCATCTCTAAAACATCATCCAAGCTGCCAGTCTTTTCAAGGACCTTCTTGAAGTTTCTAAATACCTTCTTGTCATATCCCCTAAGCTGAAGCTCTCTCTTGATTGTCTCTTCGGCACAGGATTTGCAGATGAGCTGATCATGATAGTTATATGAAAAATCTGAGTTTATAATGGTCACATATCCTTCATAACTACAATGCTGACAGATGTTTGTAAATCTGACCTTGACATTGTTCTTTTCAAGGAATGCCTCCATTTCATCATCTTTTTGTGCCAAGAAAACAGCTTGAGATCTTAATAAATTGATCGCCTTAGAAGGAGCAAGAGGCTTTTCTTCCTTATCGCTTTTAATTAGAAAACGCTTGATTGATAATCCGTCCTCCCCTTCCATAAAGCGGAGAATGCCTACAAACTCAGCCTGCCTTTTTGTATTAAGAGCTCCTTTAGGACTTCCAATAGGATATATTTCCCAAGATTTCTTTCTTTTGTTTAAAACTATCATTAGTTTATAATTATATTTTTAATAGTTTAAAAAGATTAAGATTAAAATTGTTTTAATCCTCGAAATAAAAATTTTTAGAGATTTTTATATATAATTCAAGTAATTTTTAAATTAGAAGAAAAAAAAGAAAAAATACATTTAATTATTTATAATAAAATCGATATAACAAATAATGTATTAAAAAAAATAACAAAAAGAACTTAATTTCAAGAAAAAACTAACTTAATTTCAAGAAAAAACTAACTTAATTCAAGAGGAATAAAATGAACATACTAATCAATGGAACTGGAGCTATCGGAATAGGGCTTGGAGCATCTATGATTTCACAAGGTGCAAATGTATCTTTCTTTGCAAGGGAAGAGACTGCAAATGCAATAAGGAAAAACGGAATTAAAAGAACAGGCATATTCAATCACTATTCATTTGGTCCAGAATCATTTAAAGTCTACACAGATTACAAGGATATTCCAGATAATGAGTTTGACTTTGTCCTTGTATCAAGCAAAACAATAGCTAATGACGATATAAGCAGAAAGCTAAACGAACACAAGTCCATCTTAAAAGAGGATGCTAAAATAATCATATTTCAAAACGGCTTTGCAAATGACGAACCATACTTAAGATTCTTTCCAAAGGAACAGGTCTACTGTGCAAGAGTCATTACAGGGTTTAAACGCCCAGAAAGATACATCAGCGAAGTCACTGTCCATACAGAACCTATATTGCTTGGTTCTCTTCAAAAGGATGATGACGGCGAGTTCATTGACAGCCGCCCAGTCTCAATCATTTCAAAGATGATCAACGATTCAGGAATTCCATCTGAAACCACTGAAGAACTGGATAAGTTCCTATGGGCTAAAATGCTTTATAACTGCTCCCTTAATCCTCTTGGTGCCATATTGAATGGGAATTATGGAAAACTGATGGAAAATGAATATTCCGTTAAAATAATGAATGAGCTTATTGATGAAATATTTGAAGTAATCAAGGCATCAGGATACAGAACCAATTGGGACAGCCCAGAGGAGTATAGGGAAGTCTTCTATTCAAAGCTTGTTCCAGACACTTATAATCACAGGTCTTCCACATTACAAGACATTTCCAAAAGGCAAAAGACAGAAATCGATACATTAAATGGAAAGGTCATTGAACTTGGAGAGAAATATGGTGTTGATGTAAGTGTGAATAAGACAATTTATAATATTATTAAAACAATAGAGTCTGAATTTTAATTTAATTTGAGTTTAAATTAAATCAGCTCTTTTTTTCTTTTTTTAAGCTTAAATAGCAATCCATTAAATAAAACTCCACATCACTTATTTCACTATTTTAATGATTATAATAGAAAATGCTAATTGAAAAGCTTAAATTCCCACATTAATGATTATAATGGAAAATGCTAGTTAAAAAGCTTAAATTCTCAAAAGTGGAAGGATCGCTAGAGCTTGGAATGTTAATAAAGTAGCCATAATACTCTCCTTTGCTATTGAAGAAGATATAAGCGTTTCCATCCTCATCTACATCACTATTATATACCCAATCGCTAGATGGAGTATTATAATCCACCTTATACAGACTGACTATATACCAAGAGCCATTGTCAAGTTCTATCTCATAGGCCTCATAGCCTGAAATCGTAAAATTCTCATAGGATTCTAATGTGGAATAATTGGAATCCACCATTTTAGATTTGCCTTCTCCGCTTAAATAAGTGCCGTTTTCAATATCTATGGTAAAATGAGAAGTCTGATTTTGAATAATTAGATTATTGTCACTGTTATCATTGCTGTTTGTCAATCCAGGGAACAATCCATAAAAAAGAACTATCAAAATTAAGATAACACAGATTGTAGTGACTATTATCATTAGAGAACTAGATCCATTGGATTTGGATTTTTCTTTGCTTTTAGAGGTTTTTGAACTAGAATTATTAGAATTAAAACTAGAACTAGAATTAGAATGGGGATTATTGCTTTGAGAATCATGATAATTAGAATTCGCATTGTTTTGAAAATCTGTCCTAATATAATTTGGATCAGGCTCTATCGCCCTTAGTCCACATTTAGGACAGAACTTTTCACTATACCTTTATCTCATTTCCGCAATTATGACAGTATTTTACCATAAAAACCCCTTACATATTTAATAAATTAAATACTATTTAAAGATTTGCCACTTGGATTTAATATATTTATTTATTTGATTTTTATAAAACCATTAGTGAAAGAATGATTAGTGATGAAAAGAATGAAAATAGCTTTTGTAACTAGATTAGAAAAATAGATAAAATAATAATTGTTAAACAACAAGATAAAGGATCTAAAAATAAGAAAAATAGATAAAATAATAAGTGTTAAAAACAAGAAAAGCTATAAAAAATAAGAAAAATAGATTTAAAGAAAAAATTATGAATGATTTAAAAAAAGTAAAAAAGAGAATAAGTTATAAACTTATTCTTCTAATTCTACGCCCATTTTAGCTGCTATTCTAGCAAGTATAATGGTTACAACAACTGCAAGAATGGTTACAATAACAGCATAAGTAAATAATCCAGTAAGTGCGTCTCCAGGACCCATTACAGAGTCGATTAATTTTTGAATTGCATCGTTCCATGCTAAACCTGCGACTAAACCAAATGCAGTAGTTACTAAAGTAATAATAGTTGTTATTACAGTTTTACCAACATCAGACATAAAATATCTCCTAATAATTTTTAAAAAAAATAACTAAAAATTAGTTTTTAACTACAATATAACCCAAATTTCAAATTTCTAAAATGTTTATAGTCAAATATAAATATTACTAATTATTAGTTATTTATAATTTTGTAATTCATTATATATAAAGATATTAGTAAAATAAACTTTAATAAATTCTATAAAATAACTTTTATTAAATATTTTCAAATTTAATAATGAAATAATGAAAAATAGATAAAATATAAGAAAATCAACTAATAATATAGAATAAAAATCAAAGGATAAAATAATAATTTCAATAAAAAAAATTTAAAAAAAAAGTATTACTCATCCATGATTTGAAAAGAGAATTAAAAAAATAAAAATTACCTATTAACTTAGAATAATAAAAGCACTAAGCATCTTTTATATCAAGGACTGGAGTGCCATTTAACATATCAACACCATTGAATTTGATCACATTTCCATTAATTTCCTTGACTTTTATTATTGAAACTCCAATAGGATTTGGCCTATTAGGGGCATGGGTTGAGAACAAGCCTGTTATTGGACCGTCACCTCTAAAAGGAACCCTTTGCTTAAATCCGTTTGACTTATGGAAATAGAATATAACCATATACTCCTTGCCTGCTTTCATGTCAGACATGCTTTCCAAGTACTCTTCATTGACTATTAGCTCTGCCTCATCCTCCATGCCTTCCCTTGGGGATTTAGGCATGTTTTCAACTGTTTCATATTTGGATTTAATATATCCGATCGGCTTAAATACTATCTCTTCCATTCTATCATCCCAAGAACTTAGTTTCTAATTAGAGATATGGTTTCAAGACATAAATTTATATCGATTAGATGAAAAATCCAAAAAAGTTATGAAATGAATTAAGAAATTATATCAAAAAAGAATAAAATAAGCAAATAAAGTAAAAAAAAAAGAAAAAAAAGAATGTTTATCTAAATAACTTAGATAAACCGTTTATATGTTTAAAAAGTTTGAAATATACAAGTTCTAGAAACATTTTGATCAAACTTTTTCTAAAAGTTTGAATAAAATTTTGGTCAAGGTTTTGCGGGCCGAAGGCCCGGAAAAGCTTGAGTTATACCGCCTTAGAACCTCTCTCACCAGTTCTTATCCTAATAACTTCCTCTACATCGGATACAAAGATCTTTCCGTCTCCGATTTCACCGGTCCTTGCACTTTCAATGATTGTGTCAATAACATCTTCAAGGTCATCTTCATTTACAATCAATTCAAGGCGTGTCTTAGGAATAAGGTCAATGCAATAGTTAGAGCCCCTATATGATTCTTTAACACCTAACTGTCTTCCCCTTCCCTTTACTTCGGAGATGGTCATTCCTTCACAGCCTATTGCAAGAAGGGCTCTTTTTACATCTTCAAACTTTTGTTGACGAAAAACCGCAACTACTCTTTTCATTCTATCACTCCCATAATTTTTATCTAATTAAAATTATTTTTCCTTAAGCTATTTATAATTTATAGCCAAATCCATTAAACTATAATCTATAACCGGATTCCTTGTGTATTTTAGTATCAAGTCCTTCGATTTCAGTTTTCTCATCAACTCTGATTCCCATGGTCTTATCAAGGATCTTAGCAAGTATGAAGCTTATAGTGAATGCATAGACAATGGTTACAATTACACTTATTACTTGAATTGTGACTTGACCTGGATTTCCATAGAGCAAACCTGCTGCACCTCCGACTGCTGGAACTGCAAATATACCGGTTGCAATTGCTCCCCAAATACCTGAAAGACCGTGAACTCCAAATACATCCAAAGCATCGTCGTAGCCGAATCTTGTCTTTAAGTAATAGATTGCAAAGTAGGATACGAATGTGGTTACAAAACCAATGACAATAGCTGCTGGAACATCAACGAATCCTGCTGCAGGGGTGATTGCAACAAGTCCAGCCACTCCACCGGTGATTGCCCCTAACATGGTTGGCTTTCCGACTTTTACAATATCTATAATTACCCAAGTGATAAGTGCTGTTGCAGCTGCAACGTTTGATACAAGGATAGCTGATGCTGCAAGTCCGTTAGCTGCAAGGGCAGATCCTCCGTTGAATCCCATCCATCCGAACCAAAGGAATCCTGCACCGAGAACTGAATATCCTAAGTTGTGTGGCAAAAGGGAAGTGTCTTTTCTTCTTCCGAGAACAAGGGCCAATGCAAGAGCTGTTACACCAGAGTTAATATGTACAACTGTACCTCCTGCAAAGTCCAGGGAACCCATCTGCATAAGGAATCCTCCTCCCCATACCCAGTGGGCAATCGGTACATAAACAAGGGTGACCCAAGCAATGATGAAGACTATCCATGCTGAGACCTTCATCCTTCCGACGATTGAACCTGAGATAAGGGCCGCTGTAAGACCGGCAAAGGTTAATTGGAACACAATAAACAATATTGTAGGGATGGTTCCTGTAAGATCTTCAATTCCGATTCCGCTCATGAAGAAATGAGCAGGTTGAGCTATCAAACCGCTTATACTGACATCTCCAAAGGCAAATGGGTATCCATATACAACCCATATTATGCTTGCTATGGAAAATGCAATAAAAGTCAGAAACATTGTATTTAAGACATTTTTACGTTTTGTTAAACCACTATAAAAGAAAGCTACTTCAGGGATGCTCATTAAAAGAACAAGGATTGTTGCAATGAGCACCCATGCAGTATCTCCTGCACTAAGTACTACCATATTATCATTTTCTCATATAATCAATTAAAAAACTATAAATTTAAATTTTAATATTTTTCTCATAAATCAATAAAAACTTAGAAATTTAAATTTTAAACTTTGTTTTAAGTAAATAAATATTTTTTATAATTTGTTCATTTTTTCTAAATTTCAATAATCTAGAATATACATTTTCAATTTCAATCTAAAAGATCATGAAAAGCAACTATTTTTCAGTTTTATTGAGATTAAATATTTGTGATTTATAAGTTAAATTTTAAGGATTAATTTATTTTCAATAGCTGCCTTTCATGAGGATTAGATTTTAAAATCTAATTTCTATAGGCATTTTCATATTTTTAATTTTATTCAAAAATTTATTTTATTTCAATAAATAATCAAAAATTTTATTTATTTCAATAAATGAACTAATGAAAAGTTTGTTAAAAAACACCTAAATTTTTTTATTAATATCTTTAATTTTAGACATTCTTTTAAAAAGACAAGCCTTAAATAAAGAGATTGATTTTTAAAAGAACTTTAATTTTACCTGATATTAAGTATTTGTCTTATGTCGGAAAACGGCTTCCGACTTCCGACATATAGTATTTAGTTTCTAATCATATATAAACCTTTTGGAAAAATGGATAAGAATAAGCAAAATACCAAATTGAGCAAAAATAAACAATTAATCTTAAAAATGAATAAAAAATAGACAATTTAGAAAAATAAGAATAATATTGATTAAGTTAATTAAATAAAAAATAACTAAAATCACCATAATATATAAATACTAATTAATATTAAAATTATAATTGTATTATTGATATACAAGAAATATTAATAAAAAAATAAAATTTTAATTGATTATTGATATGAACAATTTAAAAATAATCAAATAACTAATCAAATATCGATATACAACAAATATTAACTAGAGTATTTTTAAATAAATTAAAATTTATAGGTGGAAACTTGAAATCAGATAAACGGGCTAAATTTGCCATATTCTTCTCAATTGCAATCCTTGCCTTGGGACTGAGCAATATTGCAGCTGTATGGACTGGAGACTTGATAAGCGGTTCACTTCCGGTAATCAATGAAACAGATAAGTTGATTGCCTTGGACAATGACAATTTCTCTCCAGCAAGTTTGAATACAGTTTATGAAGAAAAAAAGGTTGTAGAAGTAGTTAATGACACATCTGATGCAAACGATACTGATTCCACTCCGAACAATGCAGATTCCAATACGGAAAGTGATGATACATCAAATTCAAACAATAATAACAATAATCAAAACAGCAATGGCAACGGCAATCAAAATACAAATCCAAATAACAATGCCGAGCCTAGCTCTGGAGGATCTGCAGGTCAGACAGAAACAGAGGAATAGCTATCAAAAACCATTTAATTAAAGAAATAATTTTAATTAAGAAATACTTCTTTTAATATTTCCTTTTTTATATTTATAAACTTTTCAAACACCCATTACTTTTTTTATAATTTTTAAATCAAAAAAGAGTAAAAAGAGTATGGAAAATTTAATCATTTTAATAATAACGAATAAATTAATTCAGTTAATTAGAATATGGCATGAATAATCACTTATCAAACCATATTCGTTTAACTAAATAACTATGATATAAATCATAATAATACTTAAAAACTTTGTATAAAGGTGAAACAATGGAAGAAAATAAAAAATTCGCTCAAAAGGTAAAAGACATTAGAGAAAGACAACAAATGAGTATTGAAGAACTTGCAGAAAAAAGCGGCGTAAAGCTTGAAGTGCTTCAGGCTATGGAAAACGGTGAAATCATTCCTTCACTCACTCCTCTTACAAAGATGGCAAAGGCCCTTGGAGTAAGGCTTGGAACCTTCCTTGACGATACCGAACAGCTCGGACCTGTAGTTGTAAGGGACGGCAAGATGGAAAACACCTTATACTTCTCAGGAAGGGAAGACGTCGCAAATGCAACAAATCTTGAATTCCACTCATTAGGTGCAGGCAAGCATGACAGGCATATGGATCCGTTCATGATTGACATAGACCATGACGACGAATATGAATTGTCCTCCCACGAAGGTGAAGAGTTCATCTATGTTATGGAAGGAGAGATTGAAGTGGTATATGGCCAAGACAGCATTACATTATCCAAAGGAGACAGCATATACTATGATTCAGTAGTTCCTCATCATTTACATGCAAAGGCTGAAAAGGCTAAAATATTGGCTGTTTTATACACTCCATTCTAGATAAAAAGAAAAGAATAGACAGAATAAAACATTATAATATTAGAATTAGCTTTATTTAAATAAAACAAATCAGAATTAACCTTTATACAAATAAAGTATTGAAAATTACAATAATTCTAAAAATTGAAGAAGGTTAATGATAATACAAATAATATAAAAAAAAAAAAAATTAAAAAAAAAATTTTAAGAAAAAATAATTAAAAAAAATAATTATAATAATTAAAGAAATGTTTAAAATCATTAAATCAATACTCATGGCGGTGAAAATATGAGTGAACTATTTACAGAGCTTCCAATTGGAAAGTTCTTTGAAATGCAAGTGGAAAAGCAACCGGATCACGAATTTATGGTTTATCCAGACAGAAATCTCAGATTTACATATGAACAATTTAACGAAAGGGTGGACAACCTTGCAAAAGGCATGCTCTCAATAGGCATAGAACCGGGAGACCGTGTAGGAATATGGGCAAAGAACGTCCCTGAATGGCTTACATTCATGTTTGCAACAGCTAAGATAGGTGCTGCAATCGTAACCATCAACACTGCATACCAGTCCCACGAGCTTGAATATGTCCTAAAGCAATCTGAAATGAAAGCGATTGCAATGACTGACGGATTCAGAGACACAAGCTATTTCGATATCATCTATGGCCTTGTCCCTGAAATAAAGGAAAGGGAAAGGGGAAACCTTAAAAGCGAAGAGTTCCCTTATCTTGAATACATTATCCATGTAGGTCAGGAAAAGCATAGGGGAATGTACAACACCAATGAACTTTTATTACTTGGAATGAACTATGACAATGATAAGTATCAAGAGATAAAGGATGCAGTTACCCAATATGACGTTATCAACATGCAATATACAAGCGGAACCGAAGGATTCCCTAAAGGAGTAATGCTTACAAGCAGAAACATCCTAAACGACGGCTATTACATTGGAGAAAATATGAACTATACCGAAAAGGACAGGCTTCTCCTCCAGGTACCTCTTTTCCACTGTTTCGGAACCGTGCTTGGGGTAATGGCTGTAATCACCCATGGCTCAACCATGGTTGTCCTTGAGGAATACGACCCTCTCCTTGCAATATCCCCCATCCAAAAGGAGAAATGCACATCAGTCTATGGAGTTCCTACAATGTTTATCGGAATGATGAACCATCCTATGTTTGACATGTTTGACATGTCCTCACTTAGAACAGGAATCATGGCAGGCTCAACATGCCCAGTTGAAACCATGAAAGATGCAATCAACAAGATGAACATGAAGGAAATCACAAGCGTATACGGCCTTACAGAGGCAGGTCCTGGATTTACCCAAACAAATGCTGCAGACTCATTTGAAAAGAAAATCAGCACAGTGGGAAGAAAATTCCCTAATATTGAGGTAAAGATTGTAGACCCTGAAACCGGAGAGGAGCTTGGCCCTGGCGAAACCGGAGAGATTATGTGCAGAGGATTCAATGTAATGAAAGGATACTACAACATGCCGGAAAAGACTGCTGAAACAATCGAGCCAGACGGATGGCTACACTCTGGAGACCTTGCTACAGTGGATGAGGATGGATACTACTCAATTGTAGGAAGAATCAAGGATATGATCATCAGAGGGGGGGAAAACATATACCCAAGAGAGATAGAGGAATATCTATTCACCCACGAATGCGTTCAGGATGTTCAGGTGGCAGGTATCCCTGATGAAAAATACGGAGAGATTGTAGGAGCTTTCATAATAAAAGAGCCTGGATACGATGACATTACCGAAGCAGACATAAGAGACTTCTGCATAGGCAGCATCGCAAGATATAAGGTTCCTAAATATGTCTTCTTTGTTGATGAGTTCCCACTTACAACAAGTGGTAAGATTCAAAAATACAAGTTAGGAGACATTGGATTAAAACTCCTGGAAGAGAGAAGAGAAAGAGGAGAATTATAATTCTTCTCAATTTACTTTTTTTTAAATTAAAGGTGCCAAAAACACCCAAAATATTAAATACACCAAAACACCTTAAATATCAAAATCGTAAAAAAATAGCCAAAAATAAAAAAAAAAGAAATAAGACAGAAAATTAATCTGTTCTATAAGGACCAAAGAATTCTAATTTTTTACTTGCAATCAATGATGCAAAATCACCAGAGTCCTTTAAATCATTTCCATTTAGAAGATTAGAAATAAATGCAGCCATATAACTATCTCCACAGCCAGTGGCATCCACTATATTATCACATTTCACTGAATCTATCTTTATGTTTATGCCCTTAAAATCAGTGATTCTTGACCCTTTGCTTCCGTTTGTAATGATAAAAATAGTGTTGGTTTTTTCATCAAAACCAATGTCTTGAATTTCAATTTTAGAATCAGACTTATCTTCATCACTGACAATCTTTAATTCCTTTTCATCTAAAAAGATCGCTTCAGCAATATTAAAAATATAATCCAAATCTTCATATGACTTTAAAACCATGGAATTATCTTTATCCTTGAATCTCAAAAATCCCTGAAGGGATATAAATATAGGCAAATTAAAACTGTTTAAATACTCTAGAGTTTCTAAAGGAATGTCATTGCTGTTTAAAGGATTTATGACAAAGGCATCGATATTATCCTCATTCAATCCCAAATTGTTAAAAATAGCTTTTAAATCATCAGCCAGAATTGGAATGTCTGCAAAATTAGTGGATTGCTTTCTAATATCTCGATTGTCCTTATCTGGATATTCATTGATAAAATAATGGGTATCGTCCTTTAAAATGAGTTCTGTTTTAGACATATCTGGAAATTCATTAATCAAATCAGTGTTTTGAGCATTTACAATAGCAATGTAGTCATCATAAAACTCCTCATAGACAAAGCTTTGAAAATAGCTTGCACCTCCTATCCTAGAGCTCTTCTCATTGCCTATTATAATCAAATCCTCACATGCAGGACCTATCAAAACAAGTGTCATATCAATCAATCCCAATCATCTTAAATATCTAAATCAGTTAAAATAAGTTTCTTTTTAAAAATATATAAACTTAGTGAAACATAGATTATATTATTCAAAAGCCAATCATTTATAATAAAAATGATTAAGAACTAAAGAAATCTAAATCTAAAAAAAGATAAGGAAATAACATAGATATAAACTAAAGAAATCCTAAATGTAAAAAAAATATAAGGAAATAGACATGAACATCTTAAATCTGCCACTTAATATCCTCATAGGAAATGGAATCTCATTCTTTGCCTCAATTGCACTTATCCTAAGCTGTGTAGTCAATGACAAGAGAGAGGCCTATAAATATCAGGTCATTGAAGCCCTTATCCTAACGGTTTCATCAGCCTTCTTCCTCTCATGGACTGGCATACTTACAATGCTCATTGCAGCGGCAAGAAACTATCTTGTCATGAATGAGAGATTAAGCTCCAGATTGGCCATAATCTTTATCATAATAACACTGATCATATGTCCCCTAATTAATACAATGGGCCTTATCGGACTTCTTCCTATGATTGGAATAATACAGCTTACAATCTGCAACTATTATCTTAAGACAATCAAATGGATAAAGGTGGCATTCATTGTAAATGTATTGATATATGCTGTTTACTTCATTGGAATCTATGACCTTGTATCATGTGCAACCCAAGTGATTACAGCAATAATCGGATTCATATCTTTAGTAAAGCTAATCAAGGATGAAAAAGAGGGCAATATAGACTCTCAGCCCAATAATTAAAAGAGAGCAATATATATTCTCAACCCAATAATTAAAAGAGAGCAATATATATTCTCAACCCAATAATTAAAAGAGGGCAAATAGATTCTCAGCCCAATAATTAAAAGAGGGCAAATAGATTCTCAGCCCAATAATTAAAAGAGGGCAAATAGATTCTCAGCCCAATAATTAAGATTTAAAAAAATAGAAATACCTTTGAGATTCAAAAATCCAAAGGCTAAAGAATCTAAAATCCCAATAATTAAAAAACTATTTAAGCAATTAAAAAAAGAATATTTTTATAACTTAATTAATTATTTAATCTAAACTAAAATTAAGAATATCTTTCAATTGAAATGAAATAAAGATAATAACTAAAATAAATTAATATAAAACTTGTGCGTGATCTTAATGTCTGATGATGAATTATATAGAAGAGCTGAAAGAAAAGTGGATGAAAAAATTGGATTTTATAAGCATTTATATAGCTATATTGGTGTAAACATACTTCTTTTTGCCATAAATGCAATCACATCCTTCGGCAAATGGTGGTTCTATTGGGTAACTATCTTTTGGGGAATAGGCATTGTAATTCACTTTTTAAAAACATTTGTCTTGACTGGAAAACTTGAAGACAACCGAGAGGAAATGATTCAAAAGGAAATGGAAAAGATGAAAAAATAATTCATTTCTTTTTAAAAGTCTTCATCAATTCCTTTTTTTAAATTTTTATCTTACTCCTTTTTATCATTTAGATATAAAAAATTACTCTTTTTTATCTTTGAAATATTAAAATATACTTTTTTTCTTTTATTTAATTAAAATATAAATCAACCTATTCCTCATCAGTGAAATATTTTCTAAAAATATATGCAAGTATGGAACCTGCAAAGTTTTGCCATACTGAATACAAGGCTCCTGGAACAGTTGCAAGGGACAATGCTGGAAAGTGAGTCTTTGCAAGGCTTGTAGACAATCCTGAGTTCTGGAAGGCAAGCTCTATTGCTATGGTCACCATCTGCTTTCTTTTCATTCCAGAGAGATATCCTATCACAAATCCTAAAAGCATGGCTATGAAGTATTGCACCACGATCGCTGCAATTATCACCACAGATGAGCCAAGAATGGCCTGTTTATTTGCACCTATCACACCTGCAACGATTATTGCAATCACAAGAGAGGACACTGCAGGCAGATAATCCTTAAGCTCCTCACAGAAGTCTGGAAACTTGTAATTCAAGAGCAATCCAATAGCTATTGGAAGAATTACAATCTGAACAATTGAAATGAACATATCCACAGGATTGAATGCAATATTGTTTCCAATAAGAATCAGAGTGATTAAAGGGGTAAGAATCGGTGATATGACTGTAGAGACTGCAGTAAGGGATACTGAAAGTGCAAGATCCCCCTTTGCAAGGAATGTGATAACATCGGAAGCGGTTCCCCCTGGAACTGTTCCCACAAGGACAAGGCCAACTGTCAATGCCTCATTGAGGCCGAATAGGCTGGCAACCCCAATTGCAACAAGAGGCATGATGATATATTGGGCGCCGACCCCAAGCAATATCTCCTTAGGCCTTTTGAATACGTTTACAAAATTCTCTATCTTCAAAGTGGTACCCATTCCAAAAAGGATTATTCCAAGTAGAATGTTTATGATGTTGATACCCATAAACTCTCCCATAACCCAATCGAATGAGCCTGGAAAGACAACTGCAATTGCAACTGCAATTATGATGATTATAAAGAAATATTTTTCAACTAGCTTAAAAAGTCTTTTCATAGATTTATATTTGTTGAATAGATAGATAAATTTTTAGTTTAAAAATTCTCTTAAAACTTGAAGGAATAATTAAAAAAATCATAGGGATATTGAACCGTGACAAAATATCACACTTTGAACTTCATGCATGAAAAAATTAAATATAAAATTTAAAATGAGTTATGATATGTATAGATGACATATAAATTATTAAACAAAAAAATATGAAACTACAATAATTTTAAAATAAAACTTTATTAAAATAAACAAATATTTATTCTCTTTAATTATATTCATCGTCTTTTTACTTAAATTGTATGAATAATCCAAGCCATAAATATGATAAAATAGCATATAATATAAGACATTATAAAAGTTAATGATAATTAGTTGATTAATTAAAAAAAGAATTATTGTATTTGTTAAAAAAAAATTATTGTATTTGTTAAAAAAAATAAAAAAAAATAAAATTAATTGGCCAATTAAGACCAATTAAAAATATTCACCTAAAACAAAGGATCCTTAACCATAGCTATCCTGAATGAGTTCAAGATAACCACCAAGGTAAGTCCAAGGTCCCCTATACCTACAGACATCATCAAGGTAATCAATCCTAATATTGCAAGGATTACAAAGAGTGCCTTTACCACAATGGCAAGGGTGATGTTCTGCTTGATTATATTCATTGTCTTTTGGCTTAAACTGAATAGGTATGGAAGCTTGCTTATGTCATCCTGCATGAGAGCAACATCAGCAGTCTCGATTGCAACGTCAGATCCTGCAGCACCCATTGCTATTCCTATGTTTGCCCTAGCCAATGCAGGAGCATCGTTTATTCCGTCACCTACCATAGCCACATCACCAAACTTGTTTCGGAGGGTATCCAATATGTTTAGCTTGTCCTCTGGAAGGAGGTTAGAATAGACATAGTCAAGGCCTATCTCATCTGCAACCTTACCTGCTGCAATCTTATTGTCACCTGTGAGCATGAATGTCTTGACACCTTGGCTCTTAAGGTCTTTAATTACTTCTGAAGCGTTGTCACGGATTCTGTCCATTACAGTGATGCTTGCAATGACAGACTGCTCATCTCCAATGAATATCAGGGTTTTACCTTCTGCTGAGTATTGGTTTATCTCCTCTTGGGAAATGTTGAACTGGCTTCCTTCAATCAAGGATTCGTTAGCTGCATAATACTGCTTTCCACCTATATTTCCTATGATTCCCTTACCTGGAACGTTTCTGAAGTCTTCAATCTCTTCAAATCCTATTTCCTTTTCATTTGCATAGTTTACGATTGCCTGAGCAATAGGGTGGGATGAGCTGTTTTCAAGGGATGCGGCTATCCTTACAATCTCCTCTTCGCTGTATTCGTCGTTTATTATGTTGATGTCGTTTAATTCAAGCTTTCCCTCAGTGAGTGTTCCAGTCTTGTCAAATATGACTGCCTTTACGTTTCTCATCTCTTCCACATAGGTACTTCCCTTGATGAGGACACCCTTCTTGGTTGCTGATGTGATAGCTGAAACCATTCCGATTGGAGTGGAGATAAGGAATGCGCAAGGACATGATATTACCATGATTGAAAGTGCCTTATAGATCCAGTCGATAAGGTCCTGACCAAAGACGAGTGGAGGAACAAATGCAACGCAGGCTGCAATTATAATCATCAATGGAGTGTAATATTTGGAGATCTTTTCAACCATGGTTTCAGTTGTTGACCTGTTAAGCTGAGAGCGCTTTACAAGGGTTACTATCTTATTGATTACAGAGTCCTTAGCTTCCTTGGTAACCACAACCTCAAGGTATCCGTCTTCGTTCACTGTACCTGAGAATACCTCATCTCCAACGGTTTTTGTTACAGGAAGGCTTTCACCTGTGATTGATGCCTGATTGATAGATGAAGTTCCATAGACCACTTCACCATCCAAAGGAACCTTGTCTCCAGGTTTTACAAGCACAATCTCTCCAACTTTAACCTCTTCAATCCTGCGGGACTCTTCACCGTCACCTACCTTGACCCTAGCGGTTTCAGGAGCGATTTCAACAAGTGACTTGATTGAGCGCTTTGCCCTGTGCTCAGCAAGGTCCTCAAGGAATTCTGCTATATAGTACAAGAGAGCTACAGCTGCACCCTCTTCACCGTGGCCTATGATGAAGGAAGCAATACATGCGATAACCACAAGAAGTGCAGGACCGACAGTGTGACGCTTGACAAGGGACTTGTATGCAAGGATTGCTATCTCATAGCCTGCTATAAGTGCTCCAAGCATGTAGATTATTGTGACAATTGTTGGGCTGAATGAGAGGAATTCGAGGATATGGCCTGTGATAAACAATATTCCACTGGAAACCATGATTTGAATAGGTCTGTTGTATATGAGTGGCTTTCCCTCTGCGAGGAGTTCCTCTTGGCCATGGTCATCATCGTCATCATCTGCACAGTCAGGACATGCACATAATGAGAAGTCGTCATCATCGTGGTCCTCTCCACATCCGCAGGAGTCTCCATGGTCATGGTCGTGATGGCTATGGTCATGTCCATGATGGTCGTGACTATGGTCATGGTCATGACTGTGCTCATGATGATGCTCATGGTCGTGATCATGCTCATGACTGTGTTCGTGCTCATGAGAATGTTCTTCATTATGATGGTGCTCATCTTCATGCTCATGGCTATGATGGTCATGTTCATGTTCATGATGATGCTCATGGTCATGTTCATGATGGTCGTGACTATGGTCATGCTCATGACTATGTTCTTCTAAATCATCATGGCAGTCATCATCATCGCAACCGCATCCACAAGTATCCTCAGACTCATGCTCATGGTCATGACTATGTTCATGGCTATGCTCATCCCCATGCTCATGCTCGTGATCATGGCCATGGTCATGGTCATGACTATGTTCGTGGCTATGCTCATCCCCATGCTCGTGGCCATGTTCATGACTGTGCTCATGCTCATGCTCATGACTATAAGAATGCTCATGCTCATGACTGTGTTCATGGTTATGGTCATGGTCATGATGATGGTGATGATCATGGTCATGGTCGTGATTATGGTCATGGTCATCCGCACAATCAGGACATCCACAAAGACTTATATCAACATCTTCATCATAATCTATCTCTTCTCTATGATCATAAACACTTAAATCAGTGCTTTCTTGATAATCCCTTAATAGCTGCTTATTGTAATGCTCTTCGTTCAAACATTTCTCATCGTTGCAGTCAGGGTCGAAACAAATGTAATTGTAATGTTGGGGATTACGGCAATCCTCAGCATCACAATCTGGATCATAACATCTATTTTCAGACATATTTACACCTTTTTTTAAATAATTTTAATAAAAGAAAACTCATTAATCATACAAATTATAGAAAAGTTATTACTCGATTTTTAAAAAAAAATATATTCTCTAATTTAAAAGCAATGCTCACTTAATTATTCAGTCATATGCTCTAAGCCCATCTTATAAATCATTTCAACATGAAGGTCTGTCAATGAATACCTTGCTGACTTTCCTTCCTTTTCAAACTTTACAATATTATGTGCACGCAATATTCTCAATTGATTGGACACTGCATTCTGGTTCAATCCTAATGATTCGCAGATGTCACATACACATAGGTCCTCAAAGCTTAAAAGGGATATAATCTTAAGCCTTGTAGGATTTCCAAAGATCTTAAAGAATTCAGCCAAATCAGAATATTCCTCTTCAGAGAGAACATGCTTCTTTGCACGCTCTATTGATTCCTCATGAGGATGAAACACTTCACATAAATCGTCATTATGATTGTCGTTTGTAGGCTCCTTATAATCTTTCATGATTACACCTTTATGAAATTAAAAGAATAATTTTCTTATATAATGATATTATGATATGTTTACATATTTAAATGTTTTCATATCATGATGTTATGATATGTTGTTTAAATGGGTTAAGATATGAAAAGTCATATTTTGGAAGAATTTAAAAAGAAGTTTTAATTAATATTAAAGGACTAAATTGAGTTTAAAGAATAAAAAAAGCATTTGAAGAAAAGAAGAACCCACAGCCACCTAATTGACCATATACTATGGAAAGTCGCCCCTCATCAAGACAAGGACGTGCAGGTTTAACTTCCAAAAAAGCTTTTACCTTCCCATCTTACAATTTTTTATTTAACTTTGTTTATATTTAAATATTTCGATTAAAACTGTCTTATTTTGCTTAATTTTAAATAAAAAGACTTATTGGTTTACTATTTATTATAAATAGTTTACTTTACTCTTTTTTATTTTAATTTTCTACTGCTATTTTTAAGAATTTTTTTTAATTTTTTCCAGATTTTTGCAGTTTTTGGCACATTATTTCCTTATCATCTAGAGATATTTCTGTGCTTTTTTCTACAATATATTAGATATAATGGCTTTGTTCAGTTTCACATCAATTTTTACTTTAGAATGTAAAATTGATATGAACGTGTGAAATTGACTTAAACTTGTAAAATTTACTATATATTATAAATAGTAAACCTAATATTACCCATATTAAATTTTAAGGATATATAAATCTTATTATTTAGAAAAAACTTATATACTTCTTTTTACTAATTTAATTTTGTACAATATTTTAGATTCAAATAAATGGGTAAAGTGTTTATCATGTCTTATATTTTTATTGATGAAAGCGGGGATTTGGGAACTAAAAAATCAAGCTCCAAATACTTTGTGATGGCTGGAATAAAAGTTGAAGATTCTCAAAAATTAGATAGAGTTATCAGAAAAATCAAAAGAGATGATAAAAAAAATATCATTACTTCTAATGAAATTAAAGGTTCCAATTTACCTCATGACATAAAAATTAAAATTTTAAAAAAATTAGATAGTGTTAATTATCAAGTTTTTATAATTATTTTTGAAAAAATCAATAGGTATAAAGTTAATGATGGTTATGACAATATTAAATTGTATGATCTTTTGGCTTGCGAACTAGCTAAACAAATTGATATAAGTAGTTCTTCTAAAATCTTTATTGATAAATCAAAAAATAAAAAAGAAGAAATAGTTAATTTCAATAAAGCATTTTTGGAAAATCTGAATAACTTTAAAAAATTTCCTATAAAACTAGAACATGCCAATTCAATGAGTTATAAAGGTTTACAAATAGCAGATCTTATTTCTTGGGCTATTTTTCAAAGTGTTGAACACAACAATAATGAATTTATAGATTTAATAAAAAATAAAAAAATAAAAAGAGTATTTGAAGAAAAGAAGAACCTATAGTTACCTAATTGACCATAAATCATTATGGAAAGTCGCCCCTCGTCGAGACAAGAACATATAGGCTAAACTTCCAAAAAAGCTTTTACCTTCTAAATCTTACAATAATTACTTTGATTTTGTTTATATTTAAATCTTTCGATTAAAAATGTCTTATTTTGCTTAATTTTAAATAAAAAGACTTATTGGTTTACTATTTATTATAAATAGTTTACTTTGCCCTTCTTTATTTTCATTTTCTACTGCCATTTTTAAGAATTTTTTTATATTATTAGGAGTTTTTGCATTTTTAGGCAGTTTTATTGTGTTAATTTGAGCTAAAATTTTAATAATTATCATATTGCAATAAAACATGCTGATTCTAAGAAGATTAAAGGAATCCAAATAGTAGACCTAAATCTTGATCTGCATTTCAATATATTGAAAAAAAATGATGGATTTAGAAAAAATAATGCATTAAAAAAAGTTTTAAAAAGATTAGAGAACTCCTATGCCACTGCTTACGCCCCTCATCAGGACGAGGACATAGGAGATGATAATTTTTACCTCCTAAATCTACAATAATAGTTTATTTTGTTTATATTTAAATCTTTCGATTAAAACTGCCTTATTTTACTTAATTTTAAATAAAAAAGATTTTTAGTTTACTATTTGTTATAAATAGTAAACCGAATTATTATTTAGTCAATCAAACTAAAATAAGAAAGTTTTATAACAATATCTATAAATTATCCAAAAGCCATGAAAAAGAGTTTTATTGAGAATAAGGTGACTTTATTAGGAAGATGACAACTATAAAAAGAAAAAGCAATATAAAAATCGATTATTTAAATAAATAATCGTTTAAATTAAAAATAAATAAAAAAAGAGGAGCAATTAAACTCCTAAGATAGGCAAGACTACAAACGGACTGAAAGCAGCTGCCAAAAATAGAATTATGCCAAAGGCAGTTATAACCTTCTGCTTGTCCATTATTCCATTAATCATTAATAAGATGCTGAAAAATCCTAAAATCAAAGGAAGAATATGAGAAAAAAGTATAATAAATTCTGAATTCATTTTATCACATTAAAAAATTAAATAATTAATTTACTATTTACAATTAAATTTGAAAACTTTATACACTAATAATAATTTATTTTACTTTATATTTAAATTTAACACAAAATCGGATTAATTCAATCATATTCAAGAATAAATAAAAATGATTGAATGATATAAATTTAAGAAAAAATCAATTTACCAATCTGATTCTAGAATAAATAAAAATGATTTTTTAGACCAAATAAGGATTAAAAAGGATTTAATCTGATTTGTCCCTTATGCAATGCAGTTCCAACCAATGCCTTCCTGATTCCCAAGGCATCCAATTGACTTATTTCATCTGGAGTGATTCCGCCACCAAGGATTATCTTGTCCTTAAACTCTTCAAATGATTCCAAGAGAGGCTTATTGAATCCACCTTCTGTTCCTACTGAACTGATGTCAAGCAATATTATCTCATTAGGATCGATTCGTCTTAAGACTTCCTTGAATCCTTCAAGGTCAAGATCCATATTCTTTGCATAGAGCTCATTGTTCTTGACATCAACGCTTACAATGATTCTCTCCTTAGGGTACTTTTCAAATATCTTCCCAAGTTCCTCTATTGATTCAAGGGTTTCGGTAGCGACTATTATCTTATATGCAAATTCAAGGAGAAACTCAAATGTTTCAAGCTTGTCGACTCCTACATCAAGGATTACAGGCAATACACTGTTAACTTCCTTTATCTTGAAGATATTGTTGTTTCCGTTTCTTTCAATGAAATCCAAATCTGCAATATACATCTCCTTTGCACCTGCACTCTTAAGTGAAAGTGCAATTTCCAATGGATCAGATGATGACGCATATATAGTTTGAAGAGGAGTGTAAGTTTCTCTGTTTCCACTTTTACCAGAAACCGCTACAGAATTCATTAAATCAATTACAGGAATTATTTCTAACATTTAATCACCTAATAAAAAGAAATTGTAAGTAAAATAACATTGACTAGTTTAATAAAAAAAAATAAATAAATAAATAAAATACTGATATTTTTCATTATTTAAAGCAAACTTAATTTAATTATAGGTTATTCATCTAGTTTAATAAATATTTCGTTAGCCAATTCCTTGTCAACTGCCAATTGAGTGTTTCCCAATTGGAAGACATAATTTGGAAACTTTTGAATAAGACAGATTCTAGAGCCTGGAATAAGACCAAGATTCATGATCTTTCTTAATTTACGGGCGTCCTCTGTTTTGATATGGGATACCTCTCCAGACTCTCCGCTATGGCAGGAGACCAAAGGAACAGAATATTCCTTGCTTATGCCAGGAGTAGTGTCCCCCTTAGGAATCGGGTTATTATGAGGACAGTTTTCAGGGTTTCCCAAGATTCGGCAGATGTTCTCTTCAACCTCTGCACTCATAACGTGCTCGATTTGGTCTGCCAACTCTTCCATCTCATCCATATCTGCTAAAAACAAGTCGGCAACCACTTTTTCAGCTATCCTATGCTTTCTAACAAGGGATCTTCCCAAATATTCTCCATTTTCAGTCAGATTGACAAAGCCATCATCTGTTTTGATATATTCTTTTTTAGCTAATAATTCTATATCATCAGCATTGAATTCATCTACAACTAGCTTTTCTCCTCTTTCATATTCTCTAACCCAGATATCTCGTAAATAATGTTCTATTTCACTTTTTTCCATTTTAACACTCCGCTCCTTAAAATAATAATGAATAATAAATTAAATTAAATTAAATTTATTAAATATGTTAATTAAGATAAATTTATTAAATTAAGTAAAATTAAATTAAATTTATAAATTTGTTAAATTAAGTTAGATTTATTAAATTGACTTAAAAAGCCTATTCCTTATCTTTTTAACACCATCTTCCAGGAACTTATAAGATTTGGACTCAGGCAAAATCTCATAACCGCAATTAGGACATCTAACCGTTTTGCAATTAATAGGGCAGGAATCACAGCTGATGCCATCACACTTTTGAAATGTGAATCCGCAGAATTCACATTTGATTATCTGACTTTTATTATCATTTTCATCCATAAAAACACCCAATTAAATCCTACAAAACTCCAAATAATTAATAAACTTCTTTCTTTAAATTTATAATAACTATAAGACCACATTCAAGCTAGTCAATATGAAATTGACAATAAAACCCATGCTGAATGCTAGAACTATGCTCATAACAGCTATAAGACCAGCAAGTTTTACCCCTCTTTCCTTTATCATGATCATAAGCTGTGCAACGCAAGGGAGGAACAATGTCAAGGTAACAGATGCAACAAGCAATTGAACTCCAGTCAATTGATTTTGGATTGTCATTAGTCCAGCTGCTCCAAAGTCCCTTCTAAAGAATCCAAGGACAAATGAGGAACTTGTTGAGCCTGGAAGACCTATTGCATTAACGATTGGAGTTACACAAGCAATTATCCATTGGAAAATACCGACCAAGTCAAGAGCCCAAATGATTACACTTATTAGAATAAATATTGGAATCAGTTCTTTAATATACATAACAAGACGTGTCCAAGTCTTCTTTGCAATGTGAGAGAGCTTAGGC
This sequence comes from Methanobrevibacter ruminantium M1, assembly GCF_000024185.1. Taxonomy (NCBI): domain Archaea; kingdom Methanobacteriati; phylum Methanobacteriota; class Methanobacteria; order Methanobacteriales; family Methanobacteriaceae; genus Methanobrevibacter; species Methanobrevibacter ruminantium. The sequence goes on from NC_013790.1 coordinate 1,782,223, forward strand.
CATCTGAGGGGAGGCAATTCCATAAAGAAGCTTGGCTGTGCCCCTGGAACGAATCTCTTTGCAAGATATCCTATAACGACAAAATTAAAGACAATCACAGCAAGCCAAATCCAGATTGACCTTGGCCTTGCAGACAATAAGGCCATGATTACCCCAAGCTGTGCAGAGCAAGGGATTGTAAGAGCCATAAGCATTGTTGCAATGTTTCGCTCCCTTTTGGTCTCCAATGTTCTTGTCACCATTGTAGCCATGCTTCCGCATCCAACAGCAAGAACAAAAGGAATTACGCTTCTTCCGCTTAATCCTATTCTTTTAAATCCGTTATCCACAAGAAGAGCCAGCCTTGGCAGGTATCCGCTGTCCTCCAATATTGAAAATACAATGAAGAAAAGGGACACGATAGGGAGAATGATTCCGAACCCATAGGTCAAACCAAGTGTCACAATACCGTATTCCCCTACAAAAAGGTTCTGTATAGGAACCCATGGAATGTATTGAACGACCACAGATGTTACAGCAGGGTTTATGTACTGGCCGAATATGGTGTTTTCAAGGAAATCCACAAGAATTCCAGCACCAAGAACTCCTACAATAAGATAAAGGCCAAAGAACAAAACACAGGCAAGTATGATAAGACCATAGAATGGATGGATCATGATTCTGCTTAGCTTTTCTCCAAGGCTGTCGGTATCCTGAATGTTTACGCTGTCTATTGTTGTAAAACTTGACTTTATATGTTTTGCATAGTCTGCAAGACGCAACTTAGTCAGATACTTGACAGGCTGGTCGAATTTTGCCTTTTGAGCACCAATGACCTGGGATAGATTATCCCAATCCTCACTTTCCATTAGAAGGTCTTCGCTGTCCTCATCACCTTCAAGAAGAGAAACTGCAAGATACCTTTTGGAAACCGGATAATTCCCTTTGATATTTCTTTGAATCTCAGAGATTGCTATTTCAATTGACCTTCCATAATCGACATCCAACAATGTCTTAGACTCGCTTAAGATTTGATTCTCTATTGAATCATAGTTTACGATTGTATGCTTCAAGTCATCCAATCCTCGGTTTTGGGCAGCTGCAGTAAGCACAACTGGAATTCCAAGCTCATGGGACAATGACGGGGCATCTACAGTTGCACCCATTTTCTCAAGCTCATCCATCATGTTCAATACAAGGATAACTTCCTTTCCGGCATCTATAAGCTGCAAGGTAAGGTCTATTGACTTTTCTATGTTCTTTGCATCCACAACATGAACCATCAAGTCAAAGCGTTTGTCCAATACCAATAGCTTGGCTACACGTTCCTCTTCGGTTATTGTGTTTAGATCATAAAGCCCTGGAGGGTCTGTTATATGAACTGTCTTGTTTTCATATGTGAAATTGCCCTCATCGATATCCACAGTGGTTCCAGGATAATTGGAAACCATAGCTGTCATTCCAGTCAGCTTATTGAATGTCAGGCTTTTGCCTACATTGGGACTTCCTATCAAAAGGACATTTTTATAGTAGGAATCATTGCCTTTCTTGCTGGCAAGGGCTTTGTTTTTATTATTTGAATATTTAGCCCCACCATTAGGAGTAATACTTTCACTCATTATATCTTCTCAAAAATTGAATAAAAATCAGTAATACAAATTTATTTTTTTATAATACTTATTAATCTTAACCCATTTGTTTTTTACCTACATATAAATACATATCTATAAAAAATAAGATATTATAGTAGTTATTTTTACAATTAGGTATGCCTAAATTATTATTGTTTTATGAATTATATAAATATTTCCATTAATGGATTTTATAAAAAAGCAATTGTAATTGAATGTGAAAATATTATGAAAAAATCAGCAAAAATTAAAAAGACCAGGCAATGAGATTAAAAAAAAAAATAAGCAATGAAATTATAAAAAAATCGATCTTTTAAATCAAAATAAAAATTTTAAAAATAAGCCAAAAATGGATAAAAATCTTTATAAAACAGAATAAAAAAAATGAGTTTAAAATACTTAAAAATAGGATTGAATAGTAAATAATAGAAAAAATAGTATAAAAAGAGTACAAAATAATTAAAACAAATAATGGAGAAAAGAAAAGAGATTAAATCTCTTTTCTTACTCTATTGTGTTTAATTATACTAGCTAAGATTAAAAGTTTCAAGAATTGAACCCTTACTACTATTTTATCACTCATAGTATATAAAGTTTGCTTGAAAAATTATAAAATTTAGTTGATAGCAATATTTTGCAAAGAGATAGCCATAAATGGGAATATATTTTTTATAAAAAGATTTGAAAATCATCAAATAGGGAATGAAGAATTAAAAAATTTATCAAATGAATAAATTAAGAAATAAAGAAATATTAAATTAGCCAAAAGAGGAATGAAAATGATGTAAAAGAAAAAGCATAATAAAAGGAGATGAATGAAAAAATTAGATAAAAGAAGATAAAAAGTGTTAGAAGGAATAAGAGAAAAATTTAAAGAAAAAGAAAATTAAAACAATAAACAATTCTTTACACAAATCACAATTTAAACGTGTCTGAAGCCTAAAATAGATAAAATTTTTGGTCAAGGTTTTTAAGGCCGTAGGCCTTAAAAAGCTTGAGCGAAGGCTCAAAAAAAGCTTGCTTGGATTAGAGCACAACCTTAAACAACTTCCTAAACTTCAATGCAAGTCTTGGAGACAGTTTAAAGAAGACCTTTAAAATATCCTTTGGGCTCATGCTCTTATAATCAAGACCTTCAAATGCATGAATGATCTGGTTTAAGTCATCATCGCTTAATGAAAGATATACATCACGGCCAACTGCCAATTTAGGAATTGCACCTTGAGTATATTCATCATACAATTCATCATATTCCTTTAACCTTTCCTTGGAATAATCGCCATCCTTGATTGCTCTTGATGCAACCTGGCCTGCAGTCATGCCTCCAAGCATTCCAAGGATTATTCCCCCTCCTGTTATCGGATCCACCTGACCTGCAGCGTCTCCGCAAACAAGCAAGTTATCAGAATAAATCTGGCCTATCAATCCTCCGATAGGGTCTCCTCCTACATTAAGCTCAACCGGCTTTGCATCCTTCAATGGAGGATAGGATTCAATGAATTCGTTGAGATAGTCAATTGCAGGCCTATCGCTTTCGCTTGATATTCCTATCCCAACATTTGCAATGTCATCTCCCTTAGGAAATACCCAAGCATATCCTCCACCTGCAAAGGCACCTAAATGAAGCTCTATCAAATCCATACGCTCACAGTTGACCCCAACCATCTCATATTGGACACCAGACATCATATACTTTGGTTTTGTAGTTGAATTTACGCCAAATGCCTTAGCTACACGTGATTCAGGACCGTCTGCAGCTATCACTATTCTTGCCTTCACTTCAATGATTTCTCCCATCTGCTCACAGTCAACAGTATAAAATGAGCCTTTGGAATCTTCACCCCTTTGAATGGACTTTGCTTGAGTCTTCACCATAATCTGAGCGCCAGCCCTGGCTGCATCCATAGCCATATACTTGTCAAAGACCTTTCTCTCTATGATATAGCCCTTTTCAGGCAGAATTGTCTCATCAAGGGTAAGTCTTGTTTTATCCGGAGCAATAAGGGTTCCTCCGTTTATTCTTTGAACAGCCCATGCAGGGTCCGGCTCAATCCCCAGCCATTTAAGTCCATGGTCATAGATGCCTTCGGCACATCTCTTAGGAGTTCCTATTTCAGACTTCTTATCGATTAGAATAACATCAGCCCCTCCTAAGGCTGCATGCTTTGCAGCAGCAGAGCCTGCAGGACCTGCACCTATTACCAAAACATCAGTTTCTATCATATTATCATCTTTAAATAAAAAGAAAAATTGTAAATTAGTGTTGTCTATAAAAAACCTAATATTTAATTGTTATTTTATCTTTTAAAACATATTAAATTGGATTAAAAGTAATTATATAATAATTAAGCAAAGGTATTATTTAAAGTTTAAGAAAAGTTTGTCTAATGAGTAAAAAGGCAAAGTTTTGTTAAATAAGTAAAAAGAGTAAAATCAATTTATACTAAAATTCAATAATTACCAAAAAATAAGATAAAAAAATAATTAAAAAAGAAAAAATAGAATAAAAATATAATAAAAAAGAAAAATAAGATAAATAAATAATTAAAAAAAAATAGAATAAAAATATAATAAAAAAGAAAAATAAGAAAAATAAGAAAAAATAAAGCAGAATTAACTATTTAAAGTTAACCTTAACAGCATCTGCCTTATCTAATTTACAATCTGTAGCAGTGCCTCCATACATGGCATTTCCTTCTCCATTTGTTACACTGCATCCGCTGAATGAACAGCCTTTAGCGGTTGTGTTTAAGGTCGCTCCACCATTTCCATTCTTAGCAAGGGAGTCTTGGAAATTGCAGTTAAATGCAGAGCCTCCACACATGGAACCTCCTTCGCTTGAATAGCAGTTTTTAAAGTCGCAGCCTATAGCTTCCACTTCATACAATGCACCGCCTTGCCAATAGGAATAGCAGTCTGTGAAATTGGCAATTGGTTGCCTTATGATAGGAAATTTGCTCCCGCCACAGCTTTTTGAGAAACAGTCATTGAAGGTGCAGTTGGTAGCAGATCCATCGAATATTGCACCGCCATGGTAGTTTGCGCTGCAATCTTCAAAAGTGCATCCTATGGCATTTCCATCTACAGCACCGCCAAATGCATCTGAATAGCAGTTGTCAAATTGACAATTCTTTACTGAACTGCTTGGCTCTTCACCTAATAGAACAGCACCACCTGCATCGGAAGAATTGCCGTTTACAAAATGAATATTTTCAAAAGTGACATTCTTTGTGCCGTTCGCATTGAAAATCCTTCCTGCACTTTTTGCATCTATTGTAATGTCCTTGCCTTCTTCCCCTCTAATGACAAGATTATCTCCAGTGATCTTTATTCCATCTGCATCATATCCGTCAGTATTTGCAAAATTTTTTGTCAATGTTATAACACCGGTCTTATTATCGCCGGACACTAATTTAGCCAATTCCTTAAAGCTTCCCTCTCCAGAGTCATCTGCTGAAACTATGCACATAGATGCAAAGATAACAGCTAATAAGCTTATGGCTAAAACCATCTTCTTATTAAACATTTGAATCCTCCTAAAAAATATAATTAAAATGCATCTTCATCATCAACATCATCAATACTACTTGTTCGTTTAAAGAACAATGCTCCACAAAATATATTGAATAATGCATAAATCAATACCATCAAATAGCCATTAGAGCAAGCACTGATATCACTTGTACTAGGAGTAGAGTTAATTAAACCGTTGACATACATATTTGTAAGAACATCATAGGCCCCTAACATTCCACTAATTGCAAAATATGCTACAATAATGACTAAAATAAAAGTAAGAGCACCTATTGCTCTACTATTTTTAATTGCATCATTAGGAACAATCAAGGCTATTGCCGGAATTAAAAATACAAATATCAAGTAAAATTCAATATATGGAGGTGTAATGAAATAAACAACTATCGCTAAGATAATGGACAAGATTCCCACAATCATTTTAAAATTATTATTGATAAAACTTAAATTCGCCATATTAACACCATATCTGTTAAAATAATATTTTTATCATAATTTATTTCAAATTTTTCTAAACAATGTTTAAAAAAACTAGAATAAATGATAATTAATTAAAATTCTTTAAATATTAATTTATATAAGTTTCTATGTAATTTTTTTAAACTGTAAAATCATTAAGAAAAAAGAGAGGATACTAGAAAAGTTGAAATAACTAAAAAAATAAAGTTTATGATTTAAAAGGAAAGAATAAAAAAAGAAAAATAGCTTAAATGAAAAAATTCTAATCAAACTCTTTTAAAAAGTCTGACTATTCCTCATCCATCAATCCATACATTACAAAGGCCCTTCTGCATCTTTCCACATAAAACTCTTCAGTCATGGCATATTTCAAAATTGCCTGTACTGGAGACAGCTGCAAATCAAGACCATACTGCAATTCAGTCTTTTCAAGATATATTGGAACAACCGGAATCTTCTTATTAATAGCTAAAAAGATTTCTCGCCTTACATTAATTGATTCCACAGCATTAGCTGAAATAAATGCAATAAAAAGAGTGCAAGCCTTTAACTTACTCTCAACAACACCTTGCCAACCAAGTCCTGATTCAATGCCCTCATCATACCAAATATTTAAGCCACAATCATGAAAGCGCTTTAGCTCTAGAAAAACCCTGTTTGCATCATCATGAGAATAGCTGGCAAATATATAAGGATCCTCATCACTTGCAGGGAATGGAGTTATCAAATGAGTGAATCCCAAATTAATAGGGAAGGTTGTTTTATTATCAGAGACAGTGATGGTATACTTCTGATTCTCATATTCATTGGAATTTACCTTTACAGATATTTCTCCTTCCTCTACATCATCAAAGATGCATTCTCCATTTTCATCTGTAGAGCCCTTTATGCCGCCAACGCTAACAATTGCATCACTGACAGGCTCACCCTTATGCTTAACTAAAATTTTAATGTCATGCCTTTGAATCAGTCTCTCTAGCTGAATGTCAAAAAGGACATTATTTTCTGAAACATCAATATTTCCATTAAATGAGATGTAATGCTCAGCAGATACCTCTAGCGAATGTTTTCCCTCTTCGATTCCTTCTAAAACACATGCTCCCTCATCATTGGAAAATCCGCTTTTATCCCCTATCCTAATAAGGGCGCCCTTTATATGGTCCTTATCACCATTTATAAGAAAAGAGACATCATGCTTTGGAATGATTCTTTTAATTTCACCATTATTAGAAATAAGAGGCTTTATCTCATGTTCCTCATCCTTTAAAAGATATATTGTACCTAAATTATTGATTGAACCATCAGCATCTGAAAAATTACAATGGCAGATGCTTAATTCAGAGCCGTTAGAAATGTCATTTCCTCCTTTTTTTGCACGATTATTCTCAAAAGTGCAATTTATGAGCTTACATTCCCCTGCAACTCTGATTGCTCCTCCAAACTTTTCAGAAAATCCGTTCTTAAAGGTGAAATTCTTTATGACTACATTTTTAGAGAGCACATTGAAAATACGGTTTTTGCCCCTTGCATCAATGGAATGGCCATTTCCATCAATAACTATATTATCACGCTTGATTTCTATTCCCTTCTTAAATTGATGGGCTTCAGACCTTGTTAAAACAACATCATGATTCAAGACAATAGGCTTTTCATAATCTGAAATCCGAGTTAAGACATGGTTAAAATCCAATTGCATCCAATCACCTAATTAATCAATGCCAAGAAGAATAAAATTGAATATAAAATAAAAATAAAATTTCTTTTTAGAAATAAAACTGAATAAAAAATTAAAGTAAAATTTCCATTTAGAAATAAAACTGAATAAAAAATTAAAGTAAAATTTCCATTTAGAAATAAAATTCAGGCTCTTTCCTTTCTGCATTTGCCTCTTCAAATAGTGGCTTTTTAGATAGGAAAGCATCTCCAGCAAATGATCTTGCATCCTCTGGACATATGTTTATGCATGCAGTGCATCTTGAGCATATCTCAAGGTCGATATCGGCAGGGTCATCATCTGGAATGGCCTTCTCAGGACATACTGAAACACATTCAAGACAGAATACGCATTTATCCACATCGCATGCCACAACAAATGGAAGCTGCTTATAATCTGTATAAGGCCTGTTTCCTGGAATATCTGATTCAAGGGAGCCTCCATTTTCTATTTTTTCAATTGCCTTTTGGGCAAAGTCATTAATCTTTTCAATGTCATCTTCATCTGGCCTTCCTAACGCAACACCATCAAAGATGGAATGATGGCTGACAGTGGAAGCCGCTGCAATCACATCAAAATTGTTTTCATTAAGAATGTCAACAAGCTCTATCAATGCATCATTAACATGAGCATTTCCATAGTTTGCAACAGCAATTGCCTTTGTATTATTACCGGTTAGCTTTGATAGTCTTTCTGAAGCAGTCTTTGGAAGTCTTCCTGCAAATACAGGCATTCCTACAATAACTATATCATCGGACTCAAATTCCTTTTTATCATTGAAATATAATAAGTCGCAAATTGATTTTTCCTCTTTGAAGTTCTCTGCTATCTGATTTACAACTTTTTTTGTAGTCTCTGATGGAGAGAAAAATATGCTTGTCACTTTTGCCATATGATCACCTGAAATCATTTGTTTTAGTAAAATAATATTCTAAACAGAATATGCTATTCATTTCCTATAATTGTCGTTAATGTATTCATCAAGTTCCACATAAGAGTCCTCGATTAATTGATTGACTTTTTCATCTGATAAGTTGGACAGTTCATCTGTAGTTATATCAACATCTACATCTACCATCAGTTCCTCATTTTCATCATTGTATGCTACTTCTATATCAATATCCATAGCAAGAATCTCTTTTTGAGACTTTACAGAAGATGCGATTTTCTTATCAATGACTCCTGCAAAAAAGTCAGATATGTCGTCGATATCCTCTTGAGTTAATTTTTTTAATTTTGCTTCCATAATAACACCAAAATAAATATGATTTAATTAAATTAAAAATAATTAATATTTCAATTTTAATTTAAGACAGTTTAATAAAAATTAAATTTAGATTATTTGAAAGATTATTTCATAGTATACGAATGAAAAAATTAGAGATAAAAAAATTAAGAAAAAATAGATTTTAATAATCTATTAATCCTTAAGGTTGAATAAATTAGATAATTTATTCGTTTGAACGTCAAAATATTCGTTTCAACTTTAAAATAAATATTAAGGCTATCTATCCCTGTAAGCCTTGCATAGCTTGTTGAATGGATGCTTGCATCTCTTCAAGCTTTTTCATGACTCTTTCTTCTTGACGTTGCATGGTTTGCTGTCTTAACTTAAGAGTTTCAACCTTGTCTTCAAGATCTTCTAAAGTGCTTGCACGTTCAACCTTAATGAGTAAGTTACCTGCGGATTTGTAGACTTCAGCATCTTCTGGAGTTTTCTTGAGTTCGTCGAGAGCTGTTTCTGTTTCTCTTAATTGGATGTCTACATTTTGCTTTTGAACGGTAACAGCTTGAGCTTGTTGTTGTAATTGTTGGAATTGATTTAATTGATGTTGTACATTTTGTGGAATTTCCATATTTTCACCTTATCTTTTTTTAAATAAATTTTTAATTAGTTGATAAATCTGATAATGAATTGATTAATTGATTTAATATTCAAAATTATCATATTCATGCTAATAAAACATTATACTATAATATATTGATTAATTTGTATTTAAAACTATTGATTTATAGAAATTGCTTTGATTATTGAAATTAAAACTATTGATTTATAGAAATTGCTTTGATTATTTGTTTCCTATTCTACCAATTCGTTAATCTCTACAGCCAGCTTTATCCATTTGATTGCTGAATTGATTGATGCCCTAAAGGAAGTGGCGTCCTCGGCATCTATTTTGATTTTTATTGAATTTCCATCTAGAGTGAGCTCCATTGAAGAGCGATAGTCTGGAGCTGTTTCAAATTCAAGGAGAATTGAGTCATAGACTATTTTAGCCTGCTTTTCATCCTTGAAATCAACTTGGATGTCACTATTGATAGATTCTAATATTTTTTCGCTAATATTTATTCCCCACAGATTTTTATTTTAATTTAACTTTGAAAAAAAGAGAATGAATGTTATGAATCACTTGTAATCAGTTAAGGCTCTACAATCTTTTTGACATTGATTCTAAAATCAATCTGTTCTCCTTTCTTGTTAATGAAATATAAAATTGCAAAATTGCTCTCGTCATCATAATCTGCATATGAGATCCTTATATAATTGGAGTCTTGAGGTTCCTTGGTTACTTCAATCCCTAGAACTTCTGCTAGAATATCCAATTCTGGAACTGTTGAGCGTATCTTCAATTCCTCTGGCTTTATGTGAAGACGCTCATTGGTAGTGTTTACTGATATGAGAAGAGCCAATCTTTCATTTTCTTCCAGGTCATAGAATGTCAGCTTGCTTGGGTTTCCCTTGATTTGATAGACCAAAACGAGACCGTCGTGACCTAGTTGCTTGGCCTTTACAAGCAAATCCCTTAAGCTGCTTTTGCCTCTGTTTGTATAGTCAAAGCCAAATGCATGTGAGAAATTCTTGCAAAAGGTTCTTGTTTTCTGTGAAGGTTTTCTTGATGTGGAAATAAGCATATTATCACTTTAAAATTGTATAACAAGTTTAATTTATTGATAAATATTAAAAATTATTATGATAAAACTTCAAAATAAATAAAATAATCTAAATGAATAAAAACACTAGTAAAATAAAAGCGCATAATAAAATAAGTTAAAAATAGTTAAAAATAACTATTTAGCTAAAAAATAGTTTAATTAATTGTTAAAAAAGGTTATAAGCTAAAATAGTTATTAAGATAATTAATAAATTAATTAAAATTAATAAATTAACTAAAATTAATTAAGATTAATTAAATTAGAAATTAGTTAAATATAAAAAAAGCAAATTAAAATTAATCAATAACTACCTTGCTTTAACGAGTTTTCTAACTTCAGGAACTTTCTTAAATAAAATCCTATATCTACATTTAGGACATTTATTTTCCATGTATCCTTTATGGTCGACTTCTTCGCCACATTCTGGACATTTATACAATTATTCTCCCCCAACAACTCTTTTAATACTACGGGTTGCAGATTTAGCCATAGGAGTTTCAGGTACGTAAGCTCCTCCGGTGAATACTACACCACATTTTTTACATTCCCAGATTCCAGCGCTTACTCTTTTAACATAAGGTCTGTCACATTTAGGACATACATGTTTCTTTTTCATGTTTTCTTCAATGTTCTTTACAGATCTTTTTGCTTTTCTTCCGTATCTAGCACCGAATCTACCAGTTATTCCTACTTTTTTTGTTCTAGCCATTTATAATATCTCCAGTAAAATTGAATTGATAAAAACTTATTAGGCTTTTTAACTAATCTATTTAATTAATTATAATCCTTCCAGCCTAATAAAAATATTATTTAACCGTTTTAATTGATAAACAATAAATATGAATTTGATAAGTTAATAAGACATACGATTGTCTTAATTCATAAGATTAAATAAAAAATTGCTTTAACACACAAGGTGTATTAAGATAAAAAATTGTTAATTAAACATAGAAAAATTCAGTATAAAATTAACTAATAATATTATATTAGTAAATTGAAAAGTATATAAAAGTTTAATTGGGTATTTTTTCAAATATTTTTCATTATGAAAAAAAGCTGTTTAAGATAATGGATTTTAAAAAATCTTTGATTTTTTATTTTAGATATGAAAAATATCCATTTTTTACAATAAGTTTATATATTAATAAAATTTCTTGAATTAGAAATATTAGGATTTTAATTTGTAAAAAATAAAAGAAATTTAGATAAATGAATATCTAAATTTAATTTTTAAACGGTTTATTTCTAGTCGAGATAACTAAGAAGATCATCTTTGGTTTCAAATGCTAAATGGACTGCATCGAGAATGTCATCTCTTGTTAGAGGTTCTTCTCCGCCTTTTTGCATAGAACAGATATGATTTCCTTCATCAGTTACTCCGATTGTGATTCTTGCATCCAAGATTTCCTCTTCCTCAAGGGAAGGGTCTAAGATCAATCCATTGCCTATCTTTACAAAAGTGGATAAAGCCAATTTGTCCCTAACAGGAAGGTCCATTGTTTCATCTTCGGATAGGACCACTTCATCATCAATGTATTCAGCAACAGGCAATTTTGTATTAAGCAATGCAGACATTACAGCAAGATTTGCACAGTCGAAGAGGTTTCCGTCATAATCGATTACATGCAAGTCAATGAAAAGCATCCAAACTTTCTTACCTTCTTCAATGCATAGCTTTTCAAGGTCTACCAATTCGCTTTCACGGATTCCACGGTCTACAACACGTGCAAGCTCAATTGATTCAGGGCTTGGTGGACCTGGTTCAAATCCAGGAGCAGCCATAGGTAAAAGCTCACAGTTGGTCATTAAGACACCTAAGTTAGGAGTGTCTGCAAATGGTTCGCCAATGGTTGGCTTTACACCTACAATGACTTGAGTGTCTCCTAATTTAACTCTTGCAGAACCTTCTGCCTTATCAATCACATTAGGTTCAATGAAAATATCTCTTCTTTCATCAAAAGCTCTTCCATCAGCTCTTTTACCATCATTTATAAGTCTTGTAATACTTTTTCTAGTAATTTCAGGTACAATATCCATATTTTCACAACCTATTGGGAACTATATCTTGTCTTAAGAGCCTCATGTTGGATTTCGCTGATTTTCATACATCCTTCAATTGCTAAATCCAAAGCCTCTTCAAATTCTTCTTCAGTCAAGTTTCCATCTGCTTGAAGCAAGGTAATCTCACCGGTTCTTGGCATGATTGCAATAGGAACGTCAGCTTGTCCTTCCTTATCCTCTTTTTCAGATAAGTCCAATACAATCTCATCATTTACCTTACCTGCAGCGCATCCTACAACAATGTCCTTCATTGGAATTCCAGCATCTGCTAAAGCAACTGCAGCTGCAGTGATTCCAGCGCAACGGGTTCCTCCTTCTGCTTCAATTACTTCTATTGAAACATCCACCATGGATCTTGGGAAAGATTCCAACATCAATGCAGGTCTAAGTGCGTCAGCTGCAATCTTAGAGATTTCAGTTGATCTTCTGTCTGGACCTGGTCTTTTACGATCATCCACTGAAAATGGAGCCATGTTGTATCTTACTCTGATTACACCAGTGTTTGGTTTTAATAAACGTCTAATATAAGATTCTCTTGGACCATAAACAGATGCTAAAATTTTATTTCCACCTACTTCCAAATAAGCTGAACCATCTGCTCTTTTCAAGACTCCAGCTTCTATTTTAATCGGACGAAGTTCGTCATATGCTCTTCCGTCCCCTCTTAATTTTTCATTTTCTGAGATAATAAAAAACACCTCTTCAAATCACATTATAATCATTAAATACGAAATAATAATGAATAAAAGATTAAATCCTTAAATAAGAATCAATTTAATCATTAAATACGAAATAATAATGAATAAAAGATTAAATCCTTAAATAAGAATCAATTTAATCATTAAATACGAAATAATAATGAATAGTTAAAATTCAACTGCTTAGATACCTCTTCTTTGTGAAATGTTTAAAGTAGGAGAGTCGGAATTATCTGCACGACTTAAATCAAAAGAAGATTTGTTTTTCTTTTTCTGTTCGTTAATATATTCGAAAGTGTCTAAAAACTTAGGTTTTTTAGACTTTTCTTCTTTTTCCTTTTCCTCTTCATCTTCACTTTCATCTTCTATAGAATCATCTTGAGATTCTTCATCTTCTGAGATCGCTTCATTGATTACTTCTTCAAGCTCATCATCTGAGATTTCTTCAGCTCCATCAAGGACTTCCGCCTCATCAAATATTTCTGCTTCAGACTCTTCAAGGACATCGAATTCCTCTTCATCATCCTCTTCATTAAGGGATTCTGCATCTTCGTCTAATTCGATGATATCCTCTTCAATAAAATCAGAATCCTCATCGGAATCATCCATGAACTCTTCGGTTTCTACTTTTTCTTCTAATTCTTCTATTGCGAGCTCATCTTCATCATCTTCAGAATCTGCATAATCAATTTCTTCTTCGGAATCCAAATCATCTTCAGAGTCATCAAAATCTTCATCATCTGAAATATCTTCAGAATCATCAAACTCTTCATCAGAGTCATCAAGTTCTTCAGAATCATCAAACTCTTCATCCAAGTCTTCTTCAGACTCTTCTAAAGCCATCTCTTCAGCAATTTCTTTTTCAACTTCATCTCTGAAATCTTGAATTTCAGGCTTTTTCAAGCCTTCTTCAAAGGATTCTTCAACAATCTCTTCCTTTTCTTCCATGACTTCAGTTTCCTCTTCTGGAAGTTCTCCATCAATAAGCAAGCAGAGCTTGTTTTTAACTCTGTCGGTTAAACCAGAGGTATGAGCTTCTCTTTCGATTAATTTAATGGTATTCTTAACGATTTGTTCCATGTCTTCATTACCTTTAACCCAAACAAGACCATTCTGACCTACAACAATCTTACAGCCAGTTTTATCCTTGATCATGTTAATCATAGAACCTTTCTTACCGATTAAACGAGGGACTTTGGTAGGAGCGATGTCTACAATGACTCCTCCTCTAAACTTGCCCATTCCACGGCCTTTCAATCCTAACTTAACCTTCTTGACCTCATCGACATCGACGATTCTTAAGAAAAGAACGTCACCGATATCGAAAACTCTACTTAATTCCTTTTTCTCTCTTCCGAATACTTCAGATGCCGGCAAGATTCCAGAGTAAGGTGAGTTAATGTCAACTCCCCACATTGAAAATCTTACATCATCGATTTTACCGATGACAACATCTCCTTTTTTCGGAATGTATTTGCTTTTTAGAGGAATTACACTTATCTTCTTGTTTCTTAAAGAAACCAACCCTAAAAGTTTGGAACATATTTTTCCATCATCTTCAAAGGTTCCTCTTCCTGAATAATAATCATCCTCTGCCAATAATTCTCCAGGAACTACTAAATCTTTCTCATTCACATATATCATACATATACTTCCCATATAAGTATATAAAAATATTCAACTACATAAAAAAGCAATTAATAATAAATTAAGCTTTAAATCAAAATTAAAGTATTCATACAAATATAAACTTAAAATCAAAATTAAAGTATTTTTATTGATTATAATAATTTACACCTATATTTAAAATTTATACAAATATACACTAAAACATCTACAATCATTTGATAAAAGCTTAAATTATTTAATTACTTTAGTTTCAGCTTCTCCTCCTGAGATGGAAGCCATTTTATGATTAAAATCATCTTGAAGACCGCCAGGCATTTCAACAATTGCAATCCAAGAACCATCTTGTTGCCATTCTTCATTCAAGATTGTTCCAAATGGACGAATTGCAGAATAGCCATTGCCTGCAGCAGTGCTAGGCAATCTGACAGCCATTTTTATCTTTTCAAATTTAATTGGAATTAAAACTTTAATTGCCTTTAAAGTTGTTTGAACCTGTTCATCCACTGATTTGAAAGCATCAATCTTAACTTTAGATTCGTTCATTGCATTCTCTATCCTGACTGCCGGATGAGGAAGACCTGTTTGAGGGTTGATTCCCTCTCTTGCTATCTTAGCAACTACTTGCTTTCTCTTATCCTCTTGCATCTGTCTTCTTTGCTCTGCAGTCAGCTGAACATTTCCCTTATGAAGGATCTGCTCTGCAACTTCCAAAACGTCTGTAGTGTCAAATACCTTTCTCATGGATTCCTCTGAAGCCTTGTCACCTTTTTTGGAATCTTTAAATATTTCCTCTACAGCTAATATCTCTTCAATATCAATTTCTTTTTCATTATCAGGATTTCTAAAGTCTGCAGCTAAATCAGGATCAACTAAAATCTCAAACTTTTCACCGTAAGATTCTAATCTTGCAATAATAGCATCATCTATATTAACCATGACTATTCACCAATCCAATATAATTTGATACTCTTTTATACATCCATATAGTTAAAAACTAAATAAATGCTAATAAATAGTTAAAAACTAAATGAATACTAATTAAATAGTTAAAAACTAAATGAATACTAATTAAATAGTTAAAAACTAAATAAATGCTAATAAATAGTTAAAAACTAAATGAATACTAATTAAATAGTTAAAAACTAAATAAATATAATAATACATTATGTAAATAAAATAAATATAATTAATAAAAATATATAAATATAAAAAGATAAATGAGTTCTAAAAATAAAATAAAGAACCCACAATCAAAAAAATAAAATTTAAAAGAATTTAAGAAAAATCCTACATCATGTCAACAATTTTTCCTAAATGCCTATGCCTATCAAAGAAATCTGAAGGCACAACAAACATTATTCCCTTCTTTGCGGTTTTTCTAGCAGTTTTGCTAAGAATAACCTTTTTTATGATTAGTTTTTTTACTGACATTTTTATCAATTAATATTTTTGAACTGGGAAAATGAATTTTCCCATTCAATTGACAATCGAATGAATCGTCTTGCCTTTATTCTTCAGCAGAATCTTTATCTTCAGAAGCTTCTTCTTCAGAAGTTTCTTCTTCAGATTCTTCAGCAGCGTCTTCTGCTTCTTCTGATTCCTCTACTGCTTCCTCTACTGCTTCTTCTTCAGCTTCTTCTTCTGGCTCTTCCTCTTCAGCATTTCTCTCAAGAAGATCTTTTACATAGCCAGAAACTTCCTCATCGGAAAGCTTTCTATAAGCTTGGGTTGCAACTTCAATTACAGCTATTTCGACGCTGTCTTCAGTTGTTCTGCCTTCAGTAGCTTCATAAAGTGCATCTAAGCCTAAGTTGATTGCATCTTCCAAGCTTAAGTCTTCTTCATATCTTTCTTCAAAGACATCTACAGCAGCTTGCACTCCAGAACCAATTGCAGTTGCCTTATATTCAATTAAGGCTCCGCTTGGATCTGTTTCATATAATCTAGTTTCTTCGCCATTAACTCCGCCTATAATGAGTGCGGAACCGAATGGTCTAACACCCCCATTTTGTGTATATAATTGTTTTAAGTCACAGATCTTCTTAGCAAGTCCCCCTACAAGAATAGGTTCGTTGTAAGTGATCTTATTAATCTGAGATTCGATTCTAGCTCTTTCAACCAAAGCTCTTGCATCAGCAACTAATCCGGAAGTGGCTACGCCAATGTGGTCGTCGATTTGGAATATCTTTTCGATTGACTTTGCTTCCACTAATCTGCTGACGGTTCTTTTATCTACAATAAGGACCACGCCGTCTTTTGACTTAAGACCTAAGGAAGTGGTACCTCTTTTTACAGCTTCTCTTGCATATTCTACCTGGAAAAGCCTTCCATCTGGGCTAAATACAGTAATTGCTCTGTCATAACCTGCATTCTGTTGTTGTAAAGGTTGCATCTAATATCACCTATCTTTTTAAAATAATTTTTTTTAAAATTTAAAATCTTTTAAAATATTTTTTTAAATTTAAAATCTTTTAAATATATTAAATATTATAAATTTAATAATTCAACTGTCTTAGGAAAATAACCAATAATCAAGAAACTATTAAAGTGAATATCAGTTTAATCCAATCAATTCATAATACAAAGACATATCTATTTTATTCATTCAAAAAAAGCTTAAAATTAAAACTTCAATTATTTTTCATGACTTAATAAAAAGAATCTGATAAGTTTCAATAATTAATTGATTGTTTAATTGGATACTTTTTGTTATAGTCTACGAATTCATTATCCTAATAAAGAATAATTAAAAATCAATCTTTTCAAATCAAATAATCCATTATATTTTCCATCTACGATTCTAAATTACGGCATTAAAAAAATAAAAGTTTCACCATAATTTATATTTAAACATTCTTTGAATTAATAAAAAATAAACCAAACATTCTGTTATTTGGCAAATATGTTGTATTGATATTTCTGTTCAATAATATATTATTATAAAGTTATTTATAAAGTTAGTGTTTTTATTCTATAATGTTTAAAATAATATTTCTATAGTTCACCATGTTAAACTTAAAAAAGAGATAAAAAATAAGGAAAATATAAAATTATCAAAATATTCAAAAATGACTTAAAACCGTGAAATATTTAATAATTGTGCTTGATTTTTAAAAAAACTTATATAAAATAAGATTTATAATAATAAAATAATAATACTTATATAAAAAATAATTGTTTTGAATGTGTGAAACAAATAATTAATAAATAAATAATAAGTAAACAATTTAATTAAACAAATAAAAGATAATTAAAAGCATATTTATCATCTGAGGCATAATATGAACTTTATGAAAACAAATCTTAAAAAAACAACAATCATATTGGCACTGCTGATGGCCATTTTAATTTTATCGATTGGAGCCATCTCTGCAAATGATTTAACATCAGCAGATTCAAATGTAGATATGAATAATGATTTAAACACAAATTTGGATAGCAATGATATAATCGCCAATTCAAACAGCAATTCAATTGATGCTGAAATTGATGAAGCAAACTATTCAAATCAAAGAGCAGATGCCAAGGAAAAGTTAAAGGAAAGCAATTCATTAATAGAAAACGAAAATACTGAAGGCAATACACAAATAGAAGATGAAAATTCAAGCCCTTCAAATAAAACAGATACATCAATATCAATTGAAACAAACAGCATAGAAAGGGGATCCGATTTAACAATCTATCTAAAGGACATAAATGGAACTGGAATAGCAAATGAAAAGCTATCAATCCAAATAATAAACAAGACCTACACAAGAACAACAGATTCAAAGGGCTCTGCCCTTTTTAAAATAAATCTTGCATCTGGAAAATATCCTATAGCAATATCCTACAATGGCAGCGAAGATTATGAATCATCATCAGATGACTTCAACATAAGCGTTTCCCCTATGAAAACAAAGATCAATATGCTCAGCAATTCCATTGTAAACGGAAGGAAACTAACTATAGAATTGTTGGATAAGAACAACAATCCATTAAAATACAAAAAGATCTCCATTATCCTAAATAAAAAGCTATATAATCTCACCACAGGCAAAGATGGAAAGGTTAGCTTAAACATTAATCTGAATCCTGGAAAATTTCCTATCCAAATAACTTTCAGTGGAGATGCAAACTATCATACAGTATCTAAAAGCTCTGCGATTGATGTATATAAATTAAAAAGCAGCTTTACAGTTCCAAAAACATCAATCATAAAAGGAAAATACTTATATGTCTATTTAAAAGATAGCGAAGGCAAAGCAATCCCATCCGCAAAGGTTGCCTTCAAGATCAATGGAGTAAGCTCCACAAAAACAACAGACAAGAACGGAAGAATCAGCCAAAAGATAGGCCTTAAGGTAGGAAACTATACCGTCCAGCTCAACTATAATGGAGACAAGTCCCATTTGAAAAAAGTCCAAAGCTTTAAGATTCGCTCTTGCAACTCCAAAACAAAATTCACTGTAGCTAATTATACAGTGGTGAGAGGAAAATACCTAAGCGTCTATCTGAAGGATTCAGAAAACGCCAATCTTGCAAATAAGAAAGTGACCTTCACATATCTTAAAAAATCATATACAAAGACAACAGACAGCAATGGAAAAGCCAGCCTAAAGATGACAGAGGCAGGAACAACTACCGTCAATCTTCAATTCAAGGGAACAGGCCCATATCTAAAGTCAAGCGCAAATGTCAAAATCAAGGTACTAAAAAACACAACAGCAGATATCATTGCAAAAAACCAGACAAGACACTTGAACGGCAGTTCCACAATAAGGTATTATGTAAAGCTTACTGACAATAACGGAAATCCAATAGAAAATGAAACAATAGAGCTTAAGGTCAGATGCAATAACATAACAACAGGAAGCGGAAACAAGATTACTAAAAAGACCATCGTATTAAGCTCAGATAACATAATTAACAAGAGCGAAGACAAGAAGCTCCTAAACGAGATGGCAAAGATCCTCAGGGCAAAAGGATATAAGGTAATCGTTTCCGGAATCGGACCTAACTATCATGTAAGCGATGTAAGGGACTATTCCAATGTCTGCGTATTCAGCCTTGTAGGAGGAGTCGACAGCGGAATGTTTGTTGACATGTCACACAGCTACTATAAGAACTACCTTAAAAAATACAAGAACCAGTTCGTATTGGGATGTGTAGCCCCTCCGGTATATCTTAATTTAGGTAATATGACCTGGCTTAAAAGGGCTCATGATGATGACTACAGTCCGAAAAGCTTTAAAGGACTTTATTATCCAGGAAAGTACTTCAATACAGTGACTAAACTGGATTATGTCTATGGTGATGGTGCTGAAGAGCTTGTCAATAATTTCTTAAACTATGCAAAAAAAGGTAAAAGCATAGACCTTGGACAGTCAGTACCTAAGACAACTACAACTTATAAGCTCACTACAGACAAGAATGGAAATGCTTATGTCGATTTGCAAGTAGGCACTTATACCATTTCCTCATCTATATTAGGCAATAATTATAAGGTTGACACCCAAACAAGCAAGGTAAATGTGATTAAGTAGTAAAAGCATTTAAATTAGTTAAAAAAAAGCAAAATAAGTAAAAATTAGTTTAATTATCTTATATTTTCATATAAGATAATTTTTTTCTTTTTTTTAAGATATTTTATCTTTAGCCATTTAAAAAAACAGACATTATTAAATTCTTTTTTTAAAAAAATATAAGTTGTTCTATTTTTAAAAAAAAACATAACATTCTTCTTTTTTAAAGATTATTCGTCAATGAACTTATTAATGCCAGACTTAACAGTTCCAGATATTCCAATCGTATTTATGGATATCTTTTTCTTATTATATCTGTTTAAAGTGGCAAGTGCAGAGCGAACATCATCTTCATAAGATCTTTGACATCTTAAGACTGTCTTATAATTGAATACAGGCTCATTATTATAGATAGTTTCTTCAATAGGATAGTGTCTCATGACCCATAGATTGAAGTTACTTGAATGGTTCTCTCCCCAATATCTAATGCAAGCGTCCCATATATAGTGAACTATATCATCTTTGGAAAGTTTTACTTCAGACTTTACATCCAGAATAAGATAATGGTGATTCTTACGAAGGGTGGGAGGCAGGACCTTAAGCTTCATAATAAATCCTCCTTTTCAAGAGATTCGAACTCAACATCAGTAAATTCATCTTCAGATTCCCCAACAAAAACTTCATCTTCTTCATCATAATCGGAGAAATCATCTTCAGATTCATCACAATCAAAGAAATCATCTTCTTTTTGAGATATTGCTTCATCAAAACATTCAGACTCTTCAAATTTAGGAGTTTTTGAATCAATTTCAGTAAAATCACTTGCTCCTTCAATCACTTTAACTCCCTTAATAACCATGTTCTTTCTTTGGCGGTTAAAGTCAATTATCTCCCTTGGATAGTAATAGAATCCATTATAAATCTCTTTGTCTGAAAATCCTATTGACTTAAAGAAGCCGACTATATCCTTTGTTGAGCGAATGTCATAGATTGATTTGGAATCAGTTGTCAGAATGATAGGAAAATTATATTTCCTATGAAACATCATTATTTCCTTAAAGCTGCTGATTATATTAGCCCTAAACTTCAGGCTGTTCTTTAATACGTCACGGAAGCATAATTCGATAGCCACATTGTTTCGGGCTGCTTCCTTAGCCAATACATGATTCATGCCGGAATCCCTTCTTTTATAATATGGGCGGGACAATACATCCATCCTATGGTTTTCACATACGCTACGGTTTACCTTTAAGTCCCCGCCTAAAGCACTCATATAAGAGCAATTGTTCCTATATTTGTTTACAATCTTTCTTATCTCATTTGAATTGGCATTCTGAATGTTGATTCCCATGGAAATCTCTATGGACTGGCTGTTGTATTTGTTTCTATAGCTGTCTTTCCATTCAAAAAGAGATATTTCCTCAAGCAAATCATCCTTATAGGATAAGGCTTCCTTATAATGGTCTTGGGAATAATTTAAATTAAGATAATCCCATCCGAACTTATAGGCCTCTTTGATTAGA
This sequence comes from Methanobrevibacter ruminantium M1, assembly GCF_000024185.1. Classification (NCBI taxonomy): domain Archaea; kingdom Methanobacteriati; phylum Methanobacteriota; class Methanobacteria; order Methanobacteriales; family Methanobacteriaceae; genus Methanobrevibacter; species Methanobrevibacter ruminantium. The sequence continues at coordinate 1,803,889 of NC_013790.1, forward strand.
GCCAAATCGTTATTGTAGTCTGTTCCTCTTATGTTCAAGTCATGGAATTTCATAATGATTACCTTTAATTAGTTTTAAAAATAGAAAAAAAATCAGTTAATAATTTTTAAAAAATCAAATTTGTTCATATAAATATTTATTAAAAGTATTTTAAATAGTTTAAAGTTTGAAAGCATTTAAAAATGAAAATGATTAAAAAGTTTTCGATGTCTAAAATATTAATTAAGAATTTATAATACCATCTGGAAAGACCTCTTTAATCTTTCTTAACTAAGCATTTATAATATCCTCTGGGAAGACTTCTTTAATCTTTTTTAATGCAACTTCCTTTTTAGCCGGATATGCAGCTATCTTTATCTTTAGATGTATGCTGTCTCCACCATCCAATATTTCCCATTCCTCATCTAATGCCTTCTCTTTGGATAATCTTAGGAAGAGATTGCCTTTTTCATCCATCTTTCTATCCAAATCATTATATAGCTTGATTAATTGATCTTCTCCAATGGATTCGATAAGGGTGTTTAAGAACTCTTTGGTTTCTCTCTTTTTGGAGATGGCTCCAGTTAGAATAAGCATCTTCTCTTCGAGAAGCCCCTCTGCCTCTTCAGCTTCAGGCTCTGCTGTTGGAAGTATATTGAGTAGGGCTTCTAAAACCTTATCCTTATCTTCATTTTCATAAATAAAAACACGATATCTGATATTATGAATCATAACTAACAATCCTAATTGAAAATTAAAAAGAATAAAATTTGAATATAAAAATCATAAAATAAGCATTAAAATTAATTAAAAGTAGAAAAAATAGTTGTTAAAAAAAATAAAAAAATAAAAAGAAAAGAAAAATTAAAAAAAGATTATTTTAATCTTTTTTCACTGCCTTTTCCTCCATTTCTACGGCCACGGCCTTTTTTACCAGCACTGGTTAAGCCTCTGAGAGCTCTGCTTCTGTGCTGTTTTTCACAAATCCAGTTGATTTTTGGGTCGTTTTTAATGGAAGGACTTTGTGGGTCTACTAAGATAACTTCAAAGTATTTGTATTTTCCGTCAGACCATACCCAGTAGGAGTTTAATACTTCCATGTTAGGGTATTTCTTAGCAACACGTTCTTCTCCGATCCTTTGAATGGATTTAGCCATGGTTATTTTGTTTACACCCATTCTTTTTGGTCTACGACCGTGTTTGAAACGAGTTTTTCTACGTCCACCACGTCTAACTTTTACTCTTACAACTACGAAACCTTTTTTAGCTCTGTAACCGAGAGATCTTGCACGATCGATTCTGGTTGGCCTGTCGATTCTGGTAATTGCAGGTTGTTTTCTCCATTTAGGAACTCTTTGCCACATAAGTTCCCTTACATAAGACTCATCTGGATTTTTCCATGCATCTCTAATATATTTGTACATCATTTATATAACCTCTTGTTCAGCTTTTCGCCACATCCAAAGGACAATATTTAAAATGTGTTTTGATTAATCGTTTTAGTTTAAATAAATTGAATTAATAAATTGTTTAAAACAATTTGAGGTATCATTCTTAATTTTTGAGTTTTACGTTTTTAATTAATTATTTAATTATTAATCAAATTTTAAATATTATAGTCCCATAAGAGTTTAATAATACACGTTAAAAATTAGTTTTAATGCAAAGGCATGATAAAACTTATAGTAAAATTTCTAACGTAATTATATATTTACAAGTAATCATTTAAAAAGTTTTTGTATAAAATTAGAGTTTCCTAAAATAAAATAAGGATTTTTATAGAATTTATTAATTTTATGAAAAAAAGTCTTGAGTACAGAAAATTTTTTAAATAATTTTAAAATATACGAACAAATATATTTTCCATAAAAAAAAGTGGAGTAAAAACTCCACTAGCAGGATTCAATTTTAAAAATTTAAAATTGAAAATCTTAGTACTTATATAAATATAGTAAAAACTATTATTTAAACTTTCTTAAATTTTCAGATAGGCAAAATAAAAAATCAAATAATTTAAATTACATTTTATTAAATTTTATTTATAACAAAATCAAATAAAGAGTAACTTGAATAAATGCTAATAAAATAAAGAAAATACTTAATTCTAAAAGAAAATCCATCATAGATATCACCTCCCAACAATAGTCAGGAAAGTACCAAGATCCTGCTTAAGAAAATTCAGATATCTAGATAAATTACTTGATTAATAAATTGCCTAAAAATAGTTTAAAAATACTTATTTATAAAACTAACGATTTAGACATGTAGTTTTAACAAAATCAAATCAATTTAGCCTTTTGAAATCAATTTTACGAAATGACATCAATTTAACAAGTTCAAATCAATATTGACATGAACTAAAATTTGTAAAATAATGATTTAATAAATCAAAAAAATTAGAAAAAATAATTAAAAAAAATTTGCTTAAAATTAAAAAAGAAATTAATAGAAAAATAAAAAAAGAACTAAAAAAAATTTATAAAAATAATTAAGATTTTTATTGCTAAAATAAAAATTACTTATCTTTTTTAAATGAAGAGAATAAATCATCGATAAATTTCCCAAACTTAGTAAGCAAATCAGCAATTTGGTCCATTAAAGATTTATTAGACTCAATTAAAGATTTATTGAACTCTTGAATCTGATCTGAAGTTGAAGACAAATTAGCACCACAATTATCACAGAATACCGCATCATCATCCAAATTCACACCACAATTAGGACATGTTCTAATGATTTTTAATTCCTCTATCTTATTTCCACAGCTTGGACAAATAAACTCATTAATTCCAATGAGTGACCCGCAGCTAGGGCATTTTTTAGAAGCTTCTTCAGTTTCTTGAACAGATTGGGTAGAATCTAGTTTATTGCCACAATTAGGACATATTTCAGTGTCATCATCAAATTTTAAACCACAATTATCACATTTAATCATAATAAACCCCAAAAATAAAAGAAAAATAAAAAAGAAATAAATTTATCTAGATAAACATATAATTAATCAAAACATCCATATATGAAATTAACTAGATAAAACCTCTTTTTTAAGCTCATCATACTCTTCTTCAGTTATGGCGCCAGAATCCAATAGTTCCTTATATTCCTTTAAAAGATCTGCTTTGCTTGGTTTTGAATCAGTCTCGATGACAACAGTTTGAGGACTGTTTCTAGATATTTCAAACAATGCCACCAAATTCTCTCCAAATTCAAAGCTAGGAAGTCTGATTTCAAATGAAGTGTTATCTACAAGCTTGATTAATAACCTATCAAACATATCAGCACTATCGTTGTTTACAATAAGATCTTTAAATCTTGTGGCTTTAAGAGATTGGATATCATTTTGAATGGCTCTTTTAATGGCATGAGCGGAATTTAGACTTGTTCTTTTAGTAATGTCCTCATATCTTGAAATGTCACCAAGTCTTTTTGTAATTCTCATAGAAACAATCTTGTCAAAGTAGAAATTGTTTATTCCCGCATTGACTTTTTTCCAGTCTCTATTATCGATTTCCATAAAGACAAACTTATCATCTTCTATTAAGAAGAAACCATCAATTGTAGTTTTATTTCCGCCATAAGAGCCAACAGAACCCCAAACTTTATGTTTAGTAGTTTTCTCTTCCAACATATTAACCCTTACCACACTGGTTAGGAAATAATCCTTATCCTTAATTCCAAACTCATCTGCAAGCTGATCATATCTTTCAATGATTTGCTGACGTCTAAGTTCCCATTCCTTTTGTTTGCGCGCTACAGATTCTGGAACTAATGCATTATCAAATTTCTGACCACATCCAACACAAAATACGGTTCCTTTTGAATTTTCAGTACCGCATTTAGGGCATATGTTAGAATCTACATTTCCACCATCTACCTTCTCACCACAGGAAAAGCAAAAACTTGCATCTCCCACTTCTGCACCACAATTACTGCATTTAACCATTTTATCACCCCTTTTAAGACGATATTAAAAAACCCTTTCATTTGTTATTATTATTGAGAGAAAGTTTTCTTAAGTCTGTTTTCTATCTTGCTATCTTCAACTTTGCTTCCAAGATTGTTTAAATTACCTGAAATCTCACCGATTGCACTGTTTAAGGAATTGATCTTGTTATCCATGATATCAAGCTCCAACTTCATGAATCCCTTTTCAATGTCGGCATAAATCTTAGATTCTTCAGTGATTGTTTCAACTGTTTCTCCTTCAATCAATAAATCCATCAATTGTAAGAACACATGCTCGTGGTGCTGCTTTTCATATTCCTTAATCTCTGCACCTTCGTAGATTTTATCCAATAACATTTTTATTACATTAATGAAGTCTTCTTTATCAGAATCAATATTATCTGGAGCCAAATCAGTTTTTAGTAGGAATATAGAATCGTTTTCGTTGTTCTTTTTTAATACTAGTGAATAACCTTTGTTTTCAATATAAACAAGAACGATAGATTTACCTTCATAAATATCTAATTCAACTTTTGAAAATTCCTTTGGAATTGACAAGAAATCTAAATTACGAACTAACATTTTTTCACCATTTTTAAATTTTAAAAATTATACTAAACGGAGTTAAAAACCCCCTAAACTAGGTAAAAGAAGTTAAAAACCCCCTAAACAATATCTAAAAGAAGTTAAAAACTATTTTACTCTTCGATTTAAATTGTCCTAGAAATAAAAAATTTCATTTCTTAGTTCTATTTAATAATAAATTGATGAAGATAATATATAAATATTGCTAATATCATGCTAATAGTGTGCACATAGTATGAACATAGTAATAAATATGCTAAAACTATACTTTAAATTATGAAAGACCCTAATATGGACAGGATTCTTGAAGATAATAGGAAATTAATGGAAGAAAATAGGAAATTGAAAGAGGATTTAAAAGAATTGAAGAATGAATTCTATCAATTTAAAAAAAATTCAAGACCCGGAAAGCCATTCAACTTAGAAAATAATGATGATTATAAACCTTCTGGAAACTATTATTTCCATAATAATTTTAAAGAAGAATTTGATGATGCAAACATCAAATACAATTCCAAGGATAATCCAGAAGGAAGCTTCCACAATGACTCTGCAAATATAGTGGATATGAGCCTAATCTCATTTTTAGCAAGGTCCAATAAAAGGGTTGAAATACTAAAATCATTGAATCAAGGGGACAAAATACCATCCACCATAAGCAAAGAGATTGACGACAGCAGCCACCACGTCTCCAAATACCTCTCAAGCCTAAAAGAAAAAGAATTAGTCGTTTGCATGAATGAAGAGGATAAAAGATTCAGATTCTATAGAATAACTGCAAAGGGCAAATACTATTTGGAAATTATTCAGAACAACCAATACTGAATTAAACAATAGCCTATAAAAAATATAAATAATTTTATTTATTTATCAAAAGCAAAAAGATATTTTAAAAACTATAAGAATTAAAATAAGAGATAAAAATATTTAAATAAAAATAGAATTATAAAATAATAGTTAAATTAAAAAAATAAAAAAAAATAAAAGTTTATATTGATTTATAAAAAATCAATAGTTTAACTTTAAAATCTAGATATAACTAGTGTCTTGTTTTCTGAAGTGTGCTTGTGGGTGATCACATAACGGACAGACTTCAGGAGCGTCTTTTCCATAGTGGATATAACCGCAGTTATTACATTTCCAAGCAATCTCTTCATCTTTCTTAAAGACCTTATCTGCTTTTATCTTATCAGTTAAAGCATTGTATCTGTCTTCGTGAGCCTTTTCTGTTGCTCCAGCTGCATCGAATAATGCTGCAATGTCATCAAAGCCTTCTTCTCTAGCGGTCTCAGCAAATTCCTTATACATTGAAGTCCATTCTTCATGTTCTCCAGCTGCTGCATCTGCAAGGTTAGTTAAGGTGTCAGGTACTTTTCCACCGTTTAAGAGCTTGAACCAGATTTTTGCATGTTCCTTCTCATTGTCAGAGGACTCTTGGAAAATGTCCTTGATTTCAACATAGCCATCCTTTTTAGCTTGGGAGGCATAGAATTCATATTTTACACGTGCTTGAGATTCGCCAGCAAGAGCGGCCTTTAAGTTTTCTTCAGTTTTGGTTCCTTTTAAATCTGCCATGATAATCTCTCCTATATTTTTTTTAATAACAAATCCTAATTCAATTCATTGTTTAAAAACATGATATAAAAAAGGACAAATCCTAATCCAAATCACCGTTAAAAACAAATGATCCAAATAAAATATAAAAAGGACAAAATCCTAATTCAATTCACCATTTAAAAACAAATGATCCAAATAAAATATAAAAAGGACAAAATAAATTATTTTGAATCTTTTTATTTAGGATAAGTTATTAAATATAATTTAGTTTCATAGTATAAAAACTTTTTGAAAATCTTTTGGAATATTAAAAATTAAAAATTAAAATAATTTAAAAAATTAATTAAAATTAATTATGAAATTAATTAATAAAGTTAATCTGTGCCTCATTAATCAAAGGATAAATTATCAATCCATCCCCATCAAGATCTTCCCTATTTAAATCTACAGCAGTTATCTGATGATTGTCATAGGTTTTATAATATAAAATACCCTTGTTTGTATTATAGCAAGATGAATAAATGGTATATTCATATAAATCAGGGTCATTGATAAATGTCAATCCTTTTTGCTGCTCAACAGAACCTAGAATGTGGAAAAATTGAGAGACACTTTCGCTTTCGCTTGTGCCGGAAAATGAATTTTCCTTTGTGAATGCCACCTTAACAAATCTGGATGCTGATGACAAGTCACCTGGAAGTCCGATTGCTCCCATTCCCCTGCTATAGTCATCCAAATTGAGATTCTTAGAGAAAGTGTTTTCAGGTGTCTTTACTGACAAGTTCCTATAATCGTTTAAATTAAACAGCTGCATATCAAATTTAGGATTGTTGGTTAAAACTCCTACAGGATTGTCATATACCTTCAAGCCGTCTTCCAAAGGCTCTACAATTATAGATGAATCCTTATCGGAAATCATCCAATGAAGAGGAGACAATGGAAGGTTTTCGGAATAATTGATATTCACTAAATTAAGATTCTGAAGCAATTCTTTTACATCTTCAACACTATCTGCTTGAGATAAGAGGTAAGGGATGAATTCAAATGGAGTAACATTAACCATATCCTCTTCCATTTCCCTATATATAGCATTTCCTGCAAAGTTAAGACCTGCAATAGCAACCCCTTTCTCATTGCAAGCATCATAGTATAAAGGATACTCGTCAATACCTGCAGCAATTCCAATAATTGCATAATGGGATTTCATATCATCTATTTTTCTATATTTAAATTCATAATTTCTTGGAGTTATGCAAACTCTTTCCTTGTATGAGATTTCATAATCAAAGTTTCTGCCAAAATAATGGTTTTCTGTTAAATATTCACTTGCTGTACACATAAATAAGCCTCCTAAGATAAATTAAGTTAATTAAGTTCTAAAATTTAAAAACTTTCCCCAGCATAGTTTTAAAAGTAAAAAAAATAGTCCGTCTTTCAAAAAATAAATAAAAATTTTGGTCAAGGTTTTTCACCCGAAGGCCAAAAAAGCTTGCTAGAACTTTTTACCCAACTCATAAGCTTCTCTCAAGATCTCTGGCTTATCCTTTACATCACCTGGGAACTTTAAATCTCCAGCATCTATTGCTCCAATAAATTCCATTTCTGTATTGTTTTGGAAAGGCTGGGCAATGGTCAATTGAAGATAAGCATCATAATCCCCAGGATAAGCATGAGTCAATACAATAGCTGCCTTTGCATCTTTTGAGAAGCTTTTATTTGGATTGTTGAAAATGCTATAGAACCTATCCACTATTGTCTTTGCTTGAGCAGACATCTGACCGAAATAGATAGGACTTGCCAATATAACGCTTGCTCCATCTGCCAATTGGTCTATGATTTCAGTGCCGTCATCTGTATAGCGACAGTCCTTGCCTTTACGGCATAGCTCACAACCACTGCATGGAGCAATATCCAAATCTTGAATAATGTATTTAATCACTTCATGGCCGTTTTCTTCTGCTCCTTTTGCTATTTCGTCAACGATTGCTTCACAGTTACTGTGTTTTCTAGGACTTCCTATTAATGCTAAGATTTTCATGAAAAACACCTATATTTATGTTTTGTGATAATAAAAAAATATTTAATTCTATTTATGTTTTAAAAATTATTTAAATATTAATATAAATAATTAAGTTATTTTAACTAAAGCAATTGTATAAAAATAAATTTATTAGAATTAAAAAACATTCATGGAAATGACATTTTTTAAAAATTAAAATGAAAAAAGAGATAGAAAATGAAATTCAATGTAAATTAAAGAAATATATAATGTTTAAAGAAAATTTGAATAGAAAAAAAGAAAAATAATCAGTTAAGAGCATTTATACCTATAAAAACTTAAATCAAACTTTTAAAAAAGCCTCAATTACTCCCAACTGAGATAAAAATTTTTTATCAAGGTTTTTTGGCCGTAAGGCCAAAAAAGCTTGTCTATTCTTCAAAGAAAGGTTGTGGCAATGCACATGCATCATTGCCTTTAGCTAAGTATCCATATAATATTGCTGCAAGGACTGCACCTACTATAGGACCAATCAAGTAAATCGGGAAGAATCCCCAGAAATTGGTTCCGCCAAGCAAGGTGTCCATCAAGTAAGGACCAAAGGTACGTGCAGGGTTGATTGAAGCACCGGTGAATGCACCTAAAACGATGATTACAGCTGCTACAGTCATACCGATTGAAATACCTGCAAATCCAGGTTCTGCCTTTTCATCAACAGCAACGCCCATTACAACAAGCATAAGGAAGAAAGTACCTATACATTCGGCAATCAAAGCAGGAAGATATCCCACTCCCATACCTGGAGCGGTAGCACCTAATCCTCCAATTGTTACAGCTTGAGCTCCTAAACATACATATAGCAATAAGCTTCCTAAACATGCTCCAATTACTTGGGCTACAATGTAGTAGATACTGTCAATTGCAGAGATGTTTTTGCTTGCAAGGAGTCCTATTGTTACTGCAGGGTTCAAGTGTGCACCTGAGATCTTTCCAAACAAGTAGATACATGCCATTACAGTTAAACCGAATGCTAATGCAATAGCTATCCAATCTCCAAGACCGCCGAGCAATCCGATGCCAGCTTTTCCTGGAGTTACGCTATCAGAAATAAGTAAAGTTACAACAGCAGCTCCGGTACCGAAGAACACTAGGAAAAAGGTACCTATAAGCTCTGCTATGAATTTTTTTCCTATATTACAAGAAGCCATATTTTCCCTCCATAATTATTTTTTTAAATAAATCACTTCAAATAATCGTAAAGATCATAATTGTTTTTAGGCCTAAAACAATTAAAACATCTTAATTTAGATGAAAATTAACTAAATTAAATGTTTAAATAAATAAAAAAAATAATTAAGCTAAAAAGCTTAATTATAATTAATTTAATTTTAAATTGATTCTAAATCAATTAAATCTATACAGATTCTTTCCATTGACAGTATTCGTGTTTTGCATCAATTATGCAAGAAGCACAGTTTTTACATCCTCTTACAGGAGAACCAGGAACTTCCTTATTGAGTGCAATGATGTTAGTCATCATGGTTGCAGTTACAGGTTCAGGAGTAAGGAGACATGGATAGTCTGCAAGTCTCATGAGTGAGGAGAATCTTACTGTAATTCCACAAGCAGGATAAGTGTATCTTTGTGGGTTCATGAGAACTTCATTATGGGTGATTGCTCCTAAGTCAACAGCAAATCCATTGACTTTAGGTACAAGGTCGATTTTTGCACTGCTTCTTGCTTTTCTTGCAGCGCTTATGTAAGTGGAACCTCTGTGAATCATGTCCATAAAGTCACAGTTGTGCAATTCTGCAGCTGCTCCTCTGGTAGGATATTGTTGTACAAAGTTGTGGAATCTTTTGGTTAATAAGTCTACAACCATAGTGGAATTAAATCCATCTAATTCAAGAATGTACTCAGTAGCACATGCAGTTGAACCGGTAGCTAAGTTCAAGACTTGTGATGGATGCATAAATTTGCCAATGTTGTCTTTCAAGGAAGCTTCCATTACTTTAGCAGTTGCTTGAATAATAGCTAAAGTCACGTCATCCTTACACATGTTGTAGCTTGCTTGACCGATGTGGTGACCAATGTCCCCTACACAGTATGCAGGTACGGTTACGATATTACCATAATGCACGCCATCATCCATAGCAGCTTTGACAACAGGTCTCATTTCTTTTTTGTATCCTTCCATAAATGCTCTTACATCAAATGAAGAGTGTCCTGCATCGTCCATTAATTTACCTTGAGCCTCTACAGGTTCCTTATAGATCATTTGCATTGATTCAACTTCTTTTGCAGCTGCTTCTGCTGCAGTTGCACCGTTTTCAATTGCATGAGCAAATGAATCACCAATACCATAGGATGTGTTCATACCCCAAGATTTGGCAGAGAGGATTGCTTGTTTGTGCATTACAGGAATGTGAATGGTCTTCAAGATTTGGTTTACTACATTGGAAGTGCTTCCTGGCATCAAAGCAAAGTCCACTACACAGGTAGGACCATAGAATCCACCGTAACGGCGGACGGATTCTCTTGTAATCAATGTTTCACTGTCAGCAATAGCTTGAATAAATGTAGCCATACTGTCTGCAAATTCACCGTCTTCCTCACATAGGATTTCAAGTATAGGAGGAGTTTGGTAATGTTCAATAAATGGATCGTCTTCAGGTCTGATGGTTTCAGCAACGGAAGTCAATACCTTGTAATGGCTTTCCACAGATTTCTTGTGCAAGTCAATTACAGATTTTGCTTGTCCGTCTATACAGGTCATTCCAGCTACAGCATCTGCATAAGGTTTTGCATCAACAATCTTAAAGTCGTTGTATCTATTTGCACTAATTACATCAATATCTGCTTGCAATGCAGCTACTGATTCATTAATCATTTTTTCATATAATTCTTTCATATTTACACCACATTATATAAAAAATTCGACAACCAAAGTTTATTTTATTTAAAAGGTTAAATTAAATTAGCTTATTTTAAAAGGTTAAATAAATTAGTTTATTTTAAGAAATAAATTAAATTAATAAAGATCAAGCTCAAATAAGCCAATTAAATTAATTTACTTAAGAGGTTAAATTAAAGTAATTTATTCAAAAGGTTAAATTAAAATAAACAATCCAAGATTAAGATTATATTAAAAAAAGATTAAGAATATTTAATACTTAATAAAGATAATAATTCATCTTTATTTTTTTAAAATATTGAATAAAAATCTGAATAATATAATCTTCTCTTATATAATAATTATTTTAGATGATATATAAATTTATTGAAATGATTCTCAATTGTATTTGAAAAGATAATTTTGAAAAGATATAAAAAGAATAGGGAGAGTTTAAAATTAAAATAAAAGTAATAAAAGAAGGAAATTAGAATAAAAATTGATAAATGAAGATTAAACTAAAAAGAAGAATTAAATAGTACATTAGATAATAAATAAAAGAAGAGATTAAACAAAAAAAGAAATAAAAATTTTGGTCAAGGTTTTTTGGCCGTAGGCCAAAAAAGCTTGCTTGATTATTTAGTACCATAAATCCTATCTCCAGCGTCACCAAGACCTGGAACGATATATGCATTAGGATTTAAGTGCTCATCAACTGTTGCACAGTATATCTGAACATCAGGATGATTTGCTTCAAGAGCCCTGATTCCTTCAGGGGCTGCAACTATGCATAGGAACTTGATTTGCTTTACCCCATCGGCCTTTAGCTTGTCAATGGTTGCAGATACGCTTCCTCCTGTTGCAAGCATAGGGTCAATAATCATAGCTATCCTATCTCCGATTCCATCAGGCATCTTATAGTAATATTCAACAGGTTCAAAGGTCTCTTCATTCCTATAAAGACCTATATGACCTACTTTAGCATTTGGAATCACATTGATGATTCCTTCAACCATACCCATACCTGCCCTTAGGATAGGGACAACTGCATAATTGTCTTCATTCAGCTTGCCTGTCTTCATCTTAGCAAGAGGAGTTTCAATTTCTGCCTCTTCAAGCTTTGCGTCTTTGGTTGCTTCATAGCATAAAAGAGTGGATATTTCTGTAACAAGCTCTCTGAATTCTTTTGTACCTGTGTTTACATCTCTTAAAATAGCCAATTTATGAGTTATTAATGGATGATTTAAAACTATTTCATTCATATTATATCTCCATATTTAAGTTGAAACTTTATTGATTATATTTATGTATTAAATAAGTTAAATAACTTATTATTTTAATCTGCAATATTAGAAATCAATGATTGAATGAACTGTATATTAAGAAATTCATAAACAAAATATCTAAGAAAGTAAAATGAAATTAGAATAAAAAGTAGGAAAAAGAATCAGAAAAAGAATACCTAAAAGAATTAAAACTCTAAAAAAAAGAATCAGAAAAAAGAAAAAGAATACCTAAAAGAATTAAAACTCTAAAAAAAAAGAATCAGAAAAAAGAAAAAAATACCTAAAAGAATTAAAACTCTAAAAAAAAGAATCAGAAAAAAAAGAAAAAAATACCTAAAAGAATTAAAACTCTAAAAAAAAAGAATCAGAAAAAAAAGAAAAAAATACCTAAAAGAATTAAAACTCTAAAAAAAAAAGAATCAGAAAAAAAAGAAAAAAATACCTAAAAGAATTAAAACTCTAAAAAAAAAGAATCAGAAAAAAAAGAAAAAAATACCTAAAAGAATTAAAACTAGAAAAAAAGAAAAAAAGGATTAAAAATTAATAAAAAGAAAAGAATAAGAATTATTTAACTTCAGGAACAAATTTGTTATCTTCTTTTCTTTCTGGAATTATCAAGTTAAGGATTACACCAGCAATAGCAGCAAGAGCCATACCAGAAATTGACACAGATAAGTCACCTTGAGCAACGGACAAGGTAGCTCCACCTAAACCTAAAACCAACATGGTAGCTGCTACAACAATGTTTTTGTTATTGTTGAAATCAACTTCCTCTTGAATCAAGAGCTTTACACCATTTACTGCAATGAATCCGTAAAGAAGAATAGCCACACCTCCGATAACAGGGTTAGGCATAGCGGCAAGAAGTGCAGTCAAGTGTCCGGAGAATGCAAAGATAACTGCAAACACTGCAGTAAGACCGATAACATAGATTGATGCAACTCTTGTAAGACCTACAACAGAAGTGTTTTCACCGTAAGTGGTGTTAGCTGGCCCACCGAGGAGCGCTGCAAAGAAGGTAGCAAGACCGTCACCAAGAAGGGTCTTGTTCAATCCAGGGTCCTGAATCAAGTCACGTCCAATGATTTCCCCTAATACCTTGTGGTCCCCAACATGCTCTACCATTGTTACAAGAGCAATCGGAACTATTGTAAGAAGAGCTGTAGGATTGAAGCTGTAGTTTATAAACGGCATATAGAACTCTGGAACTTCAAAGAGGCTTGCTGAAAAGAATCCTGAAAAGTCAACCATACCTAATAACGCTGCAACGACATATGCTACAATAATACCAATGAGGAAAGGAATAACCTTCAATACTCCTTTTCCACGGATTGCTATTACAGCAGTGGTCAGGAATGCTGCAAGAGCCACAATAATGTTATTGATTGGAACTACAGCCTGATCAAGTCCTATTTCCTGAATAGCGGTAGGGGCCAAACAAAGCCCAATAACCATAATCATAGGACCTACAATTACAGGAGGCAATAGCTTATTGATCCATTCCTTACCGGTGGCCCTGATGATAATTGCAATTGCAACATAGACCAAACCTACAACCATCAATGCTGAGAAGATACTTGATTTTCCGCCGATGGCATATCCGGCAACCATAGGTGCAATGAATGCAAATGAGCTTCCCAGATACACCGGACTTCTATTCCGTGTACAGATTACATAAATGAGTGTACCTATCCCAGAAGTGATTAAAGCAACTGGAACAGATAGCACAGGTTCGCCAACAGTTGAATTCACTACAATCGGTACTAAAATTGTTGCACCGAAAATAGCGCATAAAACGTTGAAGAGATAATAGAATCCACTCTACAAGAGGTGGCTTATCCCATAAATCATAAATCATATCGCTTTCTTCACTCATTATATCACACAAAAAACCTGTGAAAATAAATTAAAAATTTTATTAATATTAGAAAATGAAAAAAAATAAAAATTAATAAAACGATAAAAGTTAATTTATTATCATATTTATTTTTAGCAATACACTTATTAAAACTTTATTGAAATTAAAAAATGATATAATATTTTTTAAAAATCAATTGGATTTTTTAAAAGAAATAGTAAAAAATTAATAAAAAAATGGATGATTTAATAAAATTTAAATTATATTATTGAAAAAAATGAATAAATATTCAAATGCATAATGAAAAAAATGAAATAATGAAAAAAAGAACCTAATGATTAAAACAAAAACAATGAAAAAAATTGAAGAAATGAAAAAAATAATAGGTGAAAAATAAATTTAATCCTCATTAATGAAATCCTCTAGTTCTTGGCCTGTAAAGTGAAATACATTCCAATCCTTCTGTTTTGCACCAATGGATTTATAAAAGTCCTTGCTTGGCTGATTCCAGTCAAGGCATGTCCATTCGAATCTGCCATATCCTCTCTCCTTTACTATTTTAGCAAGCTCACGAAGAAGAGCCTTGCCATAACCATTTCCACGATATTCAGGGTCTATGAAAAGATCCTCAAGGTGCATGTTGACATTAGCGATATATGTTGAAAAGCTAAGGAAGAAAAATGCAAATCCTATTTCCTTTCCATCTTCAAGGGCAAATATGACTTCCGCTTGTTGCTTATCAAAAATCCAGTATTTTAATGCTTCCTCTGTAGCGATAACCTCATCCAATCTATGTTCATAATCTGCTAATTTCTTAATGAATTCTAAAATTAAAGGCACATCCTCTTCGCTAGCGTTCCTAAATGTTAATTTAGCCATTGTTAATCTCCAATTATAAGAATAATGATTATTATAATATATTTTATTTTAAAAAATATTTAAACATTATTTAAGAAATAACTCAACCTAAATTAAAAGAATAACTAAACCTTAATAAAAAAAAAAGCCTTACAATGATTGACTTAAAAATAGAATTTCTATCTATTCAAAAGCAATAAAATAAATCAAACTTAACCCATAATAGTTACTTTTATATTAAATAAATAAAATAGTAATATTGTGTATATCAAAAGCTTTTTTAATGATTTGAACTTGACCAAGAAGGATGGCATATATCTGCTGGCATTGACTGTTTTTTCAATTCTCTATACAGTCCACCTAATCGATGTAAACTATACCCTTAACTTTAAATCAGACCCATTTGTCTATTTAATTAACGGTTTAGTCTATGCTGGAATGCAGGGCCATATAGAGAACTATTCCTATGGAATGTTCCTAACACCTGTCGTATCATTCCTGACATCACTTCTCTTTAGAATGGGAATAGTGGACAAGATAGCAATAATGATCGTTAGCGGAGTCATAAGCATCCTTGGTGAAATTGGATTGTACCTACTATTTAAAACCAAGTTCAATGAGGTCTACTCCTTTTTCGGCTGCATCCTATTTGCAAGCTTCCACATAGTCCTCACAATCTGGGGCGGGGGAGGCATAGACATTCCAGTATGCGCCTTCAGCATCATTACATTCCTATTCATGGTATTGGCAGTTGACAAAAACCCTAAATACTACATTCCAACTTCAATATTCCTGATTATATCAATATTCACAAAATATGATGCATTATTCATAATACCTATATTGTTCTTATACTACCTAACTAAACATGACTTCTTCAATCTTGTGGATTTGGCATTAAGCGATAGGGATGAGCTTAAGATAGTTATTAAGAACTATATAAAAAGCGAAGAGTTTAAATACATTGTAATATCTCTGATTATAGCTGTTGTCTTATTTATACTGTTTTGTGAAGTGATATGGTCATATGGAGCTAATCTGACATTCCTGACACAATCTCAAGAGTCTCTAAACGGATTCAACAGTGCAAAAGCAGCGAGAAGTCATTTTTACTATAACGATAAGAAGTTCTATATAAGAAATCTCTACACTTTCTTCTATCCTCAAATCAGCCAAGAGTTTTCATTGATCATTCCTGCAATCATAGCAATCGGAACAGTGTTCAACTTTGCAAACATAATCAGAAGAAGAAAGGAATACCCTATGGTGAGAGATTACAAGACACCTCACTTTAAATACCTGTTGGTAGGGCTTATAATAATCCTAATTCCAATAGCTATCATCGGATTTAAGTATATCTCACATATGGTGACTAATGTTGCACTTCTAACCATCTGCGTATGCCTTCTATCGCTGGCAGATAAGTTCGATATAGATAAGAGGACCTTCAATCTGGACATATTTTTCCTAGCTTGGATTTTTGTCTTTGCAGTCTTCTTCAGCTTTATCACAATAAAAGGACAAAGATATCTGATTATAGCATTGCCTGCTGTAGTCTATTTTGTCTTAAGGACAATAGAAGAGATATTTAATAAGTTCAAGGATTCAAATATCCTTAAGATAACTTTAATAATCATTGCAGCGATAATTATTGTCTATTCCCTTTCATTCACATTCACTGACGGAAACTTTGACACTGAAAGAAACAATACCGCAATCCAAGAGGTATACGACTATTTGGTTGAATATGACCCTGACTATCTTAATAAGAATTTAAGTTCAGACTATTCATATGGATCCCGTTTTGGAACCTGGACCCTTAAAAAGGACGTTCGTTATGTCAAGCTAGGGGTGATAGACCAGTCAGAGAGTGATTATCTGATTGTAAAGCATGACAATGTAAGTCTTGCAAATTATACTGAGATTTATAGGGCTGGAAAGATCAAATTATATCAAAATAATATGTATGATAATTCCTCAATATGAGAGAATTGAATAAAAAGGGTTGAAATTATAAAAAAAGAATCAAAATCTCAAGATTATGAAAAAATAAATCATAAAACAAGATAAAAACAATAAAGAATTGAGATATTGAAAATATAAAAAAAGAAATTAAAAACCATAAAAAGAATTGGATATTGAAATTATAAAAAAAAGAAATAAAAAACCATAAAAAGAATTGGATATTAAAATTATAAAAAAAAGAAATTAAAAACATAAAAAGAATTGAAATCTTAAGATTATAAAAAAAAAGAAATATCTAATCTTAAGATTTTAAAAAACTATTTTTTTCTAGTATTTAAACCTAAAACTGTCAATAAAGACAAGATAAGTAAAAATATCGGATTTCCTACACGAGGTAATTGTTTTGAATGTATAACTTTTTCAAAATGATTGTCATCATCATCTTCCACATCAATTTCTTCTTCCTCGTAACATTCATCCGGATCGATAATATCTGTATCGCTTGTTAAATTAGCCTTATTAACCTTTTCACCTGTAGTAACTGCCTTTGTAACGATTTTTAAATACTCTTTCTCACCGACTTTCAAGTCCCCGATTTTCCAAATGCCAGTTTCAGGATTAAATTCTCCCTTTGTGACAGTATGGCTGACATACTCTAAGCCTTCAGGCAATTCGTCATAGACTTGAGTGTTTTCAGCATCATAAGGACCATAATTTTTAGCTTCGAGAGTCCAAGTAACCAACTCGCCAATCTTGACATTTTCCTTATCAGCATCGTTATCCAATTCTAAATTAGTAGCTACACCTTCATTTGGATTAGAAGAGACATCAGATTCATTATTTTCATCACCTGATGAAAGAGTTTCAGTTTCATTGCCGGAATCGCCATCTGATTCCCCATCACTTAAAACTTTTTCATCAATATTAGACTTTTCTAAATCATCTGATTCTACAGAATCAACTTGAATGTCTTCAATTTCAATAGAATTTAGATTATCTGCTTCAATGGAATCGTCAATTGAATTCAAATCGTTTGCACTAACAATAGACAAACAGGATAAAGAGATTAATAAGATTAAAAGAATAACTGCTCTTTTAATAAAATCTCCTCCGAATTTTTAAATCTAATAATTATGAAAGTAAATTAAAAATCACATTTCAATCATTTGAAAGTAATATTTAATCAAAATTTATCAAAACTCTAGATTTATTAAACAAATTGATAAAGAATTAATCTTTAATGAATATTATATAAAAACATATATTTAAACTTATTCTAAACTAAACAAAGCACGATTTAAAGATTTTTATGAAAATCATACAATTTAACTTATAATATTTCAAATTAAAAATTATGAAAATCATAGAATATATCGAATTTGAATTTATGAAATTAAACCTTAAAATCAAATATAAAAATTATTCCTAGAACTTATAATGAATATTATGCAATTTATACAAACAAACAGAACTGCTTGAAGGGAATGCATAAATCATATTATCAAGCTCTTCAAGAGTAATCTTTTGATTGATTATAAAAGTAAACATATTTGCCACGTTTTCAGCATCTGCAGCATATATTTCAGCACCAACTATATTTAAATCCTTATCTACAATGACCTTTGCCTCTGATCTTGTGTCATTTTTAAGCTCAAGGGAATATGACTTTCCATATCTTATCCTATGGACATCATATTCATCGCTTTGTTCTGCAATATAGGCTGGAACACCTACTGTTGCTATTCTAGGGATTGTGTATGCAACTGCCGGAACAACAGGATAGACTATTTCCTCAGCATCCCCTAACAATGCCTTTCCAAGATATTTGGACTGATGGATTGCAACAGTCACAAGCTTTGCAATTCCAGTATCTGCAATATCTCCGCATGCATAGATATTAGGTACAGCAGTCTGCAAATAGTTATTTACCTTTATTCCGGCTTTTGTATAATCCAAGCCAACATTCTCAAGGCCTATTGTATCCACATTGGCTGTTCTTCCCATAGCTGCAATAACATAGTCGCCGGTTAAGCTAAGTCCGCTATCACAGTTGACAGTGAATGCATTTTCATAAGCCTTATTGTCCACCTTTGCATCTGGGTCCCTTAAATCATCATCAGTATTCTGAGCGTTTTCGAAGATATTAACTCTCTCCTCTGGATTTTCAATGACCACAGAATCATCCTTAATGACTTCATTTACAGTCTCATTGAAGTGGAATCGAATGTTCTTTTCCTTTAGGATCTCGATTACATTTTGAACATAAGGCTGATGGAAGAATTTCAAGGCCATGTTTCCTCTGATGATCACATCCGCTTCAAGCCCTGCCTCAGCAAGGATTGATGCAAACTCCATTCCAACAAAGCCTCCTCCAATAATGATTGCATGTTTAGGAAGCTCTTCAATGTCTAAAAAGTCAGTGCTGTCATGAAGATACTCCTTTCCCTTAATGTCAGGAATGATTGGCTTTAAGCCAGTACAGATTACTATCTTATCTGTTGTGAATGTCTTATCACCAACTCTCACTGTATGCTCATCCACAATGTATCCTTCCCCATGGGCAACATCCAAATCATATTCCTTATATTTGCCGTCCAAGAAAGGAGCCATGTTTGCTATTCTTTTTCTTTTGAGCTTCATAAGGGCAGGCCAATCCACTTCAAAATTGCCAGACTTGCCATAGCCTTCAAAGTTATCTGCAAATGCCTTGATTTCATATGGAGCATCAAGCAAGGCCTTAGAGTTACAGCCCCTATTAGCACATGTACCACCATATAAGCTTTTTTCTATAATTAGAATCTTCAGACCCTCTTTTCTCAAGAACCTAGCACCTTGCCAAGATGCATTTCCGCTTCCAATGTATATTACATCATAATCCATAATATTCCTCTTAACTATTTTTATTTATAAACTCTTATTAGCAATTGGTTTGATTAAATAAGTATGAATTTAAATTATTCTGAATAAAAAGAGAATAAATTTATTTAATAAGCTCCTCAAGAGCATTCTCAAACTTATCGGTAATGGCTTCCCAATCGTTTGACTTTACATATTCCCTTCCTTTTTTAGAAATCTCCTCATATCTTCCCTCATCAAGTATCCTTTGAGCTGTCTCGAGAACCTCCTCTGCCTTTTGAACATACTCTATTCCATTTCCATATCCAAACTCCTTGGAAATGCCCGGAAGCTCACTTGCTATAACAACCTTTTCCATAGCTAAATACTCATAAAGCTTGATTGGAACGATATCCTGCATGATTTCCTCATCAATATAAGCCGGAAGAAGACAGAAATCTGCAGAGGCTAAAAATTCAGGTATCCTCTCATAAGGCTGCTTTCCAGTGAGAATCAATTGGTCACCAAGATCATACTCCTCCTTTATCTCCACCATCCTATCATAGGCATCGCCGTCCCCTACAATTAGAATCTTCATATGAGGATATTTTTCCTTATTCTTTCCAAGCTCCATTGCAAGCTCCTTCATTCCTGCAAATTCATAGATCCAACCCATAAAGAATAGGACTGTGTCATCTTCACTTATATTATACATATTTCTTATGTTGGAATCATCAAGCTGAGGGTCAAAGTCATTTAAATCAATTCCAGCATCAATCAAAATGGTAGTTTCTGGTTTTGAACCTAGTTCCATTGCCAGTTCTTTAAGCTTTTGATTGATAGTGATTACAAGGTCTGAGTTCTCTATCGCTTTCATGTTTACCTTCTTGCCGAATGACTGAAATGCCTTCTCTGGAATAAGTGCATATAGCACATCAATAAGGTAGTATACGAATGGAATGCCATGCTGCTTAGCAAGCTTTGAACCTGTGTATGCATTTAGAAGCCCTAGGCTCATGATGATATCTGGCTTGAACTCATCTATCTGCTTTTTGATTTCCTTTTTATGTGTGAAGTATAGGGAGGCATAGTTAAGCCCTGGCTCCTTTATGAAGGAAGGACGTATAACCTCTATGTCTGCCTCTGGCTTTACCTTAGAGACATTTTCGTGGACTTCCCTATGAAAGATAAGTCCTTTTGAGTCTTCTTTAGGCCAATCGATTGGATAATCGATAACTTTTACTTCATGTCCACGTAGCACCATGCGATCCATTAGATGGTGCTGCTGATGAGGGTTTCTCTTAAGCCAGTCTGATTCCTGCACTACCAATATTTTCATAAATTCACCTGTTATTCCAATTATTAAATTAATATTTGTTAGTTTTTATTTAAATATATAAAGAATTTAGGGTGTGAAAAAGGTAATAAAACTATTTATAATAAAAGATATAAAATAAGTTTTTAGGAGAATAATAAAGGAGCAATATTATGAGAATTTGCGTTTATGGTGCTGGAAGCACTCAAATAAAATCAAAATATACAGATGAAGCATATAAGTTAGGGGAGGAAATAGCTAAAAGAGGCCATGATCTTGTATTCGGAGGAGGCTCTACAGGAATTATGGGAGCTGTATCAAAAGGAGCCATAGACAATCATGGAAAAGTCTTGGGAATAGCCCCTGAATGGATGGAAGAGTTTGAAGGAATCTGCAAGGATTGTGATGAGTTCATCTATACAGAATCAATGGATGAGAGAAAGAAGCTCTTTTTGGAAAATTCAGATGCATTCATTATAGCCCCTGGAGGAATAGGAACCCTTGATGAGTTTTATGAAGTAATCGTGCTAAAGAAGCTAAATAGGCATGATAAGAAGATTGTGATATTTAATATGTTTAATTATTATGATCATATGCTTGAGATGATTGATTTTATGATAGAAGAAGGAGTCATTAGGGCTGGAAGAGATAAGAAGACTTTTAAAATAGCTGATTCAATTGAAAAGGTCTTTAAAATCTTGGAAAGAGAATGAAAATTGTTAAAAAATAAATAATTATAATAAAAAAAATAGAACTATAAAAAGAATAAATAAAAAAAACAAGCCTAAAAACAAGAAAATAAAAAAAATAGAACTATAAAAGAATAAATTAAAAAATAAGAAATTTAAGAAAAATAATTTTAAATTAAGGGAAAAAGAATCATTTAAAAAATAAAGTTTTGCTTTTTCTTATGCTGATAAGAGATTTCAAAGGAATCAAGAGCTATTCTCTTTAAAGCTTCCAAATCATTATCATCAATGTGGACAACTTTTTCCCAATCCTTCTCAAGCCTATCGATATCATCTAAAACTTCTTTTCCTTTTTCAGTTAAAGCGCAGTCATAAGGAAGACCGTTTTCAGGATCTTCATCGATTTCAATCAATCCTTTCTTAGCAAGCTTCTTATAATTATTCAAATACAAATCCAAATGCAAATTGAATAAGTCTGATTTTTCCGCTTGCTCATAACGTTTAACTCTAATGCGTTTATGATGAGGCTTTTCATGTTTTCTAACCTGCTTTAACAGTTTTATCTGACTAGCATGCAAATGAATATCCAGATTTTCACGTACATAAGTAATTTTAGACTCTTCCATAATGCCAATTAAAGAAGAGGCGTTCATATTGTTTATTGACTCAACATGTGGATGTGACATATTATCACCTTTTTGATTATAAAATAACTTTAAACTTTAAAAAAGCCTTTATCATTCAAATCATACCAACCATACCAACCATACAAATCAATAAAGACTTAAAACATTAATAGTAATACTTAAGTTATTTTAGTTATTACTATATTAATCTTAATTAATATAAATAATTTAAGATTAAAAAAATAATGAAAATTAAAATAAATAATTTTTCTTCTAAATATTAATGATTAGTCATATAACTTATTGACCACTTCTAAAGCCTTATTAAAGGGCATCATCCCAGATGTCAGAAGAACTACCTTTAAAACATCCATAACTTCATCACGACTGATATCAAGCTCTTTTTTAGCCTTGGATAATTGCTTTAGGAATGAAGAACTTTCAGGATTTGTAGCTGAAATTGCTATTGCAATCAACTTTTGAGTCCTATAATCCAATGAATTGGCATTCCAAATATTCTTATCCAAGTTTTCAATAGAATCATATAATTGAGGGTCTTCTTCCTTGATTCTGCGAATCCCTTTTCCATAAAAAACCTTTTCGCCCATAGTCTTACATCCATTAAAAGATAAAAAAAATAATAGTAAATAAAATTAATAAATAAAAAATTAATACAAACTAAGGAACGCCCCAATTATTCAAATACCTTATTTGCAATCTGCAAGGCTTTGTTGAATGGCTGCATGCCAGAAGTCAATAAAACAACCTTCAATACATCTACAACTTCATCACGAGTGACTCCCAATTCCTTTTTAGCGCTCATAATCTGCCTTTCAGTTGCACGGCTATCTGCATTGGATGCGGCTATTCCAATTGCAATCAATTTTTGAGTCTTATAATCCAAGACTTTTCCATTCCATACAGCTTCGTTTAATCCTACAATAGCTTGATATAAACCTTCATCTTCTTTTTTTACTCTTTCCATGCCTTTTCCGTAGAATACTTCTTCTTTCATAATACTCACTCTCATTAAATGGATAAGCTTAATCTTGCTTAGAATCCTTTAAGTATATCTTTAAATAAGATATTATTTAATAATTTTGCTAGTTAAAATGTAAAAATTAAGACTGAGGATAATTCAAAAATCCATAGAAAAATAAGTTAAAAAAAATGAGCAAATAAGTGAAAAATAAGTTAAAAACTAAAAAAAGTAAATGAATAAAAAATGAGTTAAAAACTAAAAAAAATAGTAAAATAAGTTAAAAAGAATGTATATAGCTAATCAAGGTTGACATGCCTTACAAGGAGCATAACCCTGACTTATCGCATCAGACCTGCTATTGAAAGTCACCCTATTCTTATCAGAGATCTTCTTTCCCCATTTGCAAGTGGAATAATGGAACTTATGACTGTTTGCACTTCCAACATAAGGAGCAGAGACTGTAGAACCGCTTGTAAAACTGCTTGATGAATAGGACCCTCCGCTATTTGAAGAGCTGCTGCCTGACGTATAGGATGAGCTTGTAGTGGAGTCTGAAGACCAGTCATATGGATAGAACTCACTTGGAGGAATGTACATGATCTCAGCAAGGCCTTCCTTTAAAAGCATTTCATTCAGGTTCTTGCCATCTACAATGACCACCGCCAATGTTCTTCCATATCTATCGTTTCTCTTAGAGTCATCTACATCCAGGCTGACTTCCTTATTCAGACAGAACTTTTGAACAAAACGCTTGGAGCAGATATATGCTGTGACGCCACGTTCTGGAGTATTGACACCTACAAAACGAACTCTCCCAACACCTTCAACATCGATGGTGTCCCCATCTGCCACATAAGTACATATTCCTTTGATTTCGCTATGGCAATCTGTATTATTGTATTTATTTAGGATATCACTGTTTGACTGGCTTGAGTATTTGGAAAATGGAATGTCATGAGAAAATCCAGTTCCAGTATAAGCAAATGAAGCAGAGATTATGCTAAATGATAATATTAAAATAAGAAATAAAACAAGATATTTTCCCTTGGAATTCATAATTTTCCCCCTTTAAATATTGTCTAATATTATTTTAAAATTAGTCATATTAAAAGGTTTTTTAATTTTTAATAAAATGGAATTTTAAAATAAAGGGATGCTTTTTAAAAAACAATTCATAATGATATTGAAGAGAATCTAAAAAAATAGCATTTCAAGAAAAGATTCAATCAACAATTTTATAAAAATTAAAAGACATAAATAATATTTGAAATGGAGATTCGATTATGAAGATGCCTGAAAAGATAGACAATATGATGTTTGCACCTTGCGGAATGAATTGCAAGCTTTGCATAAAGCACATATCCAAGTCAAACCCATGCCCTGGATGCCTGATTGACAGTCCAAACAAGACAAAGAATGCCTTAAAATGCAAGATAAAAAAATGTCTGGAGACGAAGAGGGTAAAATACTGTGGCAGATGCAGTGAATTTCCATGCAAGCTTATGAAAAAGCAGGACAAGAACTATAAAAAACGCTACAATTACTCAACATTGGATAATGCAAAAAGAATCACTTACACTGGAATAAATAGGATAATGCTTGAAGACAAGTTAAATTGGGAATGTCCGTCATGCGGAGGCATAATAAGCATTCAAGAGAGAGTTTGCAGCGATTGTGGATTGAATAAGGAAGATTAATATTGCTTTAAAAAATAGGTCCGAACAATTTACTATATAAAACCATATTAAAATTATAAAAATTTATAAAAAACTTTAAATCATATAAAAATTAAATTAATAACGTAACTAAATATTTGAAAGTATTACAACAAATAAGTCAAAAAAATATATCTAAAAAAATTGTAAAAACAAAATAATATTAAGCAAGTAGTGATAAAGATGGCAGCTATAATATGTCCAAGATGTGGAAAAATGAATGATGGAAGCTTAGATTTCTGCATCTATTGTGGAACTTACTTTGATGATTATAATGAAGAAGACAACAATGACAATCTCTTTTTTATAAGATCAATGACCAATGATGGGAGACCTGGCAAGAAACAAGTGGTCAGATTAAATGAAATGCCAGATAATCTCCAAAAACCTAAACATAGGCTTGCCATACTTTTAGGATACCTGTTTGCAATATTAGGCGGACTTATAGGATTTGTCTTTGCAATTTATCTAATTACAAGAAAAGATAAGAATGCCAGAAGGCATGGACTAATCCAATTGGTTATTCTATTAATAGAATATGCTTTAATAGGTGTTTTAATCTTAAATGGACAATTGGATATAAATATGGTTTTAGATCCTTTCAATATGACTCGCATGAATAATATAACTCAATTATATAATTCCAGCCAAATGAATGTTAGCGGGTCTAATATCTCAAGTTTATTTGGCTTTTAAATCATTTAACTCTTTTTCTATTTTTATTTTTATTAAATAATTAATAATCTTACTCTTTTTCCATTCTTATTTTATTAAATAATTAACCTTACTCTTTTTCTATTTTTATTTTTATTAAATAATTAAAATCTTATCCTTTTTTCTATTTTATAAATTATCAAATCATATCCTAACTTTTAACTTGTTTCAATGTGAAACTATTTATTATATTCTTAATGAAATGATAATTTTATTTAAAAAAGTAAATAAACTAATTTAACTAAAATAAAAAGAAAAATAAGCAAATCCAGTGAAATAAAAAGAATAAAATAAATCTAACTAAAAGCAGATAATACAAATAATTTAAAAAAGAACCCTAATAAGTTTAAAAACCTTATAAAGAATTAAAAAAAGATAAAAACAGTGATTAAAAAAATTAAATATTGTCTTTTTAAAAAAGCCATAATAATTGAATTTTAATAAAAATGGAATTTAAAAAGACAATTAAAAATCTTCAAATATCTATGCCACTTTTATAGAAGTGGTCTTTGATACCAGATATCTTTTATCCTCTGATGTTATTTGAATCTTATGACTTCCTTTTGAAAGGATTTTGGTATTTATCTTAACCATTCCATTCTTATCTGTCTTTAAAGTGTAGGTCTTGTATTTTTTGCCTGTGTAAACCTTTACCTTAAGTTTTAAGCCTGAAATGGCTGTTTTTTTAATCTGGTTTTTGATGGATATTTTAAGATTGTCTGATTTCTTATATTTGAAGCTTGTTTTTGAAAGCTTAATGTCTGTCTTTGCTTTGGAAATCTGGACAGTGAACTCTTTCTTGCTTAAGTCATAACTCTTATCAACAGAAATGGTCACCTTATGTTTTCCAGCGTCATATATTACGCTTGGGAGTGTGAACTTATCAAAGGTGGCTATTCCTTTATTATTGGTTTTGACTGTATAAGTCTTGACTTTCTCGCCGTTATAGACATTCAAGTTTACTTTCATGCCACTTATAGGCTTTTTGGTCTTGGCATTGATAAGCTTAAGAGTGTATTTGGCGCCGGAGTAATATTGGGCCTTGAAATCCGGTGCTGAAACGCTTACAGTAGCTTTATTAATCTTTACAGTGGTATTTGAACTGATATTGTTTTTGCCATCATTGAATCCCACTATAAGATTGTAGCTTCCAACGCTTAAGTTTTTAGGCAAGTTAAACTCAAAATTTCCATTTTCATCAGAGAAAACATTAAATGTATAGTTATATTTCTTTGAAAGGATGCTGAGTTCAAGACTTTCATTGACGAAGGACGCATTGCCATGATTCAAGTTAAATGAAATCTTTTTGCCTTCACCATAATATGAAGTGACATTTTTAACATCCAAATTAGGCAAAACATTTAAGGCCACATCAAGAAAATACACATTTCCTTCAATATTGCCATAATAAACCCCATGAGGAGAAGTATCTAAAACCTTTCCTTCAGACTTTTGCTGATAGCCAACAATTCCCCAAGGAACAAAAAAATGATGATACTCATTAGACACCATAAATGTATTAATTATTCTTCCGCCAGTTCCAAGCCAGGATACGGCTTTACCTTCCCCAATATCATTAGCATAATCAATCTTATTATTTAAAATTGCAGAGTCAATCAATGTCCCATTGTTTCCAAGCCATTTAATAGCAGGACCCCAACCATATTCAATATCATCAGTTGAATTAAGAGGAGGGACACTATAATCAAAGAACTCCTGAGTTAAAGCAGGGGCATTATCAAAGTTTTTACTATCATATGGCCTTAACTTATAAGAATCATAAGCTCTTTGATAGCCATGAATAAGTTCTAAATTTTTTAATACTACATTATCAGACAAAATGCAGAAAATTCTAGATGAATAGTTAGCGTCTAAAGTATGGCCATTTCCTTCAATGACTACACTCTTATTAACAATAATCGGTTTTCCTTCACCCAACATATTACAAATTAGATATATTGTATAATTATCTGAAGCATAATCAATTGCATCTTGCAAATCTTGAAAATTACCTCCTAATACTGTAATAGAAGATTCGTTAGGACGTATGATAAGAAAACTCTCTGATTTACTATTATTGGAACTTATAACCTTTTCCTCATCGGATCCATTATTTGAATTAGAGTTTTCATCAGACATTAATGGCTTTTGATAGCTTATCTCTTTTTCATCAGATAATGTGTCTGCCATGGCATTATCATCTATTAGATTGTTATCTCCTGTTGTATTTAAATCTTCTGTTGCAAATGAAGATCCTATGCTTAATACAAAAAGGAAGATTAATGATAAAATTAAAATATTTTTTAAGCTTAAATTTTTCTTCATTTAAATACCTCCTATCTTTATTTGATTTAAATCATGAATATTTAGCTTATTTTCACAAATGTATAAATCTTCATTTTCGGTTAATGAATCTTTCATATAATAATGTTCGAGATTATAAAGATTATCGTTATAATAATCTGTTTTATCAAAATCAATATATTCTAAAAGATTTAAATCAAAGCATATATCGTTTTGATCATTATTCAATAGTTCTAAAAGATTTAAATCAGAGTATATATAGTTTTGATCATTATCCAATAGTTCAAAATTGATATCATTTGAATGATTATTATAATAACCTTTATCTTCATTAATTATATTATAATATTGAGTGTCATTATACATATACATTATGTCATTATTCACTACATCCGAACTTTCAAAAGTTTCATTATTAATTATAATGTTCTCATCAATGTTCTTTCCATCATAATCATCTATGCCCATTTCATAAGATTGTCCTGATTTGGCACTGAGAACTGTTAGATTGAAAGTTTTGTTGCATGCATAGTAACCTGCTGTTCCGAAGAATTTTAGAGTGAATGTGTATTTTCTTGGATTTAATCTTATTAAAAGCTTTGCTTTTCCAGCGCTATCTGTAGTTCTGTTGTAAGTGACACTGAGGAGACAGAATGCAACTTTTTGTCCGGATAATGCTTTTCCATTGCTATCTTTTAATATTAAACCTAAATATTCTCCTTGATGAACCGTACTGACATTTTGATTAATGTTTGTATGCATCTTATTTACTTTTACATTGACAAGACGATTGGATTTATGGTAAATGCTATCCCCTAGGAAACTTATTAAAAATTTATATGATCCCGGATTTAAATGTATTGGCAAGCTTACTTTACCATTACTATCTGTAGTTCTGTTATATGTCACATTTAATAGTTTAAAGTATATTAGTTTATTTGCTATAGGATTTCCTGATCCGTCAACAAGGGTTGCATTTAAACTGCTGGTATTAAAATAAGTAACCAGATTGTTACTACGAACATGAGTTTCAAGCAATCCTTCAATACATTCAGTATAAACATGCAAACAGATATTGGCATTATCCACTTCAGTCTTTAAATCCACCCATTGATCTACACCATTTTTTCTTAACCATAAAAATGATTGATTGTATCCGGAAACAACATTGGAATAATTTTCAATTCTTTCCTCAAGAGGAATATAAGTATGTGAAGACCCGATATGTTGTAAAGTAATTTCAACCCTAAATGTTTGACCTACATTAACATATGCTGCTTGATTAAATAGAATAGTATGAAAACCTGCACTAGATAAATAACTTGTAGTGTTTCCAATAGAAATTCCATTAACAATCAAATTAGCTGTACAAATAGATGGACTTACAACATATAGACCAAAAGATTTTAATGTTCCGCTTTTTAATGCAGCCCATTGGTTAGCAAATTTCGCACTAGTGCTGTTAACAGGAAAAACATTTGTAAAGCCTAAAGGATTGTAGTTATAATTATAATCATAATTTGTCACATTTTCAACATTTGTAAAAGCAAAGCCGGCATATGTATTATCAAAACCTAACATTTGATCATAATAGGAAACATAATAATAACCATTATTCCCCGCATTTGTGCCCCAACTATTTTTAATTATAAATGCTCCATTACCCATACCTTCAGATTGTATTAAAAAATTATTTTTAGGATAATTATCATCCCAACCAACAATAGTTACAGCATGCATATAATTTGAATTAAAATTATAACCACTTCCATTATAAAAATAATATGCATCATTCTTTTCAAAAAAAGAATCCCAATACATACTAATATAAACTGCCCCATTTTCTAGGACTGATTCTTTTATATAATCATTATCCAAATAATTTTGACGATTAGGAATGAATTTTACTCCTTGAACATGCTTTAATGGATAAACATCCTCACTAATGTTAGTATAGTTAGAATTATATGGATCATCTGATTCATTTATAGGGCCACTCCAACGAATAAGATATGCTAAAGACATTAACATATTCCCCCCACTATTTACTAACTTATCTGTACCGTTTCGTCCAAGGGAACTCATCACATTCTTCAAATTATTTTCAGAGAAATCCCATTGAGGGGAAAGGGTATATGATGTATTTTCAGTTTTTAAGAGATGTGACTCTAAAGCAGCCATTGTGGCAAAAGCCCAACAATTAGCAGTATTTCCCTGATCTTTCACTGGAGTTACAAATCCATAATCCCTTAAATCATAAGAACTTGGTAGATTGCCACTTTTAGGAGATCCTCCCTTTTCAGGATTGACTACTGAGGAGATATCAACTTTATCTTCTATTGAACCTGACACGAAAACTTTTTTATAGTTAGCGTTCCACATCAGCCATCCTAAGAATTCTTCATCCAGATAATAGTTATATTCATGGTAATATATTATATCATCGTAAAAACTCTCATTTACAAAATAGCCTGATTTTTCAGCGGTTGAAGCAAAATAATAATCATCTTTTAAAATAGTGTAATTTACACCATCCCATAACCGAAGAGTATAGTTCTTAGTTGCATAAAGAAAATAACCGTCTTCACTTAAGGAATTTTCTCTAAATTCAAATGATTTATTGTTAATCAAGAAATTAATGAATTCCCCATACTTTTGGGAATTAGAATTCATTATATCCTCATAATACTCATTATAATTTGATTCCTTAAATTCATTTTCAGGTAAATTACTTTTAAGAACATCATTATTATCTGACAATCCATTCTCCTTGATTTCATTTTCAAGCATATCGGATTCAATATCATCATAATCTATATCCGAAATGCCCATTTCAGAATCAGAAAGTTCTAAATATTCATCAGAAACTATTTCATCATCAATATAAGAGACATCAGCATCATTTGCTGCACTAACAACACTCATACTGATTAAAAATAGTGTAACTAATAAAATAATAAAATAAATATTCCTTTTCATAATTTCACCAAAAAGTAAAAATATTTAATAAAATTTTATTCCTATAAAAAATAGGACACATTATAATATATGATAATGCATATATAAATTTTTCTAAATATTTATAGTTTAATTATGTCTCTTAAAAAAAAATTTTAAGATAGGAAAAAATATGTTGGTGGATAAAAATCGTTAGTATAGTTTATTATTTTTTACCAAACATTCTTTTATCTTTAAGAGAAATATTCATTTATTTTTTTCTTTTAAAACTATAATGCATCCATAAAAACATAGTTTACAAAAATGTTTCACCATTAAATAATTAATAAGAAGTCTTAACTTTTAATCATAAAATTAAAAAAAAATTAAAATAAATGATTTATATAAAAAAATAATCCAAATACTAAATTATAAAAAAGCTTAAAAAAGAAAAAAATAAAAATAAAGACACATATGAAAAAATAGAATCTTAAAACAAAAAAAGAAAAAATAAGTATTTTCAAAAAGAAAGGAAAAATAAATTTAAAATAAAAAATAAAAGAGACTACTTAAAATTCAGCATCTCTTTCAATGTCTTCCCAGTTGTCTGTAAACCAACCGTAAACTCTTTCTAAACCATCATCAAAGGATACGGTAGGCTTATAACCAAGAATGTCCTTTGCCTTATCAATTGAAGATAAAAGCTTGGTCTTAGCATCCCAGTTACGTCTTGCAACATAGGCGATGCCCTCTTCATTTCCAGTGAGTTGGTTGACCTTGTTTGCCATGTCAATTACTCTGTGATCCTTACCTGAACCTAGGTTTATCGCTTCACCTATCGCTTCCTCTTCAACTCCCATTGACAAAAGGCCGTTGACGATATCTCCAACAAAGGTCCAGTCCCTTGTTTCGGTTCCGTCTCCTGTAATAGGCAATGCCTGTTTGGTCATGGACCAATAGAAGAAATTAGGAATTACATTTCTGTATTTTCCTGGAACTTCCCCTGGGCCGAATACATTAAAGAACCTTGCATTTACAATAGGCATGTCATATAGGTTATGGAAATAATTGGTATATAATTCACCAAGAAGCTTAGTAACCTGATATGGGGTGTGCAAGGAAATGGATATGTCATGCTCTTCAAAAGGCATCTTAGAGTCAAGCCCATATACTCCACAGCCAGAGGATGAGTATACAAATCTTTCAACACCAGTGAGCTGTGCATATTGAAGCACCTTTAGAATGCCTATGCCGTTAACCATCAAGTCGGTTTCCGGATTGTCCACACTGTTTTGATTAGCGAAGTGAGCTGCCAAATGGAATACATAGTCCGGCTTCATCTTAAATACGCGCTTTAACTCCTCATCATCAAGGATGTCCCCTTGAATAAGCTCAACGTTTTCGTTGGTTGGCACATTCCATTCATATGCAGAGGACATATTATCTAAAATGATCACTTTCTCTGCACCAAGCTCTGCTAATTTTCTAGTTAAGTTGCTGCCTACACAGCCTGCTCCACCAGTTACTAAAATAGTTTTATCTTGATATTCGTTATATTTGGACATAAAAATCACTTAAAATTCCAGTTAATTGATAAATAATTATAATAGTTTATATGTTATTAAATATGTTTTTATGATTAATAAAAGTATTTAAAAACCATTGAAAAAAAAATTTAAAAAATCAACACCGCAAAATAATAAAACAAATCATAAAACAAATCATAAAACAAATCATAAAACAAATCATAAACATCATATTAAAAAATTATATAACAATGCAAATAAATATTATAATATAATTAAAGTATAATTAAAGTTTAAATAAAACTAAAAAATAATCTTAAAAAAATAGCTTAAAAAAATAAAAAATAAACTTAAGATAAGCTTAAATATACTCATAAGATAAACTTAAGATTTTACTTGGCAAATGGTGTTATAATGGAGATAGAACATACACACGAACTTATCAAAGATGTTTTTGGAATGAATATGAAAGAGGCAAGGCTTTTAGACGATCTCTTAAAGACTAACGACCTATCCGAGATATTGGAATTAGGCTTTGCACATGGAGTGTCCTCCTGTTACTTTGCATCCACACTTAAGGATATGGGAAAAGGTCACTTGACAACCATAGACAATACTACAGCTAAAACCCGTAATCCTAACATAGAGGAATTATTAAAAAAGACAGGGCTTGAAGAATATGTGACCTATTATTTTGAAGCGGTTTCATACAATTGGAGATTGATGAAGCTGATTGAGGAAAATAACGGACCTATATTTGACTTTTGCTATATTGACGGCGCCCACGATTGGAACAATGACGGATTTGCATTCCTTTTAGTGGATAAGCTATTAAAGCCTGGAGGAATTATAATATTTGATGATTATAACTGGAGCTTTTCACGAAGCCCCTCTATGAGCCAGTCTCCAAGAGTTCTTGCCATGTCAAAGGAAGAACAGGAAACCCCTCAAATTAAAAAGGTATATGATATGCTAGTTAAGACCCATCCTAATTATCATAATTTCAAGATCTTAAATGACAATAGCTGGGCATTGGCTCAAAAGAAGGAAGAAGAGGACCTTTTTGAAAACCAAGTAAATAAGCTCGAATCTGAAAACAGGAAATTGAGAAAAAAGCAAAAGGAGATTATGTCTTCAAACAGTTGGAAGATGACAAAGCCATTAAGACAGCTTAGAAATAAAAAATAACTTTTCTAAACTGGTTAAAAAAAATATAATAAACACTTTATAAAAATAGGCATCTTCTTCTTTTTATAAAAAAAATTGAAAATAAAAAAAAGTATCTAAAACACAGTGCATTATAAAAAAAGTATAAAAATAAATTATATAATAAAAAAAACATTAATAAAAGACTAAAAAAGAAAAAATAAGGAGAAATTAAAAGATCTAAAGAGATTTTAAATCTAGCGTCTTGCACGGCCTACTTTACGTGCAATTACAATTTCTCCAACTGAAATAAGACCTGCAAAGAACTTTTCAAGTCCACCAGTTGCCCAAATCGCTTCACCGAAAGTGGCATTCTGAATATTCTTCTCATATTCTTCAGCAGTGATCTTTACCCCTGTGGTTCTTGTACTGATTTTAGCAGAAGCCTCCATCAATTCATCCCAAGTAACCCCTTTAAGCTCTTTTTCCATAGCTTCATAAATCTTGCTAACCTTAATGTCATAAAGGGAAGACATTGAATCAACCACATCTACAGATCTGCATACTCCAATGACCTTATTTTCATCATCAATGATAGGAACGCTGATTAGCTTATGCTTTGAGATTTCAATAACCGCATTCTTTGCAGCCTCATCTTCCTTAATGGCCAATATGTTCTCAACAGGATCCATTACCTCTGAAATCAGTTTCTTGCCTTCGCGCAAGCCTTTTGTAATGTTGAATGAAGTAATCCATCCTTCCAATTTCATGTCCTTATCTAAAACAGGGGCAGTGAATCTTTTAGATTCTTCCATTTTTATAGAAACAGCTTCTATTGTATCGTCTTTTGATACATAAACAAATTTCTTATCCATCATCTCTTTAGCTTTCATTTAAAACACTTCTCCATTATAAGATTTAAAAATCTGTAAATATTATTTTTTTAAAAATCTGTAAATATTATTTTTTTAAAAATCTGTAAATATTATTTTTTTAAAAATCTGTAAATATTATTTTTTTAAATATAAGGTTTTAGACTTTAGTAAATTTACAAATTGAATAAATTACAATTGAATAAAATCAATAATTAAACAAATTACAAGCCTAATTATCTGAAACCAAATTCAAAGCACCTACAGGACACCTTGAACTGCATTCCTTACATCTTATGCATTTGTCATTATTAAGAACTATCTCACCATCAACCACCTTTATGGCGCCGACGGGACAGTTATCCTCACATAGCTCACAGGCCACACAGATGTCCTGATTTACATCAAGGTGGCTGTAAATAACCACAGGACCTAAATCTCTCTTAAGAGTGATTGCTCCCTGAATGCATAAGTTTGCACAAGATCCGCAACCGCAGCAGCGGTCCTTATCAATATATGAATACATATGACCATGTTCAGAGTCAATGGCTCCAACTTCAGGGCATTCCTCTCCATGGGCTTCAATAAACTCCTTGCTTCTAAGGGATATTGCATTAGTAGGACAATACTTCAGGCAAGAGCCACAGCCAATGCAGACTTCACGATTTATGGAAATGTCTTCCATTTTAAGATTTCTATGGGGAACCTTAAGCTCTTTTAAGGTGTATTCTACAGAATCATCCTCTTTAATTACAGTTTCCCCATCCCATACATAAATGCATGAAACAGGACAAGTCTGAGCGCAGATTTCACATTGCACACAGCCTTCGCCAATCTTAGCCCTTTTAAGCCAAGTGGAAGAACTGATTACATTAATGGGACATTCCTCTACACAAAGATTGCATCTGACACAGCGAGGTGAAATGGTAATGAGCTTGTCATTATCTTCATAGCTATGAATATCCACATTAAAATCTTCAATATCTTCATCTAAATCTACAGATTTAAGAGTTATTTCCCTCTCTAAGGTTTCAATCTGCTTTTTTAGTTTAATTTCCATTTTAATTCCCCATTATAGAGTAAATTTTAATCTAATAATCACGGTCAAATAAATCTTATTAATACTTCATTAATTAGATTTAAACTATCAAAATTTTAATAACTTTTAATCTAGCATAAAAACATTATAATTATATATTTTTATAAATTAATTTAAATAATTTATTATAATTTTTCTCTATTATACAATCAGTCAATTATTTTATAAACTATTGTACAAAAACTTAAATTTCATATAGAAAACATTATAAATTTTTACTATTTTTTCACAAAAGAATTATTTTCACAAAAGAATTAATCTCACTAATCATAAGGAAGATATGAACTCTTCCAGCTCTTCCAGATTAGGCAATCCAGATATTCCAATTGCCTGAACAGACCTAGAAGCCACCCAATTAGCAATCAGACATGATTTAGCCAAATCATAGCCCTTAAGATATGAATACAGGAAGCCTGCATTAAAGGAATCTCCAGCAGCAGTTGTATCAACTGCCTCACACTTGAATGCAGGTGCCTTAACCTCATCATCATCTTTATTTATTGCATAGACTCCATTTTCTCCCCTTTTTACAACAACTGTATCAATGCCATCATCACGGATGAAAACTGCCAAGTCCCTAAAGGTCAAATCCTTAGAGACAGATAATTTTTCCTTATAATGATCTTCAAAGAGGATTTTCAGTTCATTTTCATTAATGAGAAGAATATTAGTTCTTTCAAGAATTTCCTTAAGTTCTAAGACTCCCTTTTTAACATATAGCATTCCAGGATCAAAGCTTAATACAATATCATCACCTAAGACATTGAGCAATTCCTTTTGAGCATTAAAGGAATCCCCTACAAAGGAGGTGTAATGAAGTATCTTGCAGGCATTTACATTCAATGGATTAATCTCATCAATAGTTATGTCATCGTTTACTCCAGGGTCGACATATAATGCCCTATCTCCCTCATCTGAGACAAATCCAAGTACTTTGCCTGAATTGCCACTATCGGCATAGATAAGATTTGTCAGATAGACATTATTGACCATAAGGTTATATTCCAATAGGTCTCCTTCCTCATCATCTGCTATCTTTCCGATATAAGATGTGGAGCATCCAAGCTTAGATAGGCCGATTATTGTATTGGCTGCAGAACCACCTGGAGATTGCTCTTCTCCTTTGATGAAGCTTTCTTCATCAATCTCTGCAATATGGCCAACACGGTAAAGCTTATCCACATTCAATGCGCCAAAGCCGATGACATCTACATTGATTGCATCATAGACTATCTCATCAACGCCTAAATCCTCAGCAGTCACATTATTTGAAGATTTTAAATCCTTTTCATCCATTTAAGTCACTTCTTAACTTGTTTTCGAAGATAATTAATTTTTATTCATTCTGAGAAAGTTTAATCCATTTTAAGGGAAATACATAACCCAATTCATTCCTTTAAGATATCAAGCAAATTGGTCTTATGCTCTCCTAACTGGCCCTCAAAGTTTCCAGCGGAAATCCTTTCAACACCACCTATGTCAATAATGGCATCAACAGCCTTCTTAATAGCCAAGTTCATAGCTTCCTGACTTACTGCATTAATAACAATCTCTGGAATATAGTTTACTCCTTCTGGAACCTTTGACTCCTTGCCAAGTCTTTCCCTTAAAGAAGGACAATAAGGATGATTAGTGCTTGGACCAATCTCTGGGAAGTTTGTTTCAGGCTTGCTGGCTGCAGAGCATATTCCAAATGGAGTGCAGACCCCATCAACTTCCATAATGGTGTCTATTATTATTCTTCCTGCCTTCAATACAGCTTCCTTAGTGGAACACATATACCAGAAGTTTCCTCCCATGATTCCTTCTGCATAAGCAAGCTCTGACTCGATTTGAAAATCGGGAACTGCAATAGGAACATTGATCATCTTTCTTCCATACTCCTCGATTTCCCATTCATAGCCGTCACCGCAATGGCCTACGCTTTCCATCATAGGAATTGAACCTACCGGATTTTCAGTTATGCTGAATACCCTTGTAAATGGCTTTACAAGAATGTCCTGGCGAATCCTATAGGACAGTTCCTTTTCAAACTTAGCCAAGTCATCGGTAAGCCAGAACTGAACAATGGCTCCAGGCCTTCCGTCTGGAGTCTTATCTCCACTTACAAAGGACTCTACACCTGCTTCAACCCTGCCAATAACTGCACTTGGAGTAGCTGTAGCATCATATGCTGCTTCCTTTACAGTCAATTCGTCTTCTGCTGTAATCAATGCTCTTATATACATTCCATCAAATGATTCAAAGAAGGTATCTTCAACCTTATCATAATTTACCATAAAATTCATCTCTTTTTGTCTTTATCACAAATGTCTTACCGCGAATATAATTTTTCATCTTTATTTATCCTAATCCGCCAATATCCTTACCCCGAATGCCATTTCTCATCTTCTTGCTTAATCCAAGCAGATAATCCCTATTCTCATCTGTAATTAT
The DNA here is from genome assembly GCF_000024185.1 of Methanobrevibacter ruminantium M1. Lineage (NCBI taxonomy): Archaea > Methanobacteriati > Methanobacteriota > Methanobacteria > Methanobacteriales > Methanobacteriaceae > Methanobrevibacter > Methanobrevibacter ruminantium. The sequence continues at coordinate 1,842,010 of NC_013790.1, forward strand.
ATCAATTATAGGGGCCTGCCTATTATAAAATATCTTTTCAAACTCTTCAACAAGTGAATAATCAACTTCAAAATCCTTGAATGCATCATCTGGACCTTTTTCAGCATATGCTTTCACAAAATCAATTACATAATCCTTATCAAATCTGGAATGAAGATCAATAAGAATTGAGCTTACAATTGTATTGTCTGAAATAACAGCTATCTCTGCCACATTCAAAGGATACTCGTTACCGTTAAAACTAACAGATAAACCACCATTGTCCCTTGCATACTGCAAAGGCTCTACATCGGTTATGCTGTCACCCATATAGATTATGGAACCTTCCTCAAGAGATAATCTCTCCACTATATCCTCAACTGCAATCTGCTTGCCCTTTCCTCCAACAGTCTTAACACTTTGGATATACTTGTTTATTTCAAGCTTTGGAAACTCATTAAAGAAAATGTCATACAATACATTGAAGTCATCCTCATTTTCATCACCATGCTCAAGAATTATCTTTCTAAATTCCTCCACTTTCTTAAGCTCTTCAATAAACAATGGAGACTTGACTCCAATTGTTGATGATTTTTTATCAGATTGGTTAAAATTAGTAGCCCCATCTATATCTAGTTGTGTGTGATATGTGTTTTCAAATGGAAAGTTCATATAATTGCATAGAGCTTCAATATATTGGCCATAACTTGTACTAACTATATAAGAATCCATAAGCTCATTTGCTAATTTAAGGGTGTCCTTAGAGCCATCAACAATATAGATATTATTTCTTGAAAATTCAATCATCTTTTCGTTTGTAAGCCCTGCTAACTTATAGAATGGAACGATAAGCTTGAGAGTGTCCCCTGCATGATAGTTTTCAAGATGAACCTCATCAACTAGGTAGTCGTCAAAGCGACTGATGATCTTGAATAGCTTATCTCCATCTTCAATAAATTCAGCAGCTAGTTCATAGGCGTTGTCATTTAAAGTCAATGGACCTTCACAATCTGTGATAAAAACCTTTTTTACCATAATCTATCTTCCTGTCTTTGGATAATACTCTTTTGAATAAATAAACATCATATTTTGATTAATCTCTTTAATTAACAGATAAAATTCATTTTTCATATAATATTTTTTATGAATCATTTTTGAATAATAATTTTTTAAGAATAATTAATAAGCCATCATAGGTTTATTAAGCTGTTAAACTAATAAAATCTTTTTAATAAATCAAATAAGAATAATAAATAATAAATAAATAAAAATAAATAAAAAATAAGTTAAATCTATAAGAACTGCCATATTGTAGAGACTCTAGCTGCATTTACCGGACAGATTCCCTCACAGTTTCTGCAGGAAATACATTCATCATGATTTACAGTTATCATATCATCTTCAACTGACATTGCATCAACCGGACAGTTCTTAATGCAGACCTCACATAATTGGCAAGCGGAATGATTTATCTCTACAGTTCCGTTTCTTCTTCCCCTAAGGTCTCTTTTAATAAAGAATATCTCATGGTTTCTGTTTGTAAAGAACTCTTCGGCAAGCTTGATTGCCTCAAAATTACAGGCCTCGGCACATAATCCGCAGTATACGCATGAATTGTCTGTATCTATCTTAATTGGATTAGGTCCGTCAAGGCTTATTGACTTGGTTGGACATACATCCATACATAATCCGCAGCTTATGCAGTTTTCCTCCACCACTTCAATTCCTAATGAAGGCGGGAAGAATTCCACAAGGTCCAATACCTTTACAACATCCAAATCCTTATTCAACTGGGCATTCAAACGCTCGTTCAGGTATTCTGTAACATTAACTACAATGGATCTGCAGTTTGTGCATGTGAATATCTCAACATCTGAAAACTCCATTCCCCTTGGAACGTCTCGAATGTCCATTGAGTTTTCATAGTCAAAGTCATCGAAATGATAATCCTTAGAGATGTCATCAAGGAGCTTCACCAAAACATTGTCAATATTGGTTATGCCTTTGGATATCTTATTTATATCCCTATCCAATATCTCAGATGCTATCTCCAATGTCTTGATTTTATTGAATGACTCAAATGCCTCCTCCCTTTCAACATAGTCTATTGCATATGTAGGGCAGGCATGCATACATTCTTCACATCTTGCACAGTAGGCAGGGTCAATGAACGGCAGCTTATTGGTCTTTCCGACATTTATAGCTCCCTTGGAAGGGCATATCCTTGTACAGGTCATGCAGCCTATGCATTGGTCATGGTCAATGCAGAGAGTCTTACCTTCCTTAACTGTCTTTGGAAGAATCTCTCCATACTTGATTGCATCAGTTGGGCAAGCCCTGAAACAATATCCGCAGCGGATACACTTATTCTCATCTATTTCACTGTGCATCTCCTCTCCTCCAGTGGACTTGAGATGGATAGCTCCAGACTTGCATGCGTTAACGCATGCTCCACAGGCTCTGCAAAGCTTTTTATTAATGTTTGGAACATTTTCACGGATAGGTTCAGATAAGGTCTTCTTTATGTGAATTGCATCATAAGGGCATGCATTGCTACATAATACACAGCCAAAGCAGTGCTCATCTAACTTGATTAATTTGGTGTTTTCATCCTGATAGACTGCATCAATCGGGCAAACGCCTAAGCAAGGTTTATCACTGCAATTTATGCACTTTTCATTATCAATCTCATATTCTATATGAACATCACGCAATGGTCTTGGTATAGGGTTGACAGTTACCATCTTAAGCCCTCCTTTCCGCTAATTGAGAAGCTTTTACAGAGATGTGAATAACCTCTTCATCATTATCGTTTTTATCTAGATTAAACTTAGCTAAGAAATACTTGATTACTCCAAACGGACAGGTCTGATAGCAGATGCTGCACCTTAAGCACTTTTCCTTATCCCTCACTATGGTGTCCTTGTCATAATCAAAGGAGATTGCTCCGGTAGGACAGTCTGGAATGCACATTTGACACTTTTTACAGTTCTCACTGTCCCAGGTTATGATTCTGATTTTCAATCTGTTGATTGCATCCTCTAAAACCTCGTGAACCACTTCCTTATCATTTAGGATATTCAGTGACTTATCAAAAATAGGTTTAAAAGGTAATTCATCTAAAAATAGCTTGTCAGTGCCTAATTGAATCAAATCATCCTGCTTTGATTCTATATAATCCTCTAAAGTAGTTACAGCAAGGTTGATGATTTTCTTTTGCTCTTCCAGGTTATTTACAAATACTCCTCTCATAGCACCTTTAACAGGACATGCCTCTAGGCATTTGCCGCAGGAAATGCATTTGGACTGATTTACAGAAACCCTATCATCAAACTCTTCGATTGCTCCCACTTCACAGGCGTCCATGCACTTATGACATCTTATGCATAGGTAATCGTCTACAATGTATTTTCTCTTAGATGGAATGATATTGAACTCTTCACGGATAAAGTGATTCTCTCCGCATTCCAAGGTCTTTGGAGTGGATGGGCATACTTCAGCGCAGAACCCGCATCTTATGCAGGATGCCTTATTGATTACAGGATAGATTAGGCCAAAGGCGTCTTCTGTATCTGAATCCCTGATTAATTTGATTGCATTTGGAGATGGACAGGATGCTGTGCATGATCCGCAGCCAATGCAGTTTTCCTTGATTACATTAGGAAAATCTCTGAATCTGTCTGGCTTATGGGCTATGTCCTCTTTGGATTTTGCATCAAAGAAGCCATCTATCCAAGTCTTTCTTGCAAATTCATAAATATACCAAATAATTGAGGACATCTATTTCACCTCCTCAAGAGGCAAATTGAAATAAAAAGAATAATGATTTTCTAAAAAAGACTTATCCATCTATTTCACCTCAAAAAAGTCTTTAGTGGTATATTTGCCAGAATCAATATCAGTTATAGCCACCCTTTCAGTACAGGCAATGCAAGGATCAGATGATGCATAGGTTGAAACAGCATCAGCAACTGTAGCAACGTCCTTAAGCATATATCTTGCACATGAATCAATATTCATAATACTTGGGGTTCTAATTGAAATCCTCTTGATTAAATCGCCATTGGTTTCAGCCATATATCTTACCTCTCCACGAGGGGCCTCATTTCTCCATTCCCCATATCCTGAAGGGATGTCTACAGGAGTTCTTATATCTCCTTTTGGCATGTTTTCAATGGCCTGCCTTACCAAGTCAATGGATTGCTCCACTTCATAAAGCCTATTTAAAGTACGGGCATAATTGTCTCCCTCCTTTCTCCAAATAGGCTTGAAGTCAAAATGATCTTTATAAGTATAATGTTCCTCTCTTAAGTCATGCTTGATGCCTGAAGCCCTTCCGATAGGACCTACTGCATGGCCTTTTATGGCCTCTTCCTTAGTCATGACTCCGACTCCTTTTGCCCTTAAGGCAACTATAGGAGCCTCTTCAAACAATGCAACGTGTCTGTCGAATCCATCTTCGATTTTCTTCATGTTTTCAAGGATAGCGTTAAAATGACGCTCATCGGCATCCATTCTAACCCCTCCAACAACATTCCAGCCTAGATTGACCCTGTTTCCAGTTAATAGTTCAAGAGAGTCCATTGCATATTCCCTTAAGGCAAGTACATGCATGAACAATGTCTCATGGTCAAGGGTCTTGAAGAATGTTGAATTTGCAAGCAGGTGAGACTGGATTCTGTCTATCTCGTTTGTGATTACACGTAAATATTGTGCCCTAAGAGGAGCTTGTACACCAGAGATTCCTTCTAAAGTCTCTGCAAATGTTTGTGTGTGTTCATATGAGCAGATACCACAGATTCTTTCAGATAAGTAAATACATTTCTGCCAAGTCTTTCCTTCCATAATCTTTTCAATACCCCTATGAACATAACCATAATCAATCTCAGCTTTTATAACCTTTTCACCTTGAGTTTGAAGCTTAAGCCTTAAAGGTTCCTTTAAGCCTGGATGAATTGGTCCAATTGGTAATATCATAATATCTGACTCCTTATTTACTTATCTAATACTTTTTCAACAGCTTTGTTAAACAATTATTAAAATGACTTTATCTGATCTTTCAACAACTTCTTTTAGTAACAATAAATATGATTAATTAAAATGCTTTATCTAATCTTTTCTTGCATCTTGAGCTCTTCCTTTAGCTGCAATAGCTCCAGGAGCAACTGTCAAGACTGCCTCTAGAATTTCACTTGGTCTTGGAGGACATCCAGGAATGGCTGCATCCACTGGAATGAAGTCTGAAACCGGAGCAAGAACTCTTCCCCCTTCCTGTGCGAAGACATCTCCGGACTGAGGACAGTTTCCAACTGCAACCACAATCTTAGGTTCAGGAGCCTTTGCATAGATCCTTCTTAAATTGTCTCTCCATTGTTCTGTAACTGCACCAGTCACTAAAAGAACATCAGCTTCACGAGGATTATTGTGAACATAGATTCCATACTGTTCAAGGTCGTATCTTGGGGACAAAAGTGCAACTAACTCTACATCACAGCCATTGCATCCTCCGCAGTTTACTATACAGACATGAATTGAACTTTTTCTCACAATATCTTTAAGTTTCTTAAGCATTTTAATTACCTTAATTCTGTTCTTTTAATAATGATTTAGTAAATATAATTACTTAAATAATGATTAAAACTTTATTTAAGTTTTTAATAATGATTTTAATAAATATAAATTTTCTTTATTTATCCTATGAACTATTTTATTCTCTTAATAATTCAACTATTTGAGCTCTGCCTTCATCTAAGGCATCTTCGTATTTTTTGCCATGCTGAATAACATCCTTTGTCAATTGATGGCAAATTCTATCTGCATCCTCTTCAGATATTAATTTAGCAACATCGCTTAGCCAATAGAGTCTTAAATCAAGATGCATCTGTCTTTTTATCTTTTCTCTATTTGCTATTTCAAATGTAGCATGCATATTTTCCAAATCACTCATGTCAAAACGATTCATAAGAATTTCTTCAAATTCCTCTTTGGAAATTCCAAATTCTTCAGATAATGGAATGGTAAGATCCTTTTCCCATTTAAAACTATGAAGAACTCTTAATTTCATCATTTCGTATTTTTCTTCACTATTCATTTAAATCACTTGAGCAATTTAGTTAGATAAACAATAAATATAAATTAGATTTAAATATTTAAAGTTAAATCTTTTAATTTAAAAACTTTCTAAAATTTAAATATGACTCCAGATGTTAAAATCCAGACAATTACTGCAACCAAAATTCCGATTGCAGTTTCCTTTCTACCATATCCTGGCCTTCTTCCTATTGCAAGACCAATGCAGAAGAATGCTATGGTGAGAAGAATTACAGAACTAACAAATCCAATCAAGCCATGGTTTAATAATAAAAACCATCCGACTATAGCTAAAACTAAGGTTAAAACATCAATTTCAGATATTATAAAAGGTTCCATATGCTTCTTATAGCTTAATAATAGGCCAAGAATTGATCCTACTATAAAAACTATAATATAAATCATATAATATAATTCTTCCATGATTTCACCTTGATTTTAATTTTCTTGAGTTTTCTTAAATTGGATAGTAATTCTAATAATTATAAATGTTTATTTTAGTTAAAATGGTTTGTATAAACAAACAAAAGCTATGCAAATAATTATAAATGTTACAAAGAAAGCTATTTTTTCTAGATTTTCAGCTAAATGGGCTGATTTTTCGCTATTTTGCATCAATATAAATGGAACGAATATTAAACCTATTATAGCCATAGGAAATGCTAGAATGCTTTGGAAGTATGCTGCTAAACCTGCAACAATAAAGACTCCTAAAGCAACTAATGAAAGTTAATACTCTCATTCCTTTTTCATCATTCATTTTAAAGCCTTCTTTTTTGAGTTTTTTTAAATAAATAAATATTATAATAATTCTTTTAAAATTTTAAGTTAAATAATAATCATGATAATTGAACCAACAACGCAAATAACTGCAATGGATATTTGAGCCATTACAGAATGGTTTGGATTTAACATAGGAGTTGTAGCATTGATAAATCCTGTAATCACACATATCAAAATCATTCCTATAAGGTATCCCACCACTCCTATCGGTGCAAAGAATATTGTCAAGAAGAGCCATAGCAAGATATACCAAGCGATTGACTCTGAAAACATTATATATCCTCTAAGCATACCGAAATGCTCGGTTTCAAATCCTGTAATGATTTCCTTTCCTTTTGTTATTGCAAAAGGAGAATAAGGGGATTTTGTAACTATCAATGTAAAGAACATGATTGCTGCAAGAGGGATTTTAAATGCCAAAGGACCGTTTGCTGCTTGATATTGTATTATTCCACCAATATCCATGGTTCCAGTTAGAAGGAAGACAACAGCAATTACTGCAAAGAGAGGCAATTCTCCTGCCGCTGAGAATACAGCCCTTACACAGCTTAGCTTACCGTAAGGGGAACCTGATGAGGATCCTGCATTATGCTCTACAATCTTATGGATTGCATAGATACCGAATATTATCATTAAGGAACCCTTGCAAACCGGACCAACAATTACTCCGGTAACCCAAATACCTGCTAGGATTACTGTAATTCCCACATAAAATGGCATTGAAGCAGTTTTAGGGAAGCTTGTTTCCTTAAAGAAAAATTTCAATGAATGCAATAGATATTGAATAATAGGAGGTCCTGGCCTTAATTGGACTCTCGCCATGACTTTTCTATGGAAACCTAATAAAAGACTACCTGCAAGGAAAGCTATTACTACATTGATTAAAATCTGAGCCATTAGATTCATAATATCTGCAAAGAGACATATTTAACCATTTAAATCAAATTAATAACCTGTAAATGGTTCTTCTCTTCTTTCCTCCTCTTCTTCTTTTATTGGTTTAGACATGGTTAATAGACCAAATGAAAGAACTAAAAATGGTATGCATACAATAGCTATAGCATAGACTATCCAATCAGCTGGATTAAATATTAATGCATAAAGTATAGCTAATACAGATGCAATTAAGATAATATAACTAGCCATTTCCATTTTTTTCATTTTATCGACCTTCTATTTTAATAATAAATTAATAAACATGATTTTATTTGAATTAAACTAATAATCCGATTCTATTTGAATTAAATTAATAAATATGAACTAAATTTTTAATATAAAACTTTTAAAGCATTTAATAGATAATTACAATATAGTCAATAGGATTTCAATAAATCTAACTATAAGGAACAATGAACTTAAGTGAATAATCAAAATGAATGGAGATCCTGGAGTTCTAAACATCTCTGCCTTGCTTGCAAAGAATGGAGCTATACCGCTTTCACCGCAGACTCCAATTAGCATAACAAGTGCTCCAAATATCATCATAGGATTTGCTGGAATGCTTGCAAGCTCAAACAAGCTTAAGGTACCTGTAGCTGCCAATATTATAGCTGCTCCACCAAACAATGGCAATCCACACATCATGGCAATCAATCCATACTGATAAGCTGAATTTAAGACTTCCACTTGCTTTACAGCTGAAACGATACCAATATTGACAATACCAATCAAGGCCATAAATAGGGTGAAGTTAAAAAGGTCCCCTGTAATCATAGCTCCCGCTGTTGCTATACCACATATTATCGCTAAGAATCTTCTATGCTTAAACTCCTTCAGTCCCACTGCAACCTTATTCTCATCAAGTGAGCCAAACATAGCTTCAACTTGTGTTTCAGTACGACTGATTGCTATTAGAGCTGTAAATAGAAGTATAGTAACAAACAGGAATATATGGAGCGGGTTTAAGTATAGAACAATATCTCCAAGAGGGATTGTTCCTAAAAAGTCTCCACCTAAGTTCTCTATAAGCATTATTTATCTCCAATAATTATTTTCTTCCATATTCTCTCATAAGAGACAATATTATATTCTCCCATAAGAGACTATTATTATTTCTCTCCCATAAGAGACCATTATTTTCTTCCATATTCCTCTCTCATAAGTATTCCAATCAATCCGATCTTTGAAGCAACCTTTAATAAAAGTCCTAAAGCTGCAAGGAATAGGCTTAAAAGCCAGTATTGCGGAAGGATGAAGAAGAATATGAAACCGATTATCCATAAACACCAGGAAATACCTGATATTGCTCCTACGCCATCAAGAACAAATATCGGCAATCCTCTAACCTTTCTACTAAGTACATAAATGACGATACCTCCGCCAGCTACTGCACCGCCGGTAAAACCAGACAGGAATATGCCGTATCCGATTAGAAGCAATGCAATGAAGTTAGGAGCAGTTGTCATAATCTCCATATCAATATCTAAAGGCATTGGGCTAAATGAGGTATCTTTATCAGCCTTTCTCATCTCACGAGATATCAATATCTCTGAAATTGCCATGATCTCTGCCAATTCAACTACCAGACCTGGAAGGATCAATGCTTCAGACAAGTCAGTTCCAACTGCAGCTACGACGATAAGCATAGCCAATCCAACTATATCTGTTAGAATAAGAATCTGAATGTCTCTCTTTTCCATTGCCACTCCAATCAAGCCAATAAAAGCTACAATCAAACCACCATATAAGGCTGTGGTATACATTGAGCTATAGAAAGCCGGAACAACTTGAGGGATTACGCTTGCTACCATTTAAATCCTCCCTTAAAAAGTGATTTAATTCTTAAAATCATTTAAATCACCTAAACTCCTTTTTGGCTTGTTTTTCACGAGCCTTTCTATTGCTTTCTTCAACCTCATTGGCTAGTCTGTCAGAACTGGCAATGGCTCTTTTTACATCTTCAGCAATATCCCTTTCATCCTTTGTCCTATCCATTGTAAAGTTGATTGCAAGCCATGAAGCGATTATGAATGCCATCATGAGAATGGAGGATTCAAGGATTGTATCGAAACCTCTTGTATAATAAAGGATTTCATCAATAAGACCACCTGGAGATGAACAGATACTTGTTCCAAAGTATGGGGATATTCCCTTGAGCATCTCTGCTATTGGAGTCATATATGAGTTTATCCAGCCAAGATTCTCTGCATTTTCAGGATATTGGGCTTCTGTTATGCCTGGAGACTCTAAAACCTCTCCTCCCCTATCGTATGGCGCAAGAGGAAGTCCTGCATCCATCTGACTTTGAGGTGCCGGACGAGTGTAGATTTGATCTGTATTCAATCCCATAGGGATTAGGAATCCGGCAATGAGAAGCAGACCTAAAATTACAGCAAACAGCCTAGGAATGTTCTTTGGATCTGCTAGCTTATTCCATAATTTTGCAATTTTAGGCATTTAGATTCCTCCAGTTTCTTTAGGGCTCAAAACAAGAGCCAATAATTTAATGAACATTATACATCAGCCCCTATCTCTTCTAAGCGAGAAATAGCTCTAAACAAGATTAAGGTAACAATGATTGTAGTTGCAATCAATGTCAAAAGAGCCAATGTAGAATTATAACAAAGTAAAATTAATGAAACTCCTACGGATGCAACTTCTGTGTTTATTGTTCTAATAACTGGATCCTTTACTCCAGGACCCCATACAGTTGCGAGGCTTCCAAAAATAGCTAATGCCAAACCTAAATAAACCCAAATAGCCAGATTAAACATTATTTGCCTCCTTCAGAGTTTTTATCTAATGATTTTTCTTCTAGATTTTCAGTGCTTATATTAAGCTTGTCTAAAGTGGAATAGTCCTCTAATTTAGACTTGCGCACTTTATTGATTTTAATTAAAGCAAGTAAGAATACAATGATGGATAATGGATCGAGAACTGCAGTTAGGAAGGCCACATCAAGGTATTTAAAGCTAACGATAGCTAAAAACAGACCTGCTTCCAGAACTGAAACCATAATAATTTTATCCAATGGTTTTTTAAGAAGAACAACTCCAATGGCACCTATAATCATTAAGGCCATTGATATTGTTTCTATATTTATAAATTCCAACATTCAAATCACATTCTTGCTTTTTACTTCTTTAACTATGAACTGATAAATATAATTAATTCTCTTCATCCCTTTCTTCCATATCCTTATCATAGCTTATCTCATCTTCCAAATCCTTTAAGCTATAAGCAATTGCATTTGAACCGATTGTAGAGGAAATGAAGAAAGCTGCAGCTAATACAAAGCCAAATGTAGTTTTAATATATAATGCAATGATAGCAGATACACAGAAACCTATTACATTTATGTAAAGTAACTTTTCTGCTCTGTTTTTAGTTATTACTGCTCTTAAAGCCATTAAAATTGTAATAACTCCTATGATTTCTATATACATATTTTAACCTTGTATTAACTTTTTATATAACTTTTAAACTGATTTAAACTACTTTAATTTTATTTATTTAATTATTTATTCATATTTAGTATACCTGCCAAAGGACTTAGCAATCTTTCCAAGCAATCTGGAACTTGTAGGATGATGAATTCCTTGAATTGTAAATATTGCAATCACCATTCCGCAAATGAACATCTCAACTTCGATTCCAACAAATGAGAAAATGAATATCAATAGTGTCATGGTCAATGCTCCGCAGGTTCCGGCATATCCTGGATCTGCACATAGCCTGTTTCCAATATAGACAAGCAATGCTGCAATAAGCCCTCCTTGAATTCCTAAAGCATAGACTCCTATTGCTGCTATCAAGGTTCCTGCTGAAGCATCTGGAGAACATAAAATGTTTCCTTGGAAGAAACCTCCAGCCAAATCTCCTTTCCTTTCCTTGATTGAATAGCCAACAGTCTCTGCACCCTTAACTCCTGGAGCCTCAGGCAAGCCTAGGAATGTGTCAACAACTACAAAATTAATCCAAGAGATAACTGCAGCTAATATTATTCCAATGATCATATCCATTAGACATTCCCCCCGTCTTCGATTTGAGGAGGCTTTGGGAATATGTAGTCAAATCCATACTTTACAAAGAGAGCGGAAGCTAATCCGACAATCACGCTTAAGATGAGACCGTCATAAATCCAATAAACATTTAATGAATAAAATATTGCCAATATTCCTATAGCAAAAATAGGGGTTGGAAACAGTGCGCTAGTAGTCCAAGAGAACCTGATTGGCCTTTCGGGAAGAAGTGGCAATCTTAAGGCAAAAGCGATAATGACTGCAACTACTATAGCCACTATATAATTTATCAACAATTGAAATCCATTAGCACCTATACTAATCATAATAATAAATATGTTATATTATAGTTATAAATGTTATTACTTATTGACAAGCCGAAAATCTGACAAAATTTAATAAAGAAAATTAAATTTAAAAAATTTTTAATCGAATAATACTAAAAAAACGAAATATTATTACTAAAATGAAAATTTAAAGAAAGGGGAATGATTTTTTTAGGCACTCCTAAAAATCATTTAGAAAAGAAACCATCACTAAATTATTCAAAATATTAAAATAGTATTAAATTAAAAAATTATAATAATATGAAATAGATTTAATTATGAAAATTAGTTCATAATTATTTTTAAGACGATTCAAATTAATTTATAATTATGTTTTAAAAATGGTTTAAATTAATTTATAATTATGTTTTAAAGATGGTTTAAATTAATTTATAATTTTTTATAAAATTTCATAATTATCTTAAGATTTAGAAGAAATCAAAACAACTCTTTATATTCAATTAACTAAAAAAGGACCGATATAATGAAGGATAAAAACGTTGTAGTAACAGGAGGGCTTGGATTTATAGGATCCCACATTGTAGATGCTCTTATAGATGACAATAAAGTCACAATAATCGACAATCTATCAAGCGGTAAGATGGAAAACCTAAACAATCCGAATCACGAGAACTTGACAATCATCAAAGAGGACTTGATGGACGCAGACTTAGAAAAGATATTAAAGGATAAGGACTATGTCTTCCACCTTGCAGCACTTGCAAGCGTTCCAGGAAGCGTAGCAGAGCCTTTAAGATACAATCAAAACAATATTGACGCTAGCTTAAAGCTATTTATAGCCTGCAAAAACAACAATATCAAAAAAGTGATCTTCTCATCTTCCTCTGCAGTCTATGGGGAAAATCCAAACATGCCTCTTAAAGAGAGCGAAAACTTCCTTCCTTGCTCCCCTTATGCAGCCCAAAAGGCAAGCTGCGAACTATATTTAAAGTCATTCCATGAATCCTACGGATTGGATTATGTAGCATTAAGGTATTTCAATGTCTTCGGTCCTAGACAAGATGAAAACTCACCTTATGCTGCTGTAATTCCTAAATTCATATCTGCAATCCTTAACGGAGAAAGTCCAGTTATTTATGGTGACGGCGAGCAAAGCAGAGACTTTATTTATGTTAAGGAAATAGCTAAAGCAAATATCCTCTCAGCAGAATCAGACTACAATGGAGTCATCAATGTTGCCCTCGGCAAGTCAATGACAATCAACAGGCTATTTGAAATAATCAGCGACGTTCTAGAATCAGACATTGATGTAAAATACCTTGATGAACGTCCAGGAGACATTAAGCATTCCCTTGCAGACATTAGCAATTTGGATAAGATTAGTTTCAAGCCAGATGAGGACAAGTTTGAAGAACAATTGAGGGAAACTGTAAAATGGTTTATAAGCCAGATGGAATAAATAAAAGCTAAAAATACCTACAAAAAGAATAGAATGGAATACTAAATGAATAATACTTTTTAAAAAAAATTTTGCTATTTTCAAGCAAATCATGGTGGAATAATGAAAATAGAAGTACTGGATACAACACTTAGAGACGGAGAGCAAACCCCTGGAATATCTCTAAACACTATTAAAAAGTTAAGAATAGCCACAAAACTAGATGAGATAGGAGTCAATTCAATAGAAGCAGGATCTGCAATAACCTCCGAAGGGGAAAGGGAAGCAATAAAGGCAATCACCTCCCAAGGACTGAATGCTGAAATCGTAAGTTTTTCAAGAACCCTAATAAAGGATGTAGATTATTGCTTAGAATGTGATGTGGATGCAGTCAACATTGTTGTTCCAACTTCTGACTTGCACCTTCAATACAAACTAAAAAAGACCCAAGATGAAATGCTTGAAGATGCAGTGAAGGTAACAGAATACGCTAAAGACCATGGAGTCAAAGTGGAGCTTGCAGCTGAAGACTCAACAAGAACAGACATCCAATACCTAAGAAAAATATTTAAGGCAACAATCGATGCCGGAGCAGACAGAATCTGCCCATGCGACACTTTAGGAATCCTAACACCACTTAAGTCCTTTAACTTCTATAAGCAATTTACAGACTTGGGAGTTCCAGTAAGCGCACATTGCCATAATGACTTTGGCCTTGCAGTTGCAAACACCTTATCCGCTATCGATGGGGGAGCCAGCAGATTCCATGCAACCATAAACGGACTTGGGGAGAGGGCTGGAAACGCCGCCCTTGAAGAGGTTGTAGTCTCACTATACACATTATATAAAGACGAAAGCAATGAAAGAAAATACGAAACAGACATTAAGATAGATCAGATTTACAGCACTTCCAAATTGGTTTCAAGATTAAGCAATGCATATCTTGCTCCAAATAAACCGATTGTAGGTGAAAATGCGTTTGCACATGAATCTGGAATCCATGCAGACGGAGTCATTAAAAACAGCGCAACATATGAACCTATCATGCCAGAGCTTGTAGGACACAGAAGAAAATTTGTAATTGGAAAGCATGTGGGAACAAAAGGCTTAAACAACCGACTGGAAGAGCTTGGCCTTGAAGTAAACAAGAAGCAATTAAATGATATTTTCTATAAGGTAAAGGACCTTGGAGACAAGGGAAAGACCGTAACAGACACAGATTTGGAAGCGATAGCAGAGCATGTCCTAAACATAGAGCAGGAAAAGAAAATCAATCTTGATGAGCTGACCATCGTATCAGGTAACAAGATCAGACCAACAGCCTCAATAAAGTTGAACATTGAAAATGAAGAGGTAATAGAGGCTGATGTAGGTATAGGTCCTGTAGATGCTGCAATAAATGCTGTGAATAAGGGAATTAAAAGCTTTGCAGACATTCAGCTTGAAGAGTACCATGTAGATGCAGTTACAGGAGGTACAGATGCACTCATTGAAGTAATCATCAAGCTCAGCAGCGGAGATAAGATCATATCAGCAAGAGCAACAGAGCCAGATATTATTAATGCAAGTGTAGAGGCTTATATAGATGGTGTTAATAGGTTATTGGAGAATAAATAATTAAATAACCCCAATAGCTTAAAAACATGATTAAATAAAAAAAAGCCGCAGAAATAATTATTATCATACTCTATTTTTATAATTTTCAAACATTTAAGAGAGATTCTATGAAATACAATAAAGAATTAGCTAATTTAGACAATGTAGAAATATTAGGCTTTAAAGGAACTATAGAAAGCATTCCAAAAACATTGGAAGAGATAGACAATATCAGAAATAGCTGTTGTGATGTTGGAACCATCCAACTTATGAATGCAGATGCAATAGCTGGGCCTAAACACCTTGAACATGGAACAATCCATGCAATGAATGCATTTGAAAGGGGAGACAATCTAGCTAATGATTTAGGAATAGAGATCTTACTTAGAACATCTGCCCAAAGGCAAATATCCAAGGCCTTTAAGATACTTGGACTGAAGGAAGGGGAAATGAACATAGCCGTTGTAATGATAGATTGTCCAGATTACTTTATCGATGAATTATCTAATATATTTATAAGAGATGATAGCGTTTTAGAAGCCGACGAATCAAAATTAATGAAGATATATGATATTCCTGAAAAAGAATTAAAGACCATACATCTTAGCGACATATTAATTGATAAAACAAGCAAATTAATCATTGCCCAATAAAAGAACCATCACACTGATTTACACCATTATTAATAGTAATTTGCACCACAGATAGTCAAAAATAGGATTTTAGTTAAATTTTATAAGAACTATTAAAAAAAAAGAAATATTATAAAAAATTATTAAAAAAAGAAATATTATAAAAAAAACTACTCAAAAAAGAAAAAGAGAAAAATATGGCAATTGACCATATTTTTTTTAATTAAAAATAATTTAAACTTATTTTATATTAATATAGCTAGTAGCGCTAGCTGCATTATAATTTGCACTTGCCTTAATATTCACAATAACCTTATGGTTTGCCTTAGTCAGGGATTTGGTATTAAAGCTAGCAACTCCTTTGCTGTTTGTCTTTACATTGTATGTCTTAAACTTCTTGCCAGTATAAACCTTTAAGCTAACTTGAACTCCGCTAAGAATTTTTTTAGATGCCTTATTCTTTACGGTTACCTTGAAAGTTGAGCTGCTCTTATATTTGGCTGTGACTTTCGGAGCAGAAATCGCCCTGCTTGCTTTAGAAATCTTAATGGAACTTGTTTTTGAACTTGCAGAGACATATTTTGTATCCTTTACGGTTACAATTACCTTATGAGTTCCTACAGATAAGGTGGAAGCGGAAAATTTGGCAATTCCATTTGATCCGGTTGTTACTGTAACTGTCTTATACTTTTTACCAGTATATACCTTCAAGTTAAGCTTAACTCCACCAATGGCTTTTTTTGTCTTGGAATTTGTCAATTTGATTTGGAAATACTTTCCAGAAGCATAAGTGGTTGACAATGCAGTAGGGCTTAATGTGCCTGGAGCCTTAATGATCTTGATGTTTTTCAAGCTGGACTTATTGGCTTCAACAATGCCATCGGAAACCAAAGCTGCTGTAACTGAATAGTTTCCAGGTGCAAATTTAAGGGCATAGTTTGCAATTCCTTTGGAATTAGTCTTCACTGTGGCTTTCTTACCATTTGAAAATGTGAGATTGATTTTTTGATTTGATAAGACTTCCTTAACAGAACTGACCAAAGAAACCTTTAATACTGTATCATTATAATAAGTGCCTGTTTTTGTAATCTTTATTGAAGCTGGAACAGTTGGAATTGAGACATTTAATTTTGTAAAGTTACATACCATGTCATCCAATTCATTAACAACCATCATATCCTCATAAAATCCTATGACAATAGAGAAATCTCCAACTTTAACAGGGATAGGATATACTACAACACCATCCTCATCTGTGAAGAATGAATAGACATCATAATCATAGGAATCCTGAAGGCCTAAATTAACATCAGGTATTGGAAGGCCTGTATTCAAATCGATTAATCTAAATGAAATGTTGTCATCACCATAATGGCTAGGGACATTCAAGACTTCTATTTTAGTTAATATAGCATCTTCACTAATTAATTCAGGGTCGTAATCCTCATAGTTTGACCAGTCATCACCTGGAGAATCGTCATAGTAGGAATCATAGCTAGTATCATCATCCCCATCATCAATTTCAAATTCAACACTAATGTCCTCTTCATCCATCAGTTTATGAGAACTGTCCTTTTGTGCAATATCGTCAATAGCAAGAATATCAGAGTCAGAGTCATCAGCAAGGGAACTTGAAAAATCATCGCTTGCGCTGACTGCAGATAGGCTTACTATAGCGAACAAAAATATTAATAATAAAATTGAATATTTTTTCCTTAAAATATTAAAACCTCCAAAATATTGAATATTTTGAATAGAACGATATCCTTAAGAATAATTTTTAAAAAAGCTAAACAAAATAATATATTATTCTAATTTTCCTATATATAATAATATTTTATTATAATATACTTAAATAAATTTCTATAATCTTATTATATTTTTAAATATAAATTAACAAAAAGGAGTTAAATTGTAAAAAATCTTAACAATTAAATAAAATAAGGCATAAAAATTAGTAAAAAAAACTGAACAAATAAAAAGAAAAAAGTGAAAATAAATAAAAAATAAAAAAATAAAAGTTAAGTGCAAAGCACTTAATATGAAAAAAAACTTTTTTAAAATTATTTAAATAATAATCCAATTAAAACAATTTAGAAAAATAATTAATCAAATCTAATTACCTCCTTCTAGCAAGATAAAAATAGATTCTGAATTATTACCCCTTCTAGCAAGATAAAAATAGATTCTGAATTATTACCCCTTCTAGCAAGATAAAAATAGATTTTGAATTATTTCCTCTTTCTAGCAAGACCCACTAAAAATACAAGCAATATAAATGCTAGAACTGCAAAATATCTAATGTCAGTTGATTTGGACGCACTAGGATTGTCTTCAAATAGCTCCACCATCTTTTGATAATCCTTTGGAGAGACAAATGTTGAATTGTCTTTTTTCTCTAAACCTCCACCAGCTGTTGAATTGGAAGAAGAGGAGTTATTATGATTTAACAAGGCAAATCCATTTGAATTATTCAATATACTACCTTGCTCTTCTTTAGAATCGTCATTTGTCTTGTTCTCAGTATCAAATTTTAAACCGCTGCTATTAGTTTTTGTATCTGAATTTGCTTTAGAGTCGGATGAACTAGATTTTCCATAATAATCATCTAAAACATCAGTATATCTATCTAATAAACCCCAGTTTAACTTGTCATAAAGAACTGTAATTCTTTTAGTTCGCTCAGGGATTATCCTATCTGAAACATTATTAGGGTCAACCACATCAGGGCCTGTAGGGTCCTCGTCTCCCCAATCGTTATTGTTGAAATTAGGGAATAATAATTGGGTAGCGTTCCATTTTACAAAGATTTCCTTTCCTAAAGGAGATGAATTATTTGTAATAATGTTGTTATTTACATTTATGACCGTCTTTGCATCAAACATAGGCTGCTGAATATAGAAGGAACCTCCTGTTTCGCCTCCGGTGTTATTTACGATTAAGGAATTGGTAAGATTAAGGCTTCCGGAAACCATTACAGCACCGCCATTTGTTCCTGCAGTGTTGTTTAGAAATATGCATCTGTCAATGCTTGAATTTCCAGCCCAGCTATAATAGGCACCTGCCCATTCATCTGCATGATTTCCAATGAATATGCAGTCCTGGACATTCCCATAGCCATAAACGCTTACACGGATTGCTCCGCCATCCCTTACAGCTGAATTATTAATGAATACAGAATTATAGATATCGGAAATTGCATAGCATGTTGTAACGGCACCTCCATCATGATCTGCATGGTTTCCAATAAATAATGAGTTGTTTATAAATAAATAACTCCTATTGGTTTCATTTCCATAATTGGAGATAGCTCCACCATTGGTTATATTCAAAGCAGTGTTATTTATGAAGATACAATTATCAACATATGTATTTCCGGTTTCAATACAAATTCCACCGCCAAAATTATCTGATAACCCATTTATTATAGTTAAATTGTAAAATTGAGCTGTGACATTTATATCATTTATGAAAAAGACACTTCCTAATTGCTCACCGTCTATAATCACTTCTCTTGGGTCGCCAGTTCCTTGCAGAGTTATGTTTTTTGTAAGATGGACCTTGTGTATCTTATAGGTTCCAGGCTCGATTAATATTATTTCATTTTCCTTTGCATTTATGATTCTATTGTATAAGTCTTGAGACAACTCATCAGAGGCATGCTCGTAATCGCTATCCTTTAAGGCTTTAGAATTGATTGAATTATCCTTAAAATCAATTGGATTCTCTTCCAAATTGATAGAACTATCATTTAACTCATTTTGATTAATCTTTAAATCATTTGAATTATCCTTTGAATTAAATGAATTTTCCTTTAAATCGATAGACTTATCATTAATTTTAAAGTCAGAAACATCTATATTATCATCGATATAAATAGAATTATCTATAATATTATCTGAAGCAACTGCACTTACAGAAGGAATTATAATTAAAATAACTAATAAAAAAGCAAAAAATGATAATTTTTTTAGTTTTTCCTTGATATTGCACCTCCTATAAATTTTTTAAACATATATATTTAATTAAGTTTTAAATAATAACTTATAGTTTAAATTTATATTTTAACAATATATAATACTTTTCATATCATTCTTGTAAAAATAAGTTTAAAATAAAAAATAATGAAAAAATAAGAAATTTAAATAAATAAAAAGAAAAAATAAAAATCTAAATTAAATAAAAACTAAAATAACACAAGTAAATCAAATAAAATATAAAATAAAAGAAGAATAATGAAAATAAAATTAATCTGAATAAAAAATTGAACCCTAAGAAAAAATTAAGCAAAATCTTCGTATTTTTTAATAGTGTTGAATATTTGATTAGAATTATGCTCATTTAAGCAGGAAATATCAAGATTTTTTATCTCAATAGCTACAGCCTTTTCCTTCAATCTATTGTAATTAGGACATTTAGTAATCATTCCATGGCTGTCTAGAGCAAACTCCTGTCTTAGCTTATATGATAATGATTTAGGGTCGTTTGTCTTTAGAATAAGATTGATTCCTCTTTTATTTGAGTGAAATACTTCAAAATCAGTGCTATCATTTAATTTTTCCTTAAGATTTAAGGTGAAATCAATTGTTTTATTCAAATTGTCCTTTGCATATTCTATTTCATGAGATATTCCACAGGCTGTGATATTTGAGCATTTTGAAGTTTTTAAAATAAGTCTTGACTTTTCTAGGAGAGAATTATCATTTGTTGTAATAAATCCACCATCTTCGACATTGATTATTTTTGGAGAGCCTGTTGATCCAATGATAATGTCTGAGTATTTTCCATTGGCCAAATCTCCTTTCATATCACAAATGGCTCCTGAGGCATCTTCTGCAAGGAGAATATTGTATTTGTGAAGGAACTTTGCAATTTCCTTTATGTCCTGCTCTGCAGTATAAGCTGCAAAGCTTGTTAAAAATAGGGCAGACTTATTGTTTTCATCATCCAAATCAATATTGTCGTCATTTTGATTAATGGATTCTTGCAGATAATCCAAATCAATAATGCATTGATTTGTAGTGACTGTTATCAAATCCTTATTTAAAAAATTAGCAATCTGCTTAAAGCCATTCCAGGCTCCTTGATCGGGTATTAAAATTGCTCCATCAATAGAATTCATGGCTGTTAAAATAGCTGCATTTCCACTATTTACCAATTTAGCATATTGATGATTAGTGGCATTGGATAGCTTTTCCTCGGCCATATTGTGATAATCAATATTATCTTCACCAATAGCCACTTTAGACATGGCCATTTGACTTTCTCTTGATGGTTTTTTAAATTTAAGATTCATGTTCTAACCCATTATAAAATATCTTTATTTTCATTAGGATGGTAATTAATTAAATAAAATAAAATAAAACTAAATAAAATAAAATTAAATAAAATAAAATTAAATAAAATAAAATTAAATAAAAATTAACTATTGCAAATCTGGAGATTTCTTAAAGAATGCATCCAATGTAGTCTGCTGTGAATGCAAAAGCTCATTTAAGAGATTGCTCTGCTTTACATACTTGCTTATAGGTATCTTAAGCTTTGTTGAGCAATAAGCTAAAGAGTCCTTCAAGGATTCAAACTCCTTATAATCGCCATTCATTGCATATTTAATGTTTTCCCTCACATTGAACACTCCAAGAGGGACATAACCTGAATATGCTTCCCTAAGAATGATAACACCTGACTGAAGCTTAAGCTTGGCCAGCTTATCCAGCACAGCCATCTTAGCTGTGTAATAGCATCCTCCAACACAGCTATACTCTCTCTTATCAGTGTTTGTCTCATAATCTGAAAAGATCATCTCTTCCTTTCCAAGAATCTTAATGAATGCCTCAAACCATTCATACTGCCACTCAGTTGGGGTTAAGATGATTGCATAATAATTCTTAAGGCTTGAAAACTCATAGACCCTATATGAGTCCATTATATTATAATGCCTCACTTCCTTTAAAAGGCTATCTGCAATGGTGCTGTCACAGGCTGTGATTGACCATCGGGTAGGTACAAGTCTCCTGTTTTTCTTTATACCAAATGCCCCTACAGAGAATGCCTTTTGCATGGCAGAGAATGGAACATCCTTATTGTGGAGATTCATCACCGCATCCCTTGCCTTAAGGTCAGTGTCATAAAAGCTTTTTTCCAGTTGCCTGTCCCATTTAACTGCATCTATATCAAACTTCTCGATAACAGCGCTAGGGCCATGAGGCATGCTTTCCTCATTGAACATTGCACCGCTTGGCCGGGACCCAAAGGTTGCTTCGCTGTCAATTGACTTTGCAGCAAGGGAAATGTCCTGAAGCTTTTCAACAAAAGGATTTTCCAAATCCTTAATGCTGATTAGCTGTTTTCCTCTAACTAAATTCATCCTATAGCCAATAATATCCTCTTGGGTTTTATTCTGACCAATCCAACTCTCTGGAGAGTCCATAATAGCTGTATCTCCAGTTTGGGCTACCATCATAGGTCCGGCATATACCTTAGGATAGCTCCAGCGCCCTATGAACACTGAGGGAGGAGTGCTTCCGTCAAGGTCGCGACCTACATTAACTGACTGCATCTGTATCTTTTCAGTTAATTTAGCCAGATATGCATTTTTAGTAGCTTTTGATGTTCTCATAATAAAACCTGATGTTTATTGATTAAAAAAAGGACAATAATTGTTATGGTGAATTAATTGAAGTTTGATTAAGTTCAAATAAGTTTTTTAAAGAAAAAAATATTTGATTTATGGTTATGTATAAAAAAATAATAATAAATATAAAAAAAAAAGTTAAATTTTAACTTATTAGGATAAATAAATAAAGAAAATTATTTATTAAAATCAATAAGCAAAATTAACTTAAATTAACAGAATTCAATAGTGCTTGGTGGTTTATCACTAATGGATAAGGCAACATGAGTGACTTCAGAAACTTCAGAAGTGATTCTTTTTGAGATGGTTCTAATAACTTCCCAAGGCATTTCAGGAACGGTTGCAGTCATTGCATCAATGGAACTGATCAACCTAATGATAACAAGATAGCCAAAGTCTCTTTCGTCTCCTTTTACACCGGTAACCTTAGTGTCGGTAAGCACAGCAAAGTATTGCCATAATTCCTTATCCAAGCCTGCCTTTTCAACCTCTTCCCTGACGATTGCATCAGCTGCTCTGCAGACAGCCAGGTTTTCTCTGGTAAGGTCTCCTACAACCCTTACACCAAGACCAGGACCTGGGAATGGTTGTCTTTGTACAATGCTGTCTGGAAGACCTAATTCAGTACCTACAAGCCTTACTTCATCTTTATATAAGTCTCTGACAGGTTCAACTACCTTTAAGACCATTCCGCTTGGCAATGCCATGTTGTGGTGGGTCTTGATTTCCCCTTCAGTTTCAATCCAGTCAGGAGCAATGGTACCTTGAACTAAGTATTTAGCGTCAACAGCTTGTGCTTCTCTTTCGAATACTTCAATAAAGACTCTGCCGATGATTTTCCTTTTCTCTTCAGGATCTTCTACACCTGCAAGTTCGCTTAAGAACTCATCGGAAGCATCTATATATTTGAAGTTTAACCTTTCTTCGAAAACACTGCAAACCTGTTCTGCTTCACCTTCTCTAAGCAATCCATGATTTACAAAGACAGCAGTTAAGTTATCGCCAATAGCCTCTTGTGTAAGCACAGAACAAACTGAACTGTCTACACCGCCAGATAAAGCGATAATGGTTTTTTCATCACCAATTTCCTCTTTGATCTTTGCAATCGCATCAGAAATAAATTCTTTTGGTTCTAACATATGAATACCTTTAATATGAATAAATTCGCTATAAACTATTAAATAGTTAAATAATTCGCCAATATTGCCAAATAGTAAAATAACTAACTATAAACTATAAAATAGTCAAATAACAATATTTAACTACCAAATAGCCAAATATTTAGTATTCTTCTACAAACTTCATGATAACTGCTTCTAAACCTTCTTCCTTGCCAGATTCAACAGCATCTACCATGTCATCATATTTTACGTATTTTTCAATTTTGATAGCTTTTTCACCAATTCCAGAGATTCTGAAACTTTGTTCGTCTTCTCCTATAGGAATGTTGATGTATTCTCTTTTTAATTCGTCTTTGTTGTCGAGTGCTTTCTTTTTGAAGTCATCTGCATTATCAAACATAATATCAACCCAAAATATTTACTAAATAATAAAACATAAATTTATCAGTTTAAATTTTAAAAAACCTGCTAAAAAAAAAATCATTTGAAAAAAATAAGGCAGGATTTTAAAAAACTCTTAAAACAATAAATTTACTCATTATAATTTTGACAAATTTCATAAAAGTTTTTAAAGATATACTCACCTTTTGGAGTGTGATGAACCTCAGGATGGAACTGAATTCCATAAATCTCTTTTTCTTTATGCTTCATTGCTTCAATATCGCAAAGAGAAGACTCTGCAATGATATCAAAGTCCTCCGGAAGAGAATGAACTTCATCCTTATGTGAACTCCATACATCCATAGGTGATGTGAGACCTTTAAAAAGTGGATTTTCTTCATTAATATTAATTTTTACTTGAGCATAGCTTTCAGTGTCTGAAGTGGCAACTTCTCCACCAAAAGTTTTAGCTATTAACTGATGGCCTAAACATATTCCTAAAATAGGAATGTCAAAATGTTTTATATACTCTGCTGCATTACCTACACCATCGATTGAAGGTCCTCCCCCTAGAATCAATCCTATAGGCTCCTTTTCTTCAATCTCTGAAATGGATAATTTATTTTTTACAAGCTCAGATGGAATCTTTAAGTTCTGTAAAGTTCTCTGAATCCTGTGATTGTACTGCCCTTTATTATTAATAACTAAAATTTTCATATAATCGCTCAAAACTTCTTATTAAATAAAAATCATTACCTTTTAATTAAAAAATTAAATTCATTAAAATTATAAATACAATATATAATAATTTAAAAAATTTAAATTTTTATATATAATATACTATAGTATATTCGATTATATATATTAACTTTATTATTTTTTTAAATAGTTTTATTAATACAAAACAAATTTTTTATTATTTTTTAAATAGTTTTGTTATTATAGAACAAATTTTAAATCTAATGATCATGATTTTTTGACATTTTTAAAAATGAACAAAATATAATTCAAAAATGTTTTAAAAAGCAAAAAAGATAAAATAATGAGCAAATTTTAAAATCCGAAGAAGATAACAAAAAAATTATATATATGAATCATAGAAAAATAAATGCATGGAAATCGATGAATTAATTACTTACTTAATCATTATTGCAGTTGTTGCGATTTTAATAAAAATATTTTCATGGCTCTTGCCTATCTTTGTAATATTGGCTGTAGCCTATGTAATTTATTTATATATTACTGAAAACAATGCATAATGAGATAAATAAGGAAATAAAATAAATAAATAAATAAATTAAATAGTTAAATAAATAGATAAATAAAATATATAAATAAAAACCAATAAAGAAAAGTCTTTGACTAGGTTTTTATATTATTTTATTTAATAATATCGACTAACTAAAATAAATTTAGGGCTGTTTCTTATGAAAAGAAGATATAAAGTTTTATTTCTATTGGCCATCTTAACTATAATAAGCATTAATGCCATTTCAGCTAGCGAAATTGGCTTAGATGACAATAATGCAATAGATGAGAATGATGGATTTAAAATTAAGCAAGACATAATGTCTGAAAAGATAATCTCTGATAATGAGGATGCAGATTCAAATAATGCAAATGATGTGAATACAGACTCATCCGATGAAGTAAATGAGGATAATGTAATAGAACAAAATACAGACACTGATACAGTTGATGAGGATGAAGAAGATCCAATCATTCCAGTAGACACTAGATTATTCAATCCAGATTCTGTTATAAAAGGAAACGATTTAAACATTGTTCTAAAAGACATCGACAACAATCCTCTTGCCAATCAGACAATCAAATTTAACATAAATGACAAACAGTACCAAAGAACTACGGATAAAACTGGAACTGCCAAATTAAAGATTAACTTAAGCCCAAAGACTCACACTTTCTTTATAGAGTATGACGGATGCGATGAATACTATCCGACCAATTTGGTATTTGACTTAAAAGTGATAAAGCCAGTTCAAACAAAATTAAGCGTAAAGTCAACAATTGTGTATAAAAACAATAAATTAATGGTTTATTTAAAAACCAGCGACAATAAGGCACTTGCAAACCAGAAAATAAAAATTGGATTGCCGAAAAAAACATACACAAGAACAACTGACAAGAACGGGCTTGCAAGCTTGAATATAAATTTAAATCCAAAAACATACAGCATAAACCTTAGCTATGACGGCAAAGGCAAATACCTCCCAACAAGCAAGAAAATAAAGATTCATGTCTTTGAAAACGAATTGCTTGGATCCACATACTATGGAAAGGTGGAATTGCTTAAGGGAATTGGAAACTCATCATCAAAGGTTAAAATAGCTTATGTGGTTGGACTTCATGTTTTGGAACATCAGATACACGATGAAGTTTACAATATCATGAAGCAGAAGACTTCAATGCATTATTCATATAATGTCTATAAGATTACCTTGACAAAGAAATCCGGAAACTACAATACAGACAGGATGAGAGGGCAAATACTTGCCAAAAACTATATTGTGCCTCATGTTAACAAGCAAAAGTATAATTTGGTCGTTGACGTTCATTCCACAACTGGAGTCTATTATAAAAAATCCTACTTCATACATGTTCCTCAAAACAGGCATAAGCCCTCCTTAAACTTGGCGAATAAAGCAATTAAAATAATAAACACTCTTGATAAGCAATCAAAGATTGTATATTGGTCTCCAGACTCACAGACAAGTCCGCCATATCTTACTTTGCCTATCATGAAAGCTGGAACTCCTACATTTGTCTTTGAGACCTTGACCTCAGAGCCAGTCTCCAGATCAAAGTATAGAGCAAATATTTTAATTAATGCTGTGGATAAGTTATTTGGTTAAAAATTAGTTGATTAGTCTGTATTTTTCTTAAAAAAAGTAAATTAGTCAAATTGGCTAAAACTAATCAGATGTCAATTTAAAAAAATAGTAAAAATTAATAAATATTTGGTTAAAATAACCAAATATTCTTTTTTTCTTTTAAAAAAAATATTATTTAAGTGTTTATTTTTTCTTATTTTACAAATTCAAATCATTATAAGCAGATATAGCAGCTACAGCACCTTCTCCACAAGCTACAACCCACTGTTTCACTCCACCAGTTATATCGCCTGCGGAATAAACATGCTCCACACTTGTTGCCTGCCTCTTATCGGTTATGATATAGCCATCCTCATCAAGGTCGATTCCTAATTCCTTAGCAATCTCATTGGAAGGATCATCACCGATTGCAATAAAGACGCCATCTGTCTTATAATCTTCCTCTTGGCCATTTCTATTAAGTCTTACTGATTCTACGACCATATCTCCTTTGATTTCCTCTACAGTTGCATTCCAGATAACCTCTATTTCCTTTTCTTCAAGAGCTTTTTGAAGATGATGCTCACATCTCAACTGATCACGTCTGTGAACGAGCTTTACATTGCATCCAAGGTTTTTTAGATAAAGTGCCTCTTGAGCTGCACTGTTTCCTCCGCCAACCATCAATACAGTCCTATCTATAAAAAACATTCCATCACAGGTAGCGCAATAGGCCACTCCACGACCTAAAAATTCAGCTTCCCCTGGAACATTCAAGTGTCTGTGAGAGGCACCAGTTGCTAAAATGATTGCCTTTGCTTTAAACTCCCTTATTTCATCACTTTCTTCAGACATCAATAATGGAGAAGTTCTGGTTTTAAGCAGGAAACCATCTTCAGTTTTTTCTATAGATTGAATGGTTTCATTTTCCTTTATTTCACAATAATTCTCAGTTTGTGCCTTCATCTTTTGAATGAGCTCCATTCCAGAAATCAAATCAAAACCTGGATAATTCTGCATCAAAGGCACTTCAAGACCTAAGCCTCCAGCAAATCCCCTATCGATTATTAGGGTTTTTGAATTCTGCCTACCGGCATACATGCCAGCAGTTAGGCCTGCAGGCCCTGCCCCAACAATTATAATATCATAATTTTCCATAAAAATCATTCCAAAACGGTTGAAATACTTTACAATAGTTAAAAATACATAATATAATAGTAAAAATACCTAATAATAGTAAAAATACCTAATAATAGTAAAAATACCTAATAATAGTAAAATAGTTAAAAAGAGTTATTATATATAATAACTATTCTTTTAACCATTTAAAATATTCTGAATCTCTTCTCTAACTATCTTATTAACCAAACTACCATCTGCTTTTCCTTTTAGCTGTTTCATGCTCATGCCCATTAAAGGACCCATAGCACCCATATTACGCTCTTTAATCATGGATTCATTA
Source organism: Methanobrevibacter ruminantium M1 (assembly GCF_000024185.1). Taxonomy (NCBI): domain Archaea; kingdom Methanobacteriati; phylum Methanobacteriota; class Methanobacteria; order Methanobacteriales; family Methanobacteriaceae; genus Methanobrevibacter; species Methanobrevibacter ruminantium. Next base: position 1,870,205 of record NC_013790.1, read on the forward strand.
TTTTGAGCTATCTCATGAATTATCGCTCTAACCTCTTCCTCACTTAAAAGGGTAAGGTTAGCATCTTCAGCTATCTTTTCAACATTTTCATCTGGATTTTTACAGACTTCCACAAGCAGGTCCTTTAAAGCATCTTTAGAAATTTTATTTGCCTCTAAAAGGGAGAACACTTCTACAAGTTTGTCTTCAGTCAATACATCAACATTATATCTTTCCCTCTTTAAATCCCTAAGGTCTGATACAAGGACTGAAGCAACAGTGGTTGGATCCACTTTAACCCTAGCCAATAATGACTCAAAAGTGTCTCCTAAAAGTCTTCTGACTATTTGGCTAGCTAAATCTTCACTGAGCTTATACTCTGCTTTTATTCTTTCTTTTTTAGCATCTGGAAGCTCTGGAAGGTTGTTTTTAATTGGCTCAACCATATCATCAGTAATCTGGAACAATGGAATGTCTGTTTCAAGATACATCCTGTTTGCAGTTGGAAGCGGCCTCATATATTCTGTGTTTCCATCATCCAATGCCTTTCTTGTCTCCTCTACAACGCCGTCAAATGCCATCTCTGCCCTTCTGATTACCTCATTTAAGGCATTTATAGCGATATCCTCATCGTGGGCTACAATGATGATTGCATCTTGAGGGCCGATTTTAAGGAACTCTTTCATAGCATCCACTTCATCTGCCTTGATTCCATAAGCAGGCAATTCATCTGTATGGAAAAGACCTGAAACACCCATCTTTTTAGCATAGCTAGAGAGCTCTGTTCCGAATCTCCTTCCAGGCTGGACCTCTTTTCCAATGAGGCCGTCAAAGCCTCTAAGAATTATACCTTTTATGCAGTTGGCCTTTGACAATATCTTAGATGAGGTGTCCTTAAAGACCTCATCAAGGTCGTAGATTGTATCATCAACGCTAGCATTCCTTGCAATAAGCTCATCCTTAATGTCTGCAAGTGCCAATTGCCTTTGAACCTCTCTTTCAACAATCTCAGGCATAAGGTCCAAGTCCTGAACACCCTTGATTTCAACCCTTGCACCTCTTGTGATACTGATGTTAACATCCTGTCTGATAGTTCCAAGGCCTCTTTTAACATTTGTGCTTCTTAAGACCTGTCCGATCATATATGCAACTTCCTTAATCTGTTCCGGATGGTGCATGGAAGGGTCTGTAGTGATTTCTGCAAGTGGAATTCCCAATCTGTCAAGCCTAAATTGGGTAAACTCATCATCTGAGTCGATTCTTCTTGCTGCATCCTCTTCAAGGCCTAATGACTCTATAGCCACTCTGCCGTATGGAGTGTCAAGGTATCCGTCAGTTGCTGCAAGACCTGTTCTTTGGAATCCTCCAGTGTTACTGCCGTCAATAACCTGCTTTCTCATCGTATGGAACTCATCCACCATTTTCATATTTAAAAGTGAAGCGATTGTGATACATATGTCAAGAGCTTCCCTGTTTAATGCATGTGGAGGCTCATCATCCATCTCAACAAGACAGGTGTGATTGTTAAATGATTCGTACTTAAATGTCATGTGTCTTAGAGACTCTTGAAGAGCAGCTCTGTCGATTTGGCCTAATTCACTTTGGGTAGGCCTTAGGTTTCTGATGATACCGTCATCAAATTCATCATCGGTAAGTTCGGTAGAACATGGACAGAAAAGCTTGTGTTTTGTATTCAATTGCTGGTGAATCTCTAAACCCATCATAAGTCCAAGCTCTTCCCAATTTCTTTCTATTTTAGGAGCTTTAGATTTTTTAGATGACTTATTATCTCCTTTACTTTTATTTCCTTTTTTTAGATTTATTTTTAGCCATACTTATTCCCCCTAGTTCAAGAAATACTTAAGTGAAGAACTTTCATTCAATTCTCCAGCAATATTGGTTTGAATAATCTTTTTAACTTCATCTAAACTATCGCTTTGACCAAGAGCCCAAGCCAATTTAACATAAGCGCATTCTGGAGTCATATCCACACCGGAAATAACACCAGCATCCTGCAATAGTCTTCCTGTACTGTAAACGTTCATATTGATTGTACCATATAGACATTGTGAGGTCATTACAACAGGAATGCCTTCGTCATTTGCCCTTTGCAATGAATCAACCATATAATCTGGAACATGTCCAAGTCCTGTTCCTTCAATGAGCAATCCTTTGTATCCCTTATCGATATGATAGTCAATTATATCAGAGCTTATCCCAGGGAAAGACTTGATAAGTGCAACCTTGCTTTCAATGTCTGTATTCAATTCCAATTCATTTTCCCCACGTTTGACATATGGGAGATTGACTGATTTTACCTTTCCATCCCTTAAAAGAGCTATTGGTTCACTATCAATGCTTCTGAAGGTGTCTCTTCTGCTTGTGTGCATCTTCCTTACCTTTGTACCCTTATGAAGTGCGCAGTCTCCGTCATCCAATGAGTTATGCATAAGCACTGTAACCTCTGCAATGTCTGATAATGCAGCGCCACATGAGTTGTAGATGTTGAGGAATGCATCTGTTGAAGGTCTGTCTGAACTTCTTTGAGCACCTGTAACAACTATAGGAACAGGAGTCTTGATCATAAAGCTCAATGCAGCTGAAGTGTAATGCATAGTGTCTGTTCCATGTGCAATTACAATTCCGTCAGCCCCACTGCTTATATCGTCAGCAATTGATTCTGCTGCCTTAACCCAGTATTCAGGCTTCATGTTTTCAGATAATATGTTGTATAATGCCTTCACATCATAGTTTGCAAGGTCTAAAAGCTCAGGGTTTGCTCTAAGAAGGTCCTCTGCTGTGAATTTAGGGTGTACCGCACCTGTCTTATAGTCAATGATTGAAGAGACTGTACCTCCAGTGGAGATGATTGATATGTTCTGTTTGTTTGGGTCTTTTTCAATTGTATCTCCTTCAAATCCTATTTTAGGTTGGTCTCCCTTTTCAATAAGTTCAATAGTTGCAGATTCAATGTTTACTCCAACATTGTAACCGCTATCAAGTTTAATTACAATATAAGCGTCCTTTGCGTCTTCGGATCTGTCAAGCAATATTCCTTCATAGGAAATATCTTCCTTTGTCACCTTGATAACATCACCAATGGTAACATTTGCCTTATCCAAAAACTCTTTAGAAATTTCTTTATAAGTCATTTAATTCCTCATCTTTTTGTTTTATAAGTTTATTAAAATTATAATTCTTATTCGTTGATTGTAAAAATCAATATGAATTGTTATAATAAAAATAGATTTGTAATCATTTAAAAATCCATATTATATTTAATTATATTGATTAAAGTATATAATAGTTAGTTTGAAAAAACGAATTAAAAATAAAATTACTAAAAATAATTAATTCAAAAAAAGATTCAAAAAAGAATTAAAGAAATAGCAATAAAAAAAAAAAAATTCCTAAAAATAATTAATTCAAAAAAAGATTCAAAAAAGAATTAAAGAAATAGCAATAAAAAAAAAAAAAAAAAAATTACACGAAAAAGACTAAAAAAGTAAAAAATTCACAAAAAATCTAGTTAAATAAAAATTCATAAAAAAAAGTCTAATAAAAAAAGAATGGCATAATTGAGCAATTATGTGAATTAATCACAAAATTGCTTTTATTTAAATTTTTTAAGTGGACTGACCGGGATTTGAACCCGGGGCCTCCGCCATGCCAAGGCGACGATCTCCCATCTGAGCTACCAGCCCAAAAAATTTAAATCAACATATATAATATTTAACTTTATACTATAAAACTATTTGCTTTCTAAAAATTATGATTTAATACTTATAGATAAAAACTATTTAAATATCACTAATGAAGACTTTGAATCTTAAGTGACTTAAGAAAATATATAAAAAGTTACAAATAACATATCTATTAATAATAAGCCAATATTAAGTGAAACCATGGAATTAACTAGCTACTTAAGTCAAATAATCATTTCAGTGATAATATTTATCATCCTATGCCTCCTAGCAAATCAAGTGAAAAAAATAATAGAAAAGCATTACGGAATACATTTAAATCCTAATGATTTTCTTCCTATTGAAGAGATTAAATCATTAATGCAGCTTTATTTTTTGCTCATAATACTGCTTATTTACATATGCATCATGAACTTCTTTTTTAACAATTTTGGAATAAGCGGGGAATTGATCTTTATCAATTCATTAATAGACATTATCTTATCAGTATTTCTAGTGACAATATATTATGACGGCTCTACAAGAGGCAAGATAATTAGCATATTCCTTTTGCCTATTGTATCCATATCCTATATCCTCTTTGGAGGATCATTAATTAGATATTGGGATTTCATCCGCATCCCTATACTGCTCTATCTGGTTGTGATTTTCTATAACAAGTTTATAGATTATACAGAAAGAAATAACCTTGGAAAAACAATTCTAATCCTATTAAGCATTATCTATACAGGAATTCTCTTAACAATAGTCTTAGAAAAACAAAATCCTATAGATGCAGTGGCAATGGTTACAAATGCAATTACAAGCAATGGATATGCCGCTTTAGGAGACAGCGAAGGAGGAGTCTTGACTAGCGTATTCCTAGCTTGGGGAGGATATATTATTTCAGGAGTCGCTACAGCCACATTAGCTGCAGATATCATTCATAGAAACTCTAGAAAGAAATTTAGGAATATGGAAACTAAGATAGACAATCTTGAGAATAAGATTGATAATCTGGAACGGATAATTGTTGAATCTCAAAAGGAGAATGAAGAATAAAAACAAGTCCGAAAAAGCGAAGTTAAAATAAAATCTTTAAAAATAGTTAAAATAATAAAAAAAGCAAAATTACAAAAAGAATTAAAGAATTAAGTTTTTAAAAAACTTAATTAAAAAAACAAATTAAAACAACAGTTACATCTATTGTCTAATGAAAATGTACAATTGTACATGAAAGTATCATTATATATAGCTTATATATAATCGAGGATTATGTCTCCCTCGTTTAGGACAATTAACATTCCTAAAAATACTAAAAAACTAAAAAATACAGTCATAAACATTTAGCGACTCCATTTTTAAAGTTCTATAATATGATAGAACCAATTATTAACATGACTTTTTTTATAAAAAAATCATATCTTATCTAATATTATAAATGAACTAGTATATAAATACATACTATTTAAATCCCCTAATCGTTCGTATTTTCTCGATTAAACTACGAACAATCTTTTATTTTTATAAAAAAATCATGACAAATCATTATAAACAATTATAAATTATTACAAATCATTATGAATCATTACAAATAGTTATAAATCATTATAAATTATTACAAACTAGGGCAAATTAGACAAATAGTAATATCCATAGTCCTCCAAGAAAAATAAAAAGAAAAATTAATAAAAATAATAATAAAAATAAAAAATAAAAATAAAAAAAGTACTTAAATAAATGGATCAGTCCTCATCCTCAGAGATTATCTGATTGTAGAGCTCAAAAAGAGTCTTTTCACGCTTATCCTTTTTCAGATTGCATTCCCAAACTGTAATCACATTCCACCCCATATCTTCAAGCTCCTTCTTATTGCGCTTATCACGATCCCTGTTTCCATAAAGCTTCTTTTCCCAGTACTCAACATTTGACTTTGGAATCTTAGCATGCTTGCATCCCTCATGGAGATGCCAGAAGCAGCCATGAACAAAGACAACAGTATTGTATTTAGGCAGAACAACATCTGGACTGCCAGGATATCGCTTGTCATTCTTTCTAAAGCGAAGCCCTTTAGAGAACAGGTAGCTTCTAACAAGGATCTCAGGCTTGGTGTCCTTGCCTCTAATCCTTGACATGATATAACTCCTCTTCTCTTTGCTAAACTTGTCTGCCATAAAAATCACTTTAATGGGAATACATAATGACTTATTTTCAATTAATCAAAAACAGTTTTTATCTTGAATCACTTATATTCAAAGCTTGGCATAAGCTCCAACTTGAACTTATTCAAATCATGGAGGTAATCGATTCTTTCTTTTGTAGTTTTGTCCTCAATTTCGCCAGTTCGTATATACTTATCCAACACATCATAAGTAAATCCAAGCTTCTCTTCATCAGATTGGTCAGAGAGTCCATCAATCGGTACCTTATCCACTATCTCACTCGGTAAATTAAGGCTTCTTCCAATTTCCTTAACTTCACTTACTGTCAGGTTTGAAAGTGGGCTGAAGTCACCGGCACCATCCCCATATCTTGTGGCATATCCCACCCAATCTTCTGAAAGATTGCAGTTGTTTGCCACCCTTCCGTTGTTAGACTGGCTTATGGCATATAAGGTGGACATTCTAATCCTTGGAGGAAGGTTGATTCTTGTCTGTTCGGATATTTCAATGCCAGATTTGGTCATTTGACTTAATACACCATCTACAGCATCCCTTATATTTATTATGTAATGCTTTATGTCTAAATGACTTACAAGAAGCTTTGCATAGTCAATGTCTGATTGCACTCCATTAGGCATAAGGACTCCGATAACCCTGTCCTTTCCAAGTGCCTCTGTGCATAAGGCTGCCACCACTGCACTGTCCTTTCCTCCGGATATTCCTATAATTGCATTGCAGCCCTTGCCGTTTTCTTCAAAAAAAGCTTGAATCCATTTAATGCATTGGTTTTTAGCATCCTCTGCATCAAAATTGTTATTTTCAGTGATATTATCTCCTCTTATACATTATTAAAATGTGAATTTTGATTAATGCCTCTAGATAATATTTTCAATTTTTTATATAATAAAGGTTTTTAAAAAATATCCGTTAAAAAAAAGTGGTTAAAAAAAGTGGTTAAAAAAAGTGGTTAAAAAAAGTGGTTAAAAAAAGTGGTTAAAAAAAGTGGTTAAAAAAAGTGGTTAAAAAAATAAAAAAAATAAAATTATAAAAAGAGAATAAAGAATTCTTTAAAATTAAAATAATAAAAAGAAAATTGAATAAATCTTTAAAAATAGTGAAAAGTGAGAGAAATTAATTAATGTTTTCTCTCAACCATTTAGCCCCTGCATCCAATACCTTTAGATTTATATCAATAAGCTTTGGCTTAGCTGCAAAGGTTTCCTTAATACCTTCGGCAAAGGCATCTTGAGATAGTATAGGGCTGTCCTTTCCAAGCTCCATAAGAGCACCTAAAATGGCAGTGTTCATAGCCTTGGCATTGCCTATTTCAGTTGCTATCTCTCTTGCTGGAATGGAAATAATCTTTACGTTATCCTTAACATCAAGATTGTCATTTGTGTAGTTTCCTGCTCTTGAATCATAAAGAATGGTTCCGCCCTCTTTTACATCGATTGAATACTTTTCAAGGGATGGCTTGTTCATTGCAATTAGAACGTCACATTCCTCTACAACAGGAGATCCGATAGTCTTTGCTGAGATTGTTACAGAACAGTTGGAAGTTCCTCCCCTTTGCTCCGGACCGTAGCTTGGATACCAAGACACTTCTTTTCCCTCACTGCATGCAGCTTGAGCAAGGGTAAGACCTGTGCTTAAGACTCCTTGGCCTCCGAAACCGACTATCTTTACCTTGCAGTCTTCAAAGTCATCTTCAACTTCAGCGATTTCTTTTGTTCTGTCTACGCCAAATGCCTTATCCAATGATTCAATAGAGAAGTCACTCACATTCCTTTCAACAGGAGCCCTTTCCTTAGATAGGTCTCTGAATCTCTTTACTGGAAACTCTTTACCCATCTCATTGATTAGGAAGTCTTCAACTCCTTTTACATCCCTTCTTATATTGGTTGGGCATGGAGACAATACTTCAACAAATGAGTATCCTTTTCCTTCCTTTTGAATCATAAGGGCTTTTTTAATAGCTATCTTTGCCTTTCTAATAAGCTTAGGGTTTGCAAGAGACACCCTTTCAATAAATACAGGTGCCTTAAGATTGTCTACAAGCTCACACATATGTAATGGATATCCTGCATAATGAGGGTCCCTTCCGTTTTGGCAAGTCACTGTTCTCTCTCCCACAAGTGTGGTAGGTGCCATTTGGCCCCCTGTCATTCCGTAAACTGTATTGTTTACAAAGAAAACAGCAATCTTTTCTCCACGGTTAGCTGCCTGCAATGTTTCATTAAGACCGATGGATGCTAAGTCTCCATCTCCCTGATAGCTCATTACAATTGCATTGTCTTCAGCTCTAGATATGCCTGTAGCAACTGCTGGAGCTCTACCGTGAGCAGTCTGCACATTTCCGCAGTTGAAATAGTAGTATCCGAATACTGAACATCCTACAGGAGAAATCATGACGCATCTATCTTGTATATTGAGCTCATCCATGACTTCTGCAATTAGCTTGTGTAAAATACCGTGACCGCATCCTGCGCAGTAGTGGGTATTGTAAATGTCATTTCCCTTTCTTGGGAAGGAATCATATAAGGATTCTGGCTTTTTAATAACTCTTTCTTCTACTTGGCTAGATTTTGCCTTTTCTACGTTTTTATCTACCTTAATATCAGTCATCTTAAAGCCTCCCTAATCTACCATCCTGTGATTGTGATAGTTGTCATTATCCAATTCTTCCTTATAGTCCTTATCTGAGAGGTAGGATTTGTCAAATTCCTTGTCTTCACTGTCAACCTTATGGCGTTCATCGCTTCCTACCATTTGGTATATTTCATTTAGAATGTCCTTAAGCTCTATAACGTTTCCGCCCATTCTGTTTACCAAATGGACCTCGTCGTAATTTGCAGCTGCCTTAATATCTTCTCTTAATTGACCGTTACTCATTTCAACAGAGATGAATTGGACACCTTCATCTGCTAATTCCTTGATTCTTTTTTCTGGGAATGGGAATAATGTGATTGGTCTAAGTAATCCCAACTTAATTCCCTTTTCTCTTGCAATGTCAACAGCAGTTCTGGATAATCTGCTGCTTGTACCATAGGAAACGATTACATATTCTGCATCATCAAGCATATACTCTTCATAGACAACTTCATTCTCTCTGATTTTTTCATACTTTTCCTGAATTTGGAAATTAAAGTCCTCTAGTTGATTGAAGTCTAAAAAGATTGAAGTTACAAGGTTATTCATGGTTTCCTTGCTTCCCCTTACAGACCAGGAATTGTCAATTACAGGTTCAACAGCTTCCTCTGGGAATTTCAATGGCTCTGCCATCTGTCCAAGAACAGCGTCAGCAAGGACAACTACAGGGTTTCTGTATTTGTTTGAAAGCTCAAATGCCTTCATTGTCAAGTCACACATTTCCTGTACGCTGTTTGGTGCAAGGACAATGTTTTTGTAGTTTCCATGGCCTCCACCTTTGACTATCTGGTTGTAGTCCCCTTGTTCAGGGCCGATGTTTCCAAGACCAGGACCTGCTCTCATAACGTCAACGATAACTGCAGGAAGCTCAGCACCAGCTAAATAGGTGAATCCTTCTTGCATAAGGCTTATTCCAGGACCTGATGAAGCGCTCATTACCCTGTGACCTGTGGAAGCTCCGCCATATATCATATTGACAGATGCCTCTTCACTTTCAGCCTGGACGAATTTTCTTCCAAGCATTGGAAAGTATTTGGAAGCCTCGTGGAGGATTTCGCTTGCAGGGGTGATCGGATAACCGAAGAAGCAATCACAGCCAGCATACAATGCACCGATGATTACAGCAGTGTTTCCTTTAACTATTTGATTAGACATTAGGCATCACCTGCTGATTTTCTTAATCTTTTAGGAATATGAACTTCAATGGCTAATGGTTCCGGGCAGGTGTAATAACAGTCCCCGCAACCGATACAGCCTTCTCCTGTATATTCTGCATATTGATATCCGCTATCATTAATCTCTTCACTTAACTTAAGGCAGCCTTCCTTACATGCAGTTATGCATCTTAAGCATGCCTTACAGTTGTTTTTGCTAATGATAGGGTATGGTTTGATTTGATTTACTTTCATTTACACACTATCCATAAAATTGATTTCCTTATTTTTATAATTCATTTAAGGTTTTAATGATTAATTAGCCTTAATAAAATTGATTTCCTAATTTTTATAATTCATTTAAGGTTTTAATGATTAATTAGCCTTAATAAATTGATTTCCTAGTTCTGATTATTTTTCTTTGAATTTTACCGCTTATGGTTTTAGGAAGCTCTTCGACAAATTCTACCATTCTTGGATATTTATAAGGAGCGGTCTCATGCTTTACATGATCTTGGATTTCTTTTTTAAGCTCTTCACTTGGCTTGTATCCTTTTGCAAGAACGATTGTTGCCTTAACAATCTGGCCTCTTAATTCATCATCAACACCGGTTATGGCGCATTCCAAGACTGAAGGGCGGGAAATTACTGCATTTTCCACTTCATATGGTCCGATACGATAACCTGAAGACTTGATAATGTCATCATTTCTACCAACAAAGGTGTAATATCCGTCTTCATCCACATATGCAGTGTCTCCACAGTGGTAATATCCATTGTACCAAGCTTCATCGGTCTTTTCTTGGTTTCTATAATACTCCTTAAACAGACCTACAGGTCTTCCTCCAGATACATCAAATGATATTTCTCCTTCAGAACCAATATCCACAGGATTTCCTTCCTCATCTAAAAGGCCTATCTTGAATGCCGGTGAAGGCTTGCCTACACAACCTGTTTTGGATTCCATCCAAATGAAGGTTGCAAGGGAGAGAGTGGTCTCTGTCTGACCGAATCCTTCCTTGATTTCAAGGCCAGTGAACTCTTTAAATCTTTTAAATACCTCTGGAGGCAATGGCTCTCCAGCGGTAGTTGCATATTGAATGTCTGAAAAGTCAAATTGGGACAAGTCCTCCTTAATGAGGAACCTATAGATTGTCGGAGGTGCACAGAAGGTATTTACCTTGTTTTCAATGATCTTTTCCATTAAATCCAAACCATTGAACCTTACATAGTCATAGATAAATATTGCAGCGCCTGCAATCCATTGTCCATAAAGGTTACCCCAAACAGCCTTTCCCCAACCTGTATCGGCAGAGGTATGGTGGACACCGTCTTCAACGACATTATGCCAGTATTTTGCAGTTATGAGGTGTCCGATTGCATAGGTATGAGCATGTGCAACCATTTTAGGGTTTCCAGTGGTTCCGCTTGAGAAATAGATAAGGAATGTCTCATCCTCATGGGTTGCCTCATCTCCAGTTGGCCTTTCAAACTCCTCGCTCATTTTAGCGATTTCATTATCAAAATTAAACCAGCCATCCCTAAAGCTATTCACTAAGACTTTCTTAAGCTCTATGTCCAATTCTTTTTCGCACTGCTCAAAATCAGGAAGCAATTGGTCCTCTTCAACTGTAACCACCATCTTTATGCTTGCGCTTTCAACACGGTAGACTATATCATGAAGCTTTACCATATGAGTAGTTGGGATAGCTATAGCACCTATCTTATGAAGTGCAACCATACAGATCCAGAATTCATATCTGTTTTTAAGTGTAAGAAGCACTGCATCTCCCTTATTGATTCCTTGAGACTTAAAGAAGTTTGCAGTCTGATTGGATAATTTCTTCATATCTAAAAAGGTAAAAACCCTTTTTTCATAATCGTCACACCAGATTAATGCTTTTTTATCCGGATCTATTCTTGCATACTCATCCACTACATCAAAACCAAAGTTGAAGTCCTTTGGTACATTAAATTCAAAATTATCGTAAAAATCCTTATAGGATTTAAAATCAACTCTGTTTACAAAGTTTCCTATTAAAGATGTCATTTTATCACTCTTTTAAAAATTAAACGCCATACTCCCCTTGAGCATAGCTTAAAACAATTCATAATCTATTAAAATAAATTTGAGTTTATTAATCTTTTTAATTATAACTAAAATTTGCATCAATATCCGATTAATAAATAAACCAATTACATAATAACAGCTAAAAATTTAGCGGTTTCATCATTTAAAGCAACCATAGCATGTTCACAAGTTGCATCGAAGAAAATAGAATCTCCTTCGTTTAAAATAATTTCATTGTCCTTAATGAAAATCTTCACAGTTCCTTCAAGGATATAGTTGAATTCCTGTCCGGCATGTGAATTTAAGGAAGGCATAGCATCTTCTTTAGGATCAACAGTTACAATAAACATTTCAGCTTTTTTATGAACGAATTTCTTGCATAAGTTTTCATACTTATATTCTTTCCTTCTGTCAACAGCAAAACCCTTATCTGCTCTTGTTACATCAAAATAAGTCATGCGAGTTTCTTCACCAGTAAGAATCAAAGCTAAATCAACTTTAAAAATATGTGCAATTTGGTATAAGAAACTAGCTGGAATGTCAATAATACCGTCCTCATAGGAAATATAAGTTTCTTCATCTACATCAAGTTCATTAGCCATATCTTCTGTTGTAATATCGGATAATTCTCTTAATTCTCTAATTCTCATACCGATATCTTTGTTTACGTCACTCATTTCAATCACATTTTGATATATTTTAATTATTTTCGTTTTTCAAATTTTTTTATTTTTTCAAACCGTTATATATTAGGAATATTAAGAATATTAAAAAAAAAATTAAAAATATTAAGAAATATTGATATTTTATTAATATTAAATATTGTAATACTATAACATTAATTAAATATGTAATTAAACTAATATAAAGATTATGGTAAAAAGCATTGCCAATCAAAGAAAAAAATAAAAATAATGTCCAAAATTGTCCAATGAAGAATATAAATAACAAAAGTTTTAATTTGAATAAAAATAAAAAGTTAAATTAGTTAATAAAAAATTAAACATAAGATTTGACTTAAAAATGAAAAAAATAAAAACTTATAAAAAAGTTTATATTATATGAAACAATAATATTATTTAAAAATGAAATTCATGGAATATTTTTAATCAGAGAAACATTAAATAAACTACTGATTTTAGCTGATAAATTCAAAATAATTGAAATTTTTATTATCTATGAAATTTTATTAGCTAATGAAATTATGATTAAACTAAAGATTATTACTAGAAAAAACCATTTGGAGGGAAATAGATGGTAAATAGAGAAGACTGTGTTATCTTTAAACAGGAATACGGTAATGAATTATTAGTAAACCAACAATATGTTAAAATCAGAGCTAAGGAAGAAGGATTCATGTCTTTTAACCTTAGAGTCCCTAAAGAAGATATGGAAGGTATTGAAAACTTCTTTAAAGGGTTTAAAATCCCAGAACCAATTCTTATAGACATTGCATGTACAGGCAATATTCATTGTTACTTTAAAGGAATTTCACCAATCATAAATAAGCCGGAGTATTCCTTTATTTCCGTTAGCGTTCAGGAATTGAAAAAGGAAATTGTTGAAGAGGAACAAGAGATTGGCATCCCTGCACATGAATGTGTTGGCTGTGGGCTTCACTAATTCAAGCTTTTTGAGACCTTCGCCCAAGCTTTTTTGAGCCTTCGGCTCAAAAAACCTTGACCAAAAATTTTATTTTTTTTTAATGTTTTAACTCCCTAATAAAATCTTATTTTGCTCAATAATTTATGAAAACTATTCTTAAATTATTTAAATCTTTTTTTTAAATGTTTTTATGAAAAACTAATTTTTTGACTCTCTTTCTTAAAATCCAACTGATATCCACTTTTTAAACTTATTTTTCTCAAAATCCAACAGATGAAAACAAATACTTTTTTAATTTATTTTTCTTAAAGATCCCTTAATTTTATCCAAGTTTTTAAAGAGATGCAAAATCAAATAAAAAATTATTATTATACTAAAGTCAAATATTTATATAACTTTATTAACTTAATCAATTAACAAGTTTATATAAATAATTATTGATTAAACTATTGATTAAACTATTTTTTAAGGGATAACATGTCATTTTTAACATTAATATTAAAAAATCCTTTTAGGAGCAAAAGCCGAGCCATACTTGCAATCATAGGGATTGGAATCGGTATAGCCACAATCATCGCATTGGGAGCAATTACCGACGGAATGATTGCAAGTGCAGATGACACACTGCATGCCGGAGGATGTGATTTTACAGTAAGCGGAAAGATAGAGAGCACATCATCACAAATGGCTACATTCGGTACAAGCACCATTGATGAGGATTATATAGATAAGATAGCCAATGTAACGGGTGTAAAAGATGCTATAGGAATGTATATGACCGTCCTTATGACAACAAATTCCCCATATTTTGCTGTTGTAGGATTGGATCCAGAAGACTATCAGGTTTCCGACTTGACAATTACAGAAGGACGGATGTATAAAAACGACACTAACGAGATAGTGATTGGAAAGATTGCATCTGAAAATGAAGAGAAGGGAGTTGGAGACACAATCACACTTGATGACAAGAAATTCAAGATTGTGGGAATCTATGAGTCAGGTAACACCCTTCAGGACCAAGGAGGATTTACAGCCATTAAAAACTCCCAAAAACTCTCAAAGGATGAAGGCAAGATCAGTTCCATCTATATCAAGGTAAATGATGGAGAGGATGTTGATAAGGTCAGAGATAGAATCACCGACAAATATGGAGACAATCTGACAACAATAAGCTCATTATCCGACTTGGAAATGACTAAGAACATGATAGACATGTTGAACGGAGCAAGCTTAGCCATATCCCTCTTGGCAATCATAATTGGAGCTGTCGGAATCATAAACACTATGCTTACAAGTGTATTTGAAAGGACAAGGGAGCTTGGTGTCTTAAAGGCAGTTGGATGGTCTGACGAAAAGATTCTATTAATGATTGTAGGTGAATCAATAGTCATTACAATTGTTGCCGGCATAATCGGGTCCATTGTAGGAGTCATTGGAGTGGAACTCCTTGCAGCGTCTAAGATAATGCAGCTTCTAAACCCTGTATATTCAGTTGACATATTTGTAAAGGCATTTGCAATTGCACTCTTTGTTGGAATAATAGGAGGAATCTATCCTGCATTAAAAAGCCACTAAATTGCCTCCTACAGAGGCTTTAAGGTATGAATAGGGGGAATTGATATGGCAAATATAATAGAGATTAAAAACCTTGTGAAATCTTATGAAAATGGTAACATCAAGGCTTTAAATGGCATAGACTTGACAATAGAGGAAGGAGAGTTTGTATCAATAATCGGACCTTCAGGGTCTGGAAAATCCACATTATTAAATATGCTAGGGGCTTTAGACATAGCAGATAGCGGAAGCATAAATGTGGCAGGCTATGACTTGACAGTCAACAAGAATCTAAACAAGTTCAGGGGAGAGAAGATAGGATTTATCTTCCAGCTTCACAATCTCATTCCAAACATCAGTGTTGTTGAAAATATTGAGATTCCTATGTACTCTCAAGGAAAATCATCTAAAGAAATGAGAAAAAAGGCTCTTGAGCTATTGGATATGGTTGACTTAAAGGACAAGGCCAATATGAAACCAAATAAGTTATCTGGTGGAGAACGTCAAAGGGTGGCTATTGCAAGGTCTTTGGCAAATGACCCTTCAATCATTTTAGCAGATGAACCTACAGGGTCTCTTGATTCTAAAACAAGCACAAAGATACTCGAACAAATTCATAAGTTGCATAAGGAGAAGAATATTACTTTAATCATTGTTACTCATGACATGACTGTGGCTAAGTTAGCAGATAGGGTAATTGAAGTGCTTGACGGTAAAATACTTAATGCTGAAGAAAGTACTCTCTTGGATAATAAGATAGAGATAAAAGTTAATTTGTTTTAAAAAATAAGTTCAAATAAATTAAATAATTAATATAAATGAATATTAGATTATTTCTAATATTCTTACTCTTTTTTTAATAAATAAAAAAATATCAAGGAAATAGTTCATCTACTCTTTTTTTTAATAAATAAAAAAATATCAAGGAAATAGTTCATCTACTCTTTTTTTTAATAAATAAAAAAGTAAAAACAAGTTATAAATTAAACGGGCTGATTAAGACTCTCGCATTCTTTTTTAAACTTACCTTGATAGATTTTTATACATGTAAAACCAATAAAGCAACCTATAGCCATTCCTACTATCGCACCTAAATAGACACCAAATATGCCCATTTTTAATACAATGCCAAATAGATAAGCAAGGAATACACTTAAGATCAATTCCCTTAAAATTGTTATGGCCAATGACTTAAAGCCAGAGCCAATAGCTTGATAGACATAAACTGCAGTTCCTCCAAATGGAATTACAATATTATAGAAAACCATTATCCTAAGGACCTCAGCAGTTCTACTAATCATTTCAGCATCCCCAGATATGAAATTAAAGGTTTCAGAAATCGGATAGGCAAATACAAAGAATATTATGCATATTATCAATGTAATTGTAAAGCTTAGGAAAGTCGAATAATTGATTGTTGTCTTAAAATTCTCATAGTTTCTAGCCCCGTAAGCTATGCCTGCAACTGTTATTGTAGAGATTCCAATGGAAATGCATGGAAGAAAAGCGATTGACACAAATCGCCACACCACAGTGAAAACAGCAACTTCCATGGTTCCTGCAGTAATCATGATTAGATAATTAAAGCAGATAGCTACAATAGAATAGATAAGCTCTTCCAAGCTTGCAGGGATGCTTACAAAAAGAATCTCCTTATAAATTTCCATTTTGCTATGAAAGTACTCCAAACTCAATTTTATGAATGTATCCCTCTTTACCAGATACCAATATAGCATCATAAGCAGATTGACAAGTGTGGACAATACTGTAGCGATAGCAGCCCCTTTGACTCCCCAATTAAAAATATAAATGAAAATAGGATCAAAGATAATGTTTAGGATTGCATTAACCACTAAAGGCACTGTGGCCCTTCTAATGTCCCCTTCTGCCCTGAAAAGACTTGAAACAATGGCTGGAAATAGTATTATGATGCTTGATAGAAAGATTATCATACCATAGTCCATTGCATAATCCAAAACAGACCCCGCTCCAAAAAGAACAAGCAAGTCATCTAAGAAGAACATTCCAATAATGGAAATGATGATTGAAACGATAAGAGCTATTATAATACTATGGATTGCAGCATTGTTAGACTCATCATAACGCTTAGCACCAATCAAACGGGATATAAGTGAATTTGCGCCTGCTCCAACTCCACTTCCAAAGCCAATAATCACCAGATACAATGGAGACATGAATCCTAGAGCTGCAAGAGGTTCAGCTCCCAGTCCGCTAACCCACATGCTGTCTATTAAGTTATTTGCAAACATTAAAAGCATGGAAAGGATTGTGGGATAGGTCAATCTATTTATGGCCTTTTTAGGGTCTCCTATGATTGATTCGATGTTTTTATTGGTTTGCATAAAAATCAGTGCTTAAAAAATAAGTAAAAAGAAATTAACAGAGTCAAAAAAATAATTTTAAAAAAGCAATAATTTTAAAGAAAATTTACTAATAAAAATTAGCAAACTCCCTTTAATAGCATTAATCATTTATTCTGAAAATTTTAGATTTTTGTTTACTATATATTATAGTTCTTTGTTTACTATATATTTCAAATAGTTTAGTTTTTTGTTTACTATATATTACAAATAATTTAATTTTTTGTTTACTATTAATTATAAATAGTAAACCCAACTAAAATTCAATATAATTTAATCAATTTTAGCTATCACAGAAATGATACGAGTCAGGCTTCTATGCATTTTAATCGCATACCTTTCCAATAAAACAAAGCCTACATCCTTAAATAGGGAATCTATGTCTAATGAATCAGGACTAGCCATCACTAAAAGTGCATCCTCTTTCATGCTGTGTTCAATGGATTCTAAAAATTCTTTAAATATTCCAGAAGCACCTTCTCCACAAGTGGTTGTAGAAATTCCATATGGTGGGTCGGTTACAACTGCATCAGCCTCTTCATACATTTCCATTTCACGAATATCCACCACATGAGTTTTATAATCGGTTATTCCAGCATATTCAAGGTTAGTTGCAGTTCCATTTTTCATTCTCCAGTCAATGTCACAGCCAACAACCTTTGCTCCTATGAGACCTGCTTCTATAAGGATTCCCCCAGTTCCACAGAATGGATCTAAGACCAAATCTCCTTCCTTGACTCTTGAGAGATTTACCATGCATCTAGCTAATTTAGGACTCATACATCCTGGATGGAAAAATGGCCTCTTATGAGGTTTCATCTCTTCAAAATACTTTTTATTCAATTGATATTTGCCATAACATAAATAGATAGTGTTCTTATAAGCTACAACCCTAATAAAAGATTTTGGATTTGATAGGTTTACAGAGATATTGTCAGTACTTGTTAAGATATATCCTCCTATTTTTCTCTCAGTGTCTACAGTGTCTATTTCACTATTGAACCTTTTTACCCTAACAGCAAAGTTCTCATCAATAAACTCAGACCAATCGATTGATTTAACTTCAGATTCCAAATCAGAGCAGTCTACTGTCTTAATCAATTGATGGACTTCATGAGTATATCCTAATCTTCTAACAAGCAATCTATAATAATCATCAAAAACATCTTCCTCAAGCTCTTTTAATAAAACCAAGCCAGGGCATACCATTTCAAGTTCAGTTTCTATTTCTTCTGTTTCCAAGACAGCTCTTAATTCAGCCAATGGCAGTTTATCATGTTCTTGTGATAAGATTAATAATAAATCCATTTTTTAAACCTCAAAAGTATTTTTAAGTCAATTCAAATCTTTTAATTTAAATAAGAATAATTTACATTTTATTATTTATTAGTCATTCATCATTTTTTTATAAATATAGCAAAAGCCAAAACTCTTAATCTTTATTTAACAACCAAATCTTAGCCAATTCCTTTTTATGAATCTTAGGAGCCAATGAAAAAATCAAGCCTCTTTTTAAGAATTCCTTAACTAACTTGGATTGATTGTCCATATCTCCATATTCAGATATTAATTTATCAGCATCTTTTTCTTTTAATTTAGTTAATACATAATCCAAATCATCATTAGATAAGGTAGATAATGATTTTTGGACTTTAAATTGAATTTCAAACTCTTTTGAAAATCTATTTTCAAAATCATTCTGATAGTTTTCTAAAATCTTAGACAATTCATCTAAGAAATTATTTAATTCTTCTTTATAATTAGCATCATTTAAATCAGAATCATCCTCATTTGAATCAGAACCACCAACTAAATCAAAATCAATTTTATCAAAGTCTAAAGTATTTAAAGCATTTAAAATAGCATCTTTTGCAAATTGAACAGACTCTAATCCAATTAGAATTCCGCCTCCTGTGGTTGGTTTGACTTGAGAAGCAGCATCCCCTATTAAAATAAGCCTATTCTTAAATAATTTATTACTTTTATCATAAATAGGTATTTTACCCTTATATTTCTCTAAAACTTCATATTCATCATATCTAAATTCATTTTCCAGATAGTCATCCAGCATCTTGGATTGGCTTTTATAGTCATCTTCGCTAAACAATCCAATCCTATAAATATTACTATAAACTGGAATTGCCCAGATAAATCCCGGAAAGAGATCTCCCCAAGCATATAAATCTACAAAGGACATTTCATCAATCTTATCAACCTTAACAAGATATTGGCTTGCATTAAAATAATTTAACTTAGAATTGACCTTTTTAGCTGAAAGTGATAATGGACCGTCTGCACCTACAATAATCTTGGAGCGGATTGTTTTAATCTCACAATCGAATTTGAATTGGACAATCCCAAGCTCTGTATCAATATCCACTACCTTTGAAGATAGATAAGTGTCCAGATGCTCCCTTGCTCGATTAAATAAGTACTGATCAAATGCAACCCTATCTAAAACATAGGCTTGAGATTCCTTTTTAGAAACAGTTAATGAATGATTTTTAGAATGTATGAAAGCACCTTTAGCTTCATTTAATATTAATTCTTTTGGAATATCACATAATGAAGAAATTCTTTTATTTACAATTCCTGCACATTGCAAAGGCAAACCTATACGTTTCTTTTTATCTATTAAGCAAACTTTTAAACCGTTTTGAGCAAGTTCATAAGCTAAACTAGAGCCTATAGGTCCTGCACCAACAATTGCTACATCATAATCAAAACTCATGCTTTACCTTCATATAAAAATTAAATAAAAAAATTGCTTTTAAACTAAAAAATTGTTTATAAGACTAAAGAATAATTGCCTTAAAAACTAAATAAAAAATTGTTTTTAAGATTAAATAAAAAATTGCCTTAAAAACTAAATAAAAAAATTATAGGACTAAATAGAAAATTTAAAAGAAATTGAATAAAAATTAATAAAATTAAGACCTTCTAAATTTCCTTGAATGCTTTTCAAGCAAGTCATTGGAATCTTTATTCTTTTTCTTTTTCTTGCCCTTTTTATCTGACTCTTCATAATTATTAGAATTATCTTCCATATCATTATAGGAGTTATAATTTTCCTGATTGTTATAGCTTCTATTTCTATAATTAGATGACCTGTTTCTATTATTGGATTTATGATAATTATCACTTGAAGACTGTTTATTTAATCTTGGAGGATTGTTTGATTGTCTATAATCATCATAGCCATAATTGGATTGATCATAAGAGTTATTATAGTTTGGATTAGATCCAGAATGACCATAACCATCATCATAGGACCGATTAGGTCTTGATTGTCTATAATCACCTTCATAAGGCTGATTAGATCTAGATTGTCTATAATCACCTTCATAAGACTGATTAGACCTAAATTGCCTATCATCAGGATAATTAGAATTATAATGCCTATTCTGATTAGAATTAGCATAATCAGTATTATGTCTAGAGCCAGAAGCAAAATCATCATAAGAATCATTCATTCTAGAATCAAAGTCTTCATGAGAGTTAACTACTCTGGAATCAAAATCTTCATGAGAATTGACTACTCTAGAGTGATTGTTGGGCTTAAATTTAATATTGTCTCCAATATTTTCCATAGCCTTATTTATAGTGCTATCAAATTCCTCATCGGAGATAAAATCGTCATCCATACCATAATAATCATTAGAATCAAGAGGGTTCATTTCATTAAAACTTTCTCCACCCCTATTTTGAGCTTCTAGATTATCTTGATGGAATTTCTCATAATTTTGTGCAAAATACTTATTTGGATTTCTTTGATAGGATTCTCTAATTGTTTCTCTATGTTGATGATTTGCTCTTGAATCGTCTCTGTATTGATTTGCATTCCTTTTTGAATAGCCCCTATTGCCTTGAGGGGCTCTTTTGGATCTTTGATTATAGCCAGATTCATAATCATCATAGCCAAAATCATCATAGTTGTTGCGATTATTATAATTAGGATTCTGCTTATAATTAGAGTTCCTGTTATAGTTAGGGTCATAATTGGAATTTCTATTATAATTGTTACTCGGACCATCAATCGGCTGATTATTATAATTATTTCCTCTGGAATTCTTAGCTTTTCGCCTTATTTCTCTAAGATTTCGTTTTCTCTCCTTTACATCAACCAATTCAAGGTCATCAAGATCTTCCATACGATTATAATGAACCTTTTCATCAGAGTTAGGCCTTATTGGCTTAAAGTCCCTATTTTGATAGGAATCACCATAATTGTCATATCCCCAATGGTTGTTATGGTTATTATAACTGTTATTATATGGATTGCCATAGGAATCGTCATATAAGTTATGTGACCTTAGATGAGTTGTCCTCATATTCTCAAAAATTAAATCTTCAATCTTTTTAGGGTTTGAGACATCCTTTAATGACATGTCCTTGCCGTCATAGGCACTGTATAAGGTAATTGTGCCTACTGAGAATGCTTTTCCTAAAATGCTTTGAGAACGACTTACATCCTGAATAGTGTTAAAAGGCATGTAATTCTTCTTATTAAATATAATGCCCTTTTCAACGATAACTCTGCTTTCAGTAATTGTATACTTTATTGAAGTCCAAGAAAGGAATTTTATTATGATATATAGGATTACAACCATTATTATAACAAAGACTGCAATTGCAAAATAGCGAGTCAATGGCAATTTGGTTGATTCTATCATATAGACTTGCATGTTTCCAATATATTGAATTCCAGTTGAATAGAGGAAAAATAGAAATCCAAGTAAAATCACTGCAATGAATATGCTCTTTGAATAAACTATCAAATTTGGTTGCCCTTCATACAACACTTTTTCATTAGAGTTCTCTTTTTTATCTTTACCAAACATTAGTTTATATTTATATTTTTTATTTATAATATAGTTTATGCAGATATGTTCGCAATATATTAAATAAGTTTAATTAAGAGTCTATTTAATTCAAAAAATAGCACATTAATTCATAAATAGCAGATTTATTCAGAAAAATAGCACATTAATTCAAAAAATGCACATAATTCATAAAATGCAGATTTATTCAGAAAAATAGCAGATTTATTCAAAAAAGAGACAGGATAATTAAAAATAGAATAAAAAATAAAAAAAGAAAAATAAATTAAAAAAAAGTTTAGCTTAAAGATCAGTTGCTTCCGCTTCGTAAACAGCAATGTCAAGTTCAGCTGCAACTAAATCTGCTATATTTTTTCCAAAGGTGAGGAAATGTTCAGTTTGTAAATGAGCTCCTAATATTTCTTTGGATTCCCATTGTTCAACAAACAACAAGGTTCCATCACAAGTGTTGGAATATAAGTTATAGTCGATGTTTCCATCTTCTTTTCTTGAATTTTCAATCAAGTCTTGTGCAAATTCTACAATTTTTTCACAAGCTTCTTCATCTTTAGGTATTGCTTTTGCTAAAACAAATATCATAAAATCACCGCTTAATTTAGTTAAGAGACTATCCGTAGCATTGGATAAATAGATATTTATTTTTTTATAGATAAATAAATATCGGAATAAAGGAGAAAATAAAAGAGGATATACTAGAGAATATCCTATTTAAGTTAAATATTAGAAAATTATAAATAAGAGGTGAAAATAATTTTCTAAATATTTAACTTAGGTCGAGAACAAAATATCTAATCTTTAAAAAATCTCATTAAATTTTAAAAGAAAAAATATCTAATCTTTCAAAAAACTTTAGATGAACAGACAGCAAATACTGTTTAATCTTCAAATTGAGGAATTCCAGTAATTCTGAGACCACCATAATGGGATCTATACTTAATGTTTAATCCGATTAATAATGGAGTGATCTTTTCAATAATTCTTGATTTTTCTAAAATTCCAGTGTCGATTGCTTTAACTCCAGGAAGTTTATTAATAAGTTCGGTAGCGATTTCTTTTGCTTCTTTATCATCTCCTGCAATTAAACAGTCACAATCGATTTCATTTGGAATATTGGATAAATGAGAATTACTAATGTTACAGAATGCACAGATTACCTTTGCACCTGTTCCATCCAATATTTTTGCAGTTCTTTCTGCTGCTGAACCTTCCATTAAGTCAATGAAACGGAATGGTTTGCCACCAATAGCTGTTTCAAGAGGGACGGTTGCATCCAATACAATTTTATCAGTACAAAATTCCTTAATTCCTTCAAGAGTAGGTTTTTGTGCTGCTAATGGTACAGTTAAAATTAAAATATCTCCTTCTTTTGCTGCATCTTCATTAGCCATACCTACAATATTTAAATCATAATCTTTAAGTTCTTCAATTGTTTCTTCCACTATTGTTAAAGCTTTTTCTTCCTTACGAGAGCCTACAATAACTTCAACACCTTCAATAGCGAATCTTTTTGCAATTCCTAAACCTTGTGGACCAGTTCCACCAATAACCGCTACTTTCATTTTTTTCCACCTGAAAATTTAATTTCATTTTTATAAACACATATGCAAAAACTTTGCTAAATTACAAACATGCTAAAAATCTAAAACTTAGCAATTAATATTATAAACATCTGAAAAGTTTTAAAAAAAAAGTAATGGATAGAATCCATTACTTTAATTAAAGTTCAACTTAATCAACAGACTTAGTCGATGTCTAACATTACAACAGGTTTAATTAAGTCTTTAGGTTTGTCTTTCATCAAGAGCAATGCATCTTCGATTTTTTCAAGACCTTTGAATTTGTGGGTAACTAATAATTCAGGGTCTTGTCTGCCGCATAATGCAAGATCAGCAAGTCTTTCCATTCTTACTGCTCCACCAGGACATAATCCGTTTGTAATGTTGATGTTTGACATACCGCAACCCCATTCTACACGTGGGATTAATACATTGTCAGCACCACTTAAGTAGTTTACATTGGATACAGTTCCTCCTGCTTTTGCAGATTTAATTGCTTCAGCCCATGTGTTTTCTAAGTTACCACCTGCAATAACTACAGAGTCTACACCTGCACCATCGGTAAGTTCTCTTACTTGTTCATCGATAGGTCCGTTTTTGTAGTTGATTATGTCGGTTGCACCGTATTTTTTAGCAACTTCGACAGAAATAGGACGGGTACCTGCAGCGAATAATCTACCTGCACCTAAACATTTAGCACCAGCAATAGCAGAAAGACCTACTGCACCAATACCAATAACAAGTACAGTTCCACCTAATGGAATGTTAGCGTTTTCGGATCCCATCATACCAGTGGACCACATGTCGGTTAACATACATGCACCTTCGTCGGATAATCCGTCAGGGATGAAGGTTAAGTTTGCGTCAGCCATGTTTACGTGGAATCTTTCACCGAATACCCCGTCTTTGAAGTTGGAGAACTTCCAACCACCGAGAGGTTCGGTTGTTTGTGAAGGGAATCCTCTTTGAGCTGCTTCATCGTCCCAGTCAGGGGTGATAGCTGGAACAATTACACGGTCGCCAGGTTTGAATTTTTTGACCATGCTACCTACTTCAACTACTTCACCAACAGCTTCGTGACCTAAGATCATGTCTCTTCTGTCACCGATTGCACCTTCCCATACTGTGTGAATATCGGAAGTACATGGAGATACACAAGTTGGTTTAATAATAGCGTCCATAGGTCCACATTCAGGTACTTCTTTTTCTACCCAACCGATTTCATTGAGTCTTTTCATTGCAAATCCTTTAAAAGTTGCCATTTTAACACCTCAAAAATATAAAAATATTTAAAAAAAATCTATTCATTGTTTTCTAAAAACAAGAAAATAAAGATGTTTTAAATTATAAAAAACAGTGAAATCTTTAAAAAATAAAGATTTAAAACCTATTTAAAACAGTGATTTCCTAAAAATACAATATTAAATTGATTTATTTTAGAAAAAAATAGATTTTATATAAATACTTTCTAAATAAAGATTTAGAATAAACTATATATAAAATTTACTATTTATTTGTAGATTAAATTCAAATTAATGCTAAAATAGTGACTTATTAAGAAAAATAAGAGTTTATGATAATTTTTGATTTTCATGATGTCAATTTCAATCCAATCCGAAAAAACAATATTTAATTAAAAAAATTTAATAAAACAAAAAAATTCAAAACCAAAAATAAAAATCAAAACTTAACCCAAAAAAATAAAAAAGATACAAAAAAATCAAACAAAACAAAAAAATTCAAAACCAAAAATAAAAATCAAAACTTAACCCAAAAAAATGAAAATGATAGGGAAAAATTATACTAAACAAGAAAAATAATGAAAATGAAAATCAAAAACAAAGTCTTGATAAAAAAACAAGTTAGTGATAAAAATTCAAGTTGGTGATAAAATTATTTAAAAATTGAGGATTGAAAATTATTAAAATTGTTTAAAAAATAAAAATAAAGATATATATTTAAATAAATAAAAAATAAAGAACTAAATGATAAAAATGAGAAAAAATAAGATAGTAAACTAAAAAACAAAAAGTTCGAAAATAAAAAAAAGAAAAAATAACTGAGAAATAAAAAATTTAGATAAATAGATAAAAAAATAAAAAAGTGAATGAAATAAAAAAAAATTAAGATAAAAAAATAGCTAAAAAAAAGTGAATGAAATAAAAAAATTAAGATAAAAAAGTGAATGAAAAAAATTATTTTAAAATTTCATTCTTAAAGAACCTATAGAATCTATAGGCATCATTTAAATTTAAATCGTCTTCCAATAAAAGCATTTCAGAATTGTCAAATACAACATCATCAAAGAAAAGGTATAATGAAGCAAACTGATCTGAAACTGTAAAGAAGATATTTGGAAGGTCATCCACAATATAAAACTTGATCTTCTTATCTCTCACCAAGGACTTAATCTTATTGTCAGAGTCTGATTTAATTGACAAATCATAAATGTTCTTTGTAGTCACCAAATCCAAATAGCCATCATGTTCGATTATAGCGTCATTAACGGCATCATTGAAGATTTTAGAAAATACAGGCAATATCATGCAGATATATGTAGACTTTTTAATGTTTTCCAAGTATAGATTAATAGGCTTGGCAAAATCTGTAATGGTTGATTTAACTAATGTAGAGTTATTAAAGATGGATAATTCCTTTAGAAATTTGTTAGGAATTGATTTGATGGAATGATTTTCCCAAAATTCTCCATTAGACTCAATAGATCCCATATTATCCATTAGATTTTCCAGATTCTTTGCAACCAAAAATCCAGTAGATGATATGGCAAACAATTTATTTGGAAGCTTTGTAATTAATTTACAGGATTTTAATTCATTTAAACCTCTGGAAATATTGCCGGATTTTCTATTAATCTCAGACTCCAGCTCCTTAATTGATTTGCTGGATTCATATAGGCTAAACAATATTTTCAATCGTAGCTCAGAGCTGATAACAAATTTCAATAGGTTAAAATCGTCCAAATCGCAAATTCCTTCAAAAAGTTCTTCACTAATAATCATCCTCCCTTCCATTAGGATAAATAAGATTCTCTAGTGAAACATAATCTCCGCATAATTCTTCATATTCCTCAAAAAGCTTTAATCCAAAGGTGATAGCTTCAGGATTAGTTGAAACCAGCACTGCATTTTGATTAAACTGGCCAGATTTAGTATATAAAGCCAAAACAAAACACTTATCAGACACTGTAAAAGCCAATTGAATGTTATGGTCGTTAGGTTTTAATTTGACAAATCTATTCTTAATTCCAGGGCTTTTTGGAACATAATCAATAATGAAATTCTTTACAGCCTCTGAAACCTCATCAGGAAGTATTAATTCAACAGTGCAATCATTGTCTATCCAATAGCTAATAATATCATCATGTCGTGGATGGAAATAAGGGAAGATACCTTTTAAAAATTTAAATCCCATTAAAGAACGTTGAAAGATTTCAGTAGATTTAAATAAATCAATATTATTAGATTCAATTAGTCTAGAGCCTTCAAGAGCAGATAAATCCTTTATAGCTTCAGAGTTAATATCTATAAGAGACTGATTTAAGAAATCAGAATTCTCTCTTAAAAATGTGGCTGATTTGTTAAAATAGAGAATGCTGTTTAATTTCAGCCTTGTTTTATTATATAAATAAAATTTATCCTCTATGCTATAAATAAACTTTTTTTGCTCCAGCTTATTGATATTGTCAAGAATTGAACTGTAACTATAATTTGTAATTGCTTCTATCTGTTTTATTGAAGCAGAGGAATTATACAAGCAGCCTAAAATTTTTAAACGAATTTCAGAGTTAATAAGAAACTTTATATCCTCTTGAAGTTCAAGAAAATTTTCTTCTTCAAATCGATTTGTCAAAATATAACCTCCTCAAACTATACTTATATTTATATAATAAAAAATATTTAAACTTTATAATTGTTTAATAAATTAAGAATAAAATGAATAAATCTATAAAACTTAACTGAATTAATATATAAAATATAACGAAACTAAAAATTAGAGAAATATTTAATATTAAAAAAGAATATCTAAAAGCTAAAAAGAATTAGAGAAATATATAATATTAAAAAAGAATATCTAAAAGCTAAAAATTCTATAAAATTAAAATCAAGCAAAACAAAAAAATAATATAATTCTTAGACAAAAATAGTAAAATAAGAATAAAATGGCCTCAGATCGCCCATCATTCATCACATATCAGAGCTCATAGGGTTCATCACAGGCCATTTAATGAATTAAAGATAGTGAATCTAAAAGTTAAAATTAAATAAAAAAAAAATAAAAATTTAAAAAGTTAAAATATAAGAAGTTAAAAAGTTTAAACTTTAAGTTAAGAAATTAAGAACTAAAAAAATTTAAAAGAAGGTAAAAATAATCTTTTTTTAAAAAAAAAATAAAGAAAATGAAATTTTAGAGCAAGTTGGAGAACTATCCAAACATTACTCCGCCATTATCATCTAAGGTACCTGTCTTGTTTTTACCCATAATCTTATTGATAGCATCCTCAAAGTCTGCCTTAATGATATGGTCTCTTTCCTCACGGATAGCAAACATACCTGCCTCTGTACAGATAGCCTTTAAATCTGCACCAGATAATCCTTCGGTAAGCTCAACCAACTCACTCATTCTAACTTCAGGATCTATATTCATCTTTTTAGTATGGATCTTAAGGATTTCACGTCTTCCATCTTCATTTGGAGCTGGAACTTCAATGAATCTGTCAAATCTTCCAGGTCTAAGCAAAGCAGGGTCTAAGATATCCGGCCTGTTGGTTGCACCAATGATTCCAATATCTCCACGTGATTCAAAACCGTCCAATTCAGCCAAAAGCTGCATAAGAGTTCTTTGAACTTCCCTATCACCACTTGTGGAACTTTTAAGCCTTTGTGCTGCAACTGCATCAAGCTCGTCAATGAAGATGATACTTGGAGCCTTTTCCTTTGCAAGCTCAAACACTTCCCTAACCATTCTTGCCCCTTCACCAATGTACTTCTTAACGAATTCAGAAGCGACAACCTTAATGAAAGTTGCGTTTGTCTCATTAGCTACTGCCTTAGCAAGCAAGGTCTTACCGGTTCCAGGTGGTCCGTATAATAAGATACCTTTCGGTGGGTCGATACCAACCTTTTCGAATAATTCTGGATGTTTTAAAGGTAATTCAACAGTTTCCTTAACTTCTATAATCTGTTCATCCAAACCACCGATCATATCATAGGTAACATCAGGTTTGGCTTCAATTTCCATACCAGATACATTTGCATCCTTTTCGGAAGGCAAAACTTCCACAACGCCAAAGGTCTGTTGATTAAGTGCAACCCTTGAACCTGGCTTCAATAGGTCTTCATCAAGGAATTTAGAATAATTGATTAGGAAACTAGGTCCGGTACTGCTTTTTACAGTCATTCTGGAATCGTCAATGATTTCAGTGATAGTTGCGATAACAAGAGGCGGTGATCTGAATCTTTCAACTTCACCTCTTAATGATTTTAACTCTCTTTCCAAACGTATTTTTTCATTTTCAGTTAGAATCTTGTCTTTTTCAAGTTTCCTAACCTTCCACATAAGATTGCGTTTGGTTTTTTGGTTTTCAGCTT
The DNA here is from genome assembly GCF_000024185.1 of Methanobrevibacter ruminantium M1. Lineage (NCBI taxonomy): Archaea > Methanobacteriati > Methanobacteriota > Methanobacteria > Methanobacteriales > Methanobacteriaceae > Methanobrevibacter > Methanobrevibacter ruminantium. The sequence goes on from NC_013790.1 coordinate 1,899,449, forward strand.
TAAGTAAATCAAGTTCCTTTTGAAGCTCGTCAACTGTTTTAGGCTCTTCTATATTATCTATTTTAGTTGGGCGATTTAATTCAGGAACTTCATTTGGAGAATCATCCATATAACTCCTCCTTTTAATTAATTACATTATAAATTTGATTGTTAAGATTTTATCTTTTATATTTTACAACTAAATGAATAATTCATAAGAATTATTTATTTTTTATTTTACAACTTTAAAAAGAAATAGAAATTCTATTTCTTTATTTTGCAACTTTAAAAAGAAATAAGCTATTAAAAACTAATATTTCTTTATTTTACATATTTTAGAAAAAATTCTATAAATACATACTACAATTTAATTAAACTTTGTCTTTTAAATAGTTTACTAAATTTTAGTCCAAAATTAAAATTTAAATTAGACAATTTATTAAATAACACAGTTAATTAAAAATTTATAAAATTTTTAAAATAAATTCGTAGACAATAGAATAATTTATCAATTGTTATATATATAATTTTCTTAATTTTTGTAAGAAAAATAAATTAATTCTAATTTTTATCTAAATTAGTTTTAAAATTCTTTAAAAAAATAAATAAAAAATACAAACAATTATTTTATGCTTATATTATGAAAAAATTAAAGAAATTAAAAAATAAGAATAATAAAAGGATTTATTTCCTTTTAATTTTAACAATACTTCCTAAAGTATTAGGACCAGCAGAAGAACTCTTATAGGCTTCTAAATCCATATCATCATATTTTTCAATTAGCTTAATGTTTAAGGTCTTTTCAAGTTTACGTGCCAATTTTAAATCAGGTAAAATCTTCCCTGATTCGATTCTGTTGATTACAGAAGCCTTTTCATAGATTTTGGCAGCTAACTCTTCTCTTTTCCAACCTTTAGCTTCACGAGCTTGCCTAACAACAAGGTTAAAATCCTCTACAAGCTCATCCATAGGTTCTTCATTCCTAGTATAAGTCTTTTTAGGCCTAGTTTTAGCATTTGCTTCTTTTCTACCTTTCTTATCACGAGTTACAAATTTTCTCTCAAGGGGAGTGTCCCTTTGGACCCTACCGAATTTTGCACAATCGTTACAAACTAATAAAACTGAACCATCAATTTTAGTTCTTAAAGGTTTTCCTTCGATTTCTTTACCACAAATTTCACAGTTCATATATAAATATATTGCATTTGAATTATATATACTTTTTAATCAATATTGAATTTTTAATTTAAATCATAATTTTATATAATCCATTAATAAGTTAAATAGAGAAATATAATCAGAAAAAAGTTTTATTCTAAAAGCTGTGAATACACCTAAAATAAGTTAAAAAAAAGAAAAGAATGATAAAATAGTTAAAATAAGTAAAAAAAGAATTAAAGATTAATAAAAAAGAATTTAATCAAGTAAAAAAAGAAAATTAATGAAAGAAATTACATATAAATATTTAAACCCTCATTAGTCGAGGTCTTAGTTAATTTATAATCTTTCATTCGGGTTCCAGAACTTGATTTATTGGAATAATATCCTTTAAAGACCTTGCCTTCATTTATGATTTTGCTTAATTCCCTATAGCCATCATAGGTATTGCTTACCACAACAATATGTGCAGGTGGATGTATCTTTTTAACTTGAAGAATAGCTATAGTAGTGTCTTCCTTTACACGAAAAGCGGTTGCAACCTTAGATTTAGTTCTTAAAGGTGATTTTAAAACATTTTCAACTAGTTTGTCTGCAAATTTAGGATCCACTTTTTTCGGTTTTGTTTCTAAAGTCAGATTTGCATGCCTTTCTACATCGGCAATTGCATTTAATATCTTTGCGTTGTTTTCTCCTCTAATTAATATCAAAGCCATAGTATCACGTGTGTTTGTGTTTAAAAATAGAATACTATAATTTAATAATTTATACTTTAATTTCAAAAAAGAGCAATAAATTACAATTAAATGATTAATTAAAATACTTAAAATTTTATTTAAATAAATAATTTAATTAAAAAAACTTTTTTGAATTATTATTTTATATATTCATCATTTTTACCAGTATAATAGTTTATTTCTTTTTATTTAAAAAGATTACTATCAATTAAGTGATTTAACTTTTTAAAAAATTATCTTTAAAGATGAAATAAAACTGAAAGCTTAAAAAAAAACTATAAAATTAATAGATAAAAAATAACTAAAATATGAAAATAACTAAAATAGATGGAAAAATAAGTAAAATAAAGCAAACAAAACAAAAATAAGAAAAAGATAAAAAAAAGTAAAATTAATTATTAAAAAAATAAAAAAATAACATAAATGCTTTGAAAGCATTTATGAAACACGATCTTTAAAGGATTTTAACAGCCGTGTCCTAAAGATTACCAACATAATCAGAACAAAACCAATAGCCGTTTGAATGGTACCTAAAATAGTTAGAACCATTGAATTGATAGGCAAGTTCCAAGCAGGTGAACTTCTGCCATTAGGCAATGGATTATAATAAACACCTACAGCACGAACATCCGGCTTAACGTTTAAGTCGCTTGGCTCTACATAGTCAACACCAACGATTAAACCATTGTTAATACCTTTGTTAAGTGAACCTGCAATGGTTGAAGCATTATAACCATATTTCTTAACTGACGCCTTGACGACCTCTCTTGTAATGTCTGAGAGTCCTAATCTATCACTTCCATAAACGGAAACAGAAACAGAATCTTTAGAAACTGTGATTGAGTCAATTAGAACATCTGTAGCAGAGTTCACTGTCAGTTCACTGCCACAGTATGGGCAAACGTTATATCGCTCAGCATCTGGAAAACCTGTAGCCCATCCACATTTTTCACAGGATTTGGAATAGTTCTCATCCATCGGATAACCGGTGGTGTTTACCTGATCCGGCACAAACATGTCTCCCGTACTGATACTGGAAACAAGGTTTACTGCACCCCCACCGTATTTTTCACCTGAATCCTCGGCAACCTCTTTCATGGCCTTACCGACAATATAAGTGGCAGGATAACCATCCCTAATCATTTTTCCTATATTAACTGCAGTCTCTCTTCGGACTCTTTCTGCAGTACCATACATAGGGTTACCTGCACTGTTTCTCAAGTGAATGATAGCTCCTTTGGAACCTTGAGGCAATTGAACAACTCCTCCTGTGTGGTGGGTGACCTTAATGGTTCCGGCATCGTCGACAACAACAAGATAAGCGTTATAGTCTCCACCGATAGCTGCACCCATTGAAGGGCCTCCAATAACAAGACGGATACCCTTAAATCCACTTGCCAAAGCGGCAGCAGATGCTGGAGTGGCTCCATGCTGCATAGCTGCAAGCGCTGCAATAATCGCATAGTTCCTTTCTGTACCATTACCTTCACCCCCTGAAAGCATGGCGTATCCATCATCTTTAGACATGATGAATGAAGACTGGAACATGTTATTTGCAAAGGACATACTTCCTGCTGCAGCACCGTTAGGATCTTCTCCACTAGGATCAGTAATAACGATTACGTTACAAGTAGCAGATACAGTAGCAATTACTGAAAAGAGCATTAAAACCAAAAATATTAAACCAATTATCTTATTAAATTTAATCTTCAAAATTCTAACCTCCTAACCTGCTAAGCTATAATTATAAACACTTTTTGATGGTTCGTTTTCTGTGAAATCAGTAGATGTGGTACTGTTTCCTGTAATATTAATAGTTGAGAAATCTTCAATAACAGTAACGGTTACGATACCAGTTTGCTTGTTTACATTAACGTCAGCTCCTGCAATTGGAGCGATAGTGGTACCTGGAATTGTTGACCTTTTTACAAACTTCTCTGCATTTGCCTCGGCTTCAGTCACAGGCAGCTCCCGTATAGAGGTCTTAAGGATGTCTCCATCAATATAACTGCCTTCTCTTAAACCTGAATTTTCAACATTATATCTTATATTGTCAATAGGAACTATGTCGTTTCCCTTAACGATAATACCTGCAATAGGTACGCCTTCTTCGACTTGAGCAGAGGATGCATAAGCTACATAGATAATTAATCTACCGCATAGAATTAAAATAAAAGCCAATAATAATATTATTAAAGTGTCTCTTCTAATTTTAATAAACATAACATTCCTCAAATAACTAATTAAATAAATTGCATAATAAGTTTTTAAATTAATTTAAATTAAGAATTGAATTTAAATTAAAGTTTATTAAATATTTCAATAAATTATTATAAATATAAATTTAATTGACATATTATTAATAGTTAACTATTAAATAAGAAAACAGATTTTGAAAATGATAAAAAGAGATAAAAAAATTAATAAAATAAAATAGCTTAAAAATAAAATAAATAAATTAAATTAACTCAAAATAATAGAAATAAATAAAAATTAGTTAAAAAATAAAAAAAAATAACTTAAATAACTCAATAAATAAAAATAAATAAAAATTAGTTAAAAAATAAAAAAAAAATAACTTAAATAACTCAATAAATAAAAATAAATAAAAATTAGTTAAAAAATAAAAAAAAAATAACTTAAATAACTCAATAAATAAAAATAAATAAAAATTAGTTTATAAAAATAAAATAAAGAATAAAGTCTTTTAAATGAATCCAATTACATTTTAGTCATCAAATCCATTATTGAAAAAGGATCTCCTTCTTTTCTAACCCTTGGGGCACCACCAAATGCCGCCATTGCATTTTTCTTAAAGTCTTCATTTGCTCTTCTTGAGACTTCACCAAAGATCATCTTATAAGCTTCACATTGAGGGTCCACCGCCCTTGGAGATTGTGTAGCCACTATTCCATTATACGGACATCCTCCTCTGCAGAATTTAATGAATTTACAGTCTGCACAGTCCTCATCTACGAAATTCTTAAATTCCATAAGCTTTTCCCAAGCTTCAGATTGCTCTAAAGTCTCCATAGATGGCTTGTCATAAACATTGCCCATTATATACTCATCCATTCCGACAAAACGATAGCAAGGATAGATTGAACCATCATGGCCAACAGCCAATGTAGTTCCCATGCAATCATTAAATGTACATAGGGTTCCAACCCTTCTTAAGCTGCTTTTAGCGATATGGTCCAAATCCATAATTACAAACTTATCCAAGTCATAGAGATATTTATCCAGCCAATCAATAAGCAATTTTCCATGCTCATCCTGAGGAAGAGCCCATGGATCTGCATTATTTCCACGAAGGGATGGAAGTGCAGCATGGATTTTTAAATTCAATCCATTTGCCTTAAAGAAATCATATATCTCATCTGAAAAATCTTTAGAGTAGGATGTGAAGGTACATACAAAATTAATTTGAATGTTATGGTCTGTAGCTAACTTAACTGATTTCATTGTCTTGTCATAGTAGCCTTCGCCCCTTTGATAGTCATTGATCTCCTTAGGGCCGTCAATGCTTGTGCTTATTGCTATATTATATTTAGAGAATAATTCAACCATTTCCTCATCTAAAAGCCATAAATTACTTTGCAATGAAAAACCTTCAGTTTCATGGGTCTCTGCATCATTTAAAAGAGGAAGAGCTTCCTTATAAAAATCATAGCCTGCAAGTAAAGGTTCTCCTCCATGGAAGGTGAAGTGAACCGGCTCATCCCTAAAATCAGCTAGCCATTCAACAATTTGCTTAATTACATCGATATCCATTAATTCTGCATTGTCCTCAGAGCCCCAACAATATGAACAGTTGGAAGGGCAACCTAAAGTAGGTATAATCATTACATGAAAAGTCATTTTAAACACCAATTTGCTTTTTAGATGATAATTTTAATTTGATTTAATAATAAAAACTTCTAAAACAATTAAAACTCTATTTAAGTAATTTTAATAAATTTAAATTCAAATAAACTAAAAATTCAAAAAAACTAAAAACTCAAAGAAACTAAAAATTTAAATAATTTTAAAATTCAAATAAACTAAAAACTCAAAGAAACTAAAAATTTAAATAAACTTTAAATTACATTGTTTTATTTAATTCTTTGATTAAGCCTTTTTTAATTGTTTCGTCTTCATTATCCTCATAATCTTTTCCAGTTTCATAAACAAAACCGCAGTTATCACATTTAAACTCTTTTAATTCAGCATGAGCATGATGATTGTCAATAAATCTTCTAACAGCAGTTTTATCTTGAGAACCGCATTTTGGACATTTTGCCATTAAATCTTCAAATTTCATTGTGTCACCTATTAAAAATTTTTGAAAAATTTTTGAATCAATTATTATTTATAATAATATTGTTTGTTATTATTAATATAATTTGATTTTTTAGATGAAAATTGATATTAAAATTATTTCTATAAACATGAGAAAAATTAAAAAAAAGATAAGAAAAAGATAAGAAAAAGATAATAAAAAGATTTAGAGGAAAATTAATCCTCCAAAATCTCAAAAAGATAATCAGAAAGATTATTGCACAATTCTCCAATATAATCAGATTTTGCTATCTTATCTAACCAATTAGATGGGATATTGTCATATCCATAATAAATTCCAGCCAATCCACCAGCAATAGCTGCAGTTGTATCAGTATCATGACCTAAATTAACAGCTGCCAAAGCTGTGTCCTTATAATCATCATTATTTAAAAGACACCATAATGCTGCCTTAAGAGCTTCTACAACATATCCGGAACCTTTTATATCATCCCTATCAAAATCTTGAATCTCAAGGGAGAATACGTCCTCATAAATACTTAATTCATGAGCAAACTCCTCTTTAGTTTCATAATATTCTTTTGCTGAATTTATACCATTATTAACTAATTCCAACAAGTTTGAATCATCTTCAGAGTCAAAATAATTCTTTAAGAGTTCAATAGCGATTTTTATATAGATTCCACAAGCCATCTGACATCTTAAAGTCCTATGAGTAATTGAAGACAGATTATGGATTGCTTCCATTTCACCTTCCTCATCAAAGTCATATTTCAATGATAAGAAGTAAATAAGGAATGAGACAGGCAATATTCTCATTAAAGATCCGTTTCCAGCATCCTTTTTACCTGCGCCACTTGCATGCAATGCATCGACCTTACCTGCATAAAAGGAATAGATTGCATGGCTTGTTGTGTTTCCAACATCAAATACATCTCCATGAGGAGTGTATTTCTTATTAATTAGCCAATCTGCGAATTTATGGGCAATTGAATCATAATCAATGATTTCGGCAAAATTCTTAATCCTCATGCCTTCAACATCATCTTCGCCAAATTCATAGTCAGTTAATCCATCTAATGTAGCTAAAGCGATAGAGCTGTCATCAGACCATGTTCCAGCTTCCTGATTATAGGTTCCATGACCAATCATATCAGTCATAGGATTCATATCACAGTAATGCTTGTCTTTAAATTCATAAGGAACTCCTAATGCATCTGCTACAACAAGGCCAAATATGCCACTTTTAATGGAATAATCCATTTTTTCTTTATTTATACTCAATTAAAAACCCCCAAATAGTAAATATTTAAGTAAAATTGTTCAATAGTTTAATTTAATTAATTTAAAGAAATTTAAAGAAATTAAAATCAAACTAATATTTTTAATAAACTTACTACAATAAGCACTTCGTCATATATAAAACTTATCAAAATATTTATCAATTTAAAACAAGATAAATTAAGATTTAAAAAAACTTATCAAAATTGTTGTCAATCATGATAACAATTTATATATAATTATCAACTTAATATAGTATATTATATCTACAAATTAGTTTATTTTACTTAAATTTTATAATACTTTTTATTAGGTAAGAACATGTCGTTAGAAATTCTAAAAAAAGGCACAAGTGAAAACTTTTTGCTAAAGCAGATCATTAGGAAAAATTTTACAAGCAAATATAAGGATTCTGTTTTAGGCATACTTTGGAGTTTTTTCAATCCTTTAATCACAATGGCCCTATTGACAGCGATTTTTTCATCAGTCTTTGCAAGAAACATTGAAAATTTCCCTGTTTACTTCTTAACAGGCCGTTGCGTTATTGATTTTTTCAATAGCGGAACTAAAATAGCTATGACCTCACTTAAAAAGAACAGCGGTATTTTAAATAAGATATTTGTTCCAAGATATGTATTTGCATTGGGAGGAATCTTTTCTGAATTCATTAACTTTTTAATGAGTATGATAGTGCTTATTGTGATTATGATTGTAACTAGGGCGCCTTTCCATTTATATGCTATTTTTTCAGTCATTCCAATAGCCATCCTATTCATACTGATTTTAGGAGTTGGACTGACACTTTCCATACTCTGTACCAAATTTACAGACATTGAATATTTATATAAGATATTTACCAGCTTATTAGTATATGCTTGTGCGATATTTTATCCAATAGACATTGTTCCACAACCTATCAGACAGTATATGGAATTAAATCCGATTTATGGTATTATAGCTCAATTCAGAGAGTTTGTCATGTATGGAAGATTCCCATCAACAAAGTTGATGCTGATAACCTTTTTAACTTCAATAGTAATCTTTATAATTGGAGTAATCATATTTAAGAAATACCAAAACAGAATTACATTAGAGTTATAAATTAAAAATAAAGAATTTTTAATATTTAGTTAAAGAAAAGAATCATAATTACTTAATTAGAAGAAAAATAATTATTAATACTTGATTAAAAAAAATCATAATTACTTAATTAGAAGAAAAATAATTATCATTAAACCAAAAAAGAAATAAAATTTATCAATAATAAAAAAGGAGGGATAATATGGATAATAAGAATGAAAATAGCAATAAGATCAAAACCCAATTAATACCATCTATTCATAATACTGTATCTCTCCAAGCACACCTCACTACAAAAGATGGAGAGCCTATTGTAGGAGAGGAAGTCGTATACAAATTATATTCCATAGACAAAAGTTTTCTTACCCAATATTCTCGTATAACAAATGAAGAAGGCTTAGTTCACCTTACATTAAACATAAAGCATAAGGTCTATATTGAAATCTGCTATGAGGGCAGTGAAAAATACGAATCAAACAATGTAATGACCTTTAGGACAAAGCCTTCAGATGATGAGAAAAACGTTAAAACAAAACATCCCCTTCAAGTTCAAAGAGAAGAAAAGTTGGAACAAAAGAAAATTGAAGAGAAAAAGAAAAATCTATTGGATTTCCAACAAAAACAAAAAGATTTGGAAAGTGTGGATGAGGACAACATAGCCATAGAGCTAAAGAATGTCAATTTAAGTTTTACAATCGGATCCGATAAGATAGACAACTTAAAGGAATATGTAATCCGTACCATCAAAAGAACAAAAGAAAAGAAAACAATATTCAAGGCTACAGATGATGTGTCCTTTAAGATATATAAAGGGGAAAAGGTCGGCTTAATCGGCTTTAATGGAGCTGGAAAAAGCACATTGCTTAAGATCATATCAGGTGTCTACACTCCAGATGACGGAGAGGTTATAGTCAATGGAAAAATAGCGCCTTTATTATCCTTAGGGGCAGGATTTGATAAGAATTATACAGGAAGAGAAAACATTTTCCTGAATGGAGCGATTTTAGGATACAATGAAGAGTTCTTAAACTCAAAATACGATGAAATCCTTGAATTTTCAGAGCTTGGACAATTCATCAACCTTCCAGTTAAAAACTACTCCTCTGGAATGCTTTCAAAATTAGGATTTTCAATAGCCACCATAGTGGAACCGGACATTCTAATTCTTGATGAGGTATTGGGAGTGGGAGACGTTAATTTCAAACGAAAAAGTAGAGAAAAACTTAATTCATTGATTGAATCCAATATTACCGTTTTGCTTGTTTCACATACAATCAGTGAGATAAGAAATATCTGTGAAAAGGCCATCTGGCTTGAAAACGGTAAAATCAGAGAAATTGGAGAAGTCAATGACATTTGTGATAAGTATTTGGAAGAAGCTAAAAAGGTAAGCGATGATAAGACTAAAAAATTAAAGCCTAAACGGTTTTAAAAAAAAAAGACATTGTTTATCTTGAATTGATTAAATAAAAAAGAAATAATGTTCTGAATAAAAAAAAGAAATAATCTTCTGAATAAAAAAAAAAGAAGAATTTATAAGATAAATAATTTTTAAAATTATTTATTAACTATTTTTTAAAATAAGAAATTAAGGAAGAATAAAAACTCCCTAAAAAACTCCTTTAAGGAGAATAACTATTTTTTAAAAGTCCTAACGGCTTTATCTTTCATTATTTTAAGCAATACACCAACACCATGGGTTACCGGATCTTTAGTAGAGCCATCAACATCATATCGAACAGTTATAGGGACTTCAACTATTTTTAAACCGGCTTCTGCTGCATCCACTAGCATTTCACTCTCTATACCAAAACCAGTGTCTTTAAACCTAAAGCAATTCCTAGCCTTTGGAGAGAATGCTCTAAAACCACTTTGAGAGTCTGTAACCTTGATTCCTGCAGAGATATTAGTGGCAATGTCTAAAACCCTTTGTCCAACTCTCCTATAGGCAGGAGTGTTCTCCTCATGACCATACAAATATCTGCTGCCATTTACAAGGTCAACTCCATCTTCAATGATAGGCTTAAGAATAATTGGAATCTCATCAGGATTATGCTGGCCGTCCCCATCGATTGTGACAATGATTGAATCATCAGTAATAGCCTCAAAACCTGATTTTAATGCCTCTCCTTTTCCTAAATTAGTCGGATGATTGATTAGCTCTGCACCGGCTTCAATAGCCACATCTGCAGTCCTATCAGCACTGCCATCATTAACAATAATAACTCTATCCACATACTTTGAAGTCTTTGCTATCACATCAGCCAAAGCTTCCTCTTCATTGTATGCAGGTATAATAGCCACTATGCTTGCCATTTTATCACTTAAAAATAGTTAAAATACAATAATTGAAATAATCTTAAAAAAAAAGAAAAATTAAAGATTAAATTAATTTTTAAATCTAATCTTCAATTCTGTAATACCATTTCATCCATTCGACTGTTCTTTTAATTCCTTCCTTAGGAGAGACTTTAGGATCGTGTTTTAAATCACGAATAGCCTTAGAAAAGTCAATGGTCTTAACTTTTGTAGTAAAGTCTTCAGCAGGAGTGTAGGTCACTAAGGAATCATCTATACCTACAGCTTCAAGCACAAGGTCAGAATACTCTTCAATGGTCATTTCCCATTCCTGTTTGCTTCCAACATTATAGACTTCACCTGGAATGAAATTATCTACAATATTTGCAAAGGTATTTGCAGTGTCTTCCACATAATCAATAATTCTTTTATGTCCCTTATGAACTGAATAAGGCAATCCATGAAGTGCCTTATAAATAAAGATTGGAATGAATCCTTTATAAGGAGAGTAAGCTTCATGAGGACCATAACAGTTAACAGGACGAACCCTTACAGTTTCAGTTCCAAACATGGTTGCAGAGTTCATGCACATAAGCTCTCCAGCCCATTTGGAGATTGCATAGTCATTCATTTGATAAGTGTCCTTTATTGGCCTGTTTTCCATTACATCTTCACTCATTATTCCTTCATAGTCACCATAAACTTCAGCAGAGGAGAATGAAATCATTCTAAATCCTAATTTCTCTTGAAGACGGATCATATTCTTCAAACCGATTACATTGGTTTCCCAAAGGTTTTCATAATATCCTTCACCGTTCCATCTGCCGTATTCTGCTGCCAAATTGTAAACATAGTCAAATTTGTCATTGTCATCGAAGATGCGTTCCATTTGACGATAGTTACGAATGTCTCCCCTTACATAATCACTGTAAGAGTCTGAATACAAATCAGCCTCATCCTCATGATGCAAAAGGTCAACAGACAATACTTCATGTCCTCTAGATCTAAGTTCATTTACAAGGTTTGTTCCTATAAATCCACTTCCGCCAGTTACCATAATCCTTTGAGTTTCCATAATTAATCTCCATAGTTAAATTCAGTTAAATATAAGTCTGATTTTTAAAAATAAATTATTATAATGAATTAAATAATAAATTAAAAAACATTTTAAATTTTATTCATTGAAAGTTATTTAAAATTATCAAATGTCAATATCATCATAACTTTCAGGTTTTTTGCCTCTAAGCCTATCCCAGAATCCAAGTTCCTCAAATTCATTTAAGGTGTATTTCAATTGAGCCAATTTGGTATATGCAATATCCAAACGATTTTCTAAAAAATAGGTTCTTTGATTTTTGCGAACCCTAAGCTTATGAAATTCAGTAGTCAATCGAGATATTTCATAATTTGCATCATCCAATTCCTTTGTTAGCTTATTAATCAATTCATTTAATTTCTCATTGTCCTCTCGCTCTGTTTGAAGATATCTTCGAAGAATATCGATTCTATGATTTAACTTGCGGGTGTTTTGAATCAGCTCCTCCAAATCATATTGTCGAAGCTCCAATTCCAATGATTCGAATTGGGTGATGGCTCTAGACAGCTCTTTTCGCTCTATAGCAAAATGTTCAATCCTATCTTCATAGGAGGCACATCTCTCTTTAAGAATACGGTTTTCCTTTCTATATTTAGAAAGCTGAGCCTTTAATTCTTCTATCTCTTCTTCAGGACTTTTATTAGTCATAATCACACGACAAACAACTTATAAATCAAATGAATGAATTAATTGATTAAATAAAGCAAAATAAAAATAATTTTAAATAATCAAATAAAATAAATGAATGAATGAATTAAAATTGATTAAATAATCTCTTCTTTAATGAATTCCAATATATCATCTCTTGCACTGTCATCTTCCAATGCAAACCTTAAGGAAGTCTTTAGCCAATCAATACGGTTTCCAATATCATATGACTCTCCCTTAAATACCTGGCCATAAATCTCATCAAGCTTGCTTAAGGCATCAGTCAATTGGATTTCTCCACCGTATCCAGGCTCCACATTTTCAATGCAATCAAAAATGTCAGGTGTAAGGACATATCTTCCCATAATAGCCAAATTACTTGGTGCTACTCTAAGAGGTGGCTTTTCCACTAACTTATCAATCTTATAGATTGAATCCTCTATCTCTTCACCGCCTATTATACCATATCTTTCAACCTTTTCATCCGGAACCTCTTCAAGGGCGATAACAGATTTTTCATACTTTTCATAGATGTCAATCAATTGCTTTGTGCACGGAACTGTATCCTTTGTAATGGTATCCCCTAACATGACAACAAAAGGATCATTGCCGACATGCTTTTTAGCACAATATATAGCATCTCCAAGACCTTTTTGCTTTTTCTGTCTTATAAAATGAATATCTGCCAAATCTGAAATATATTCAATTTCCTTTAGGAAATCTTCTTTTCCTTTGGTTTTCAAATGGTGTTCCAATTCGAAGGACCTGTCAAAATGGTCTTCAATTGATCTTTTACCCTTACCAGTTACGATTAGAATATCATCTACACCGGAATTTACAGACTCTTCTATTACATATTGAATGGTCGGCTTGTCATAAACCGGCAACATCTCTTTTGGTTGAGCTTTAGTAGCAGGAAGGAATCTTGTTCCAAGCCCTGCTGCAGGAATGACTGCTTTCATTTATACACCTCAATAGACTTAAATTGAATTTTAATTAGTTAATCCCTTGAAAGACAAGTTTCTTCAAGAAATTAAATCATATCTCTTAAATTAGCTTAAGAAATAAAATTTTAAATTAATTTTATTATAATAATAGATATATTAATAAAAATATATAAAGATAATGAAAAATTAAAAGATTTAAAAAAAGCCATAAAAAATAGATAAAATTAATAAGCAAGTAAAATAAGTAATTTAAAAATAGAAGTATAGTAAAAGTGCAGGGGACGGGAATCGAACCCGCGAAGGGACTAACCCACTAGGCCCTCAACCTAGCGCCTTTGACCGCTCGACCACCCCTGCATAAGATAAAAATAGATGGTCTAAATAATACAGTAATACATAATATGTTTATTATCTTATTTAAACTTTACTAAAAACAAAAAAATAAAAAATATTAGCTTAAAATGATTTCCACATCTAATGATTCACCATTAGCCAAATCCTCGATTAAATCTCTATTTAAATCAATAGCTGCCTTATCAGATTTAATCATTAAAGTTCTTGAGCATATAAAATCACTTTTTCTGCATACAATATCTGTCGGATGGTCTAAAGTCAAGTCATGATGGCCATATCCCACTATCTCATCATAAGCATTTGGGCTTTTTAATTTCACAGTCACTATAGTCTCATCATTTGCTAATTTTTCCTTAAATTCCTTAGGAAAGTCCAACATGCACTTATCAATGTCCAAACCAATAATGCAATCCCCAGATAAGGAGAGATCCTTGTCTTTGGTTATTTCAAAAGTGGATTTATGTAGGGATAAAACGTTCTTATGTCCCTTTGCCTTAATTTTAAAATTCATAATTAAGAGTATAGAAATTATTTTATAAAAAGATTTTTAAAAATATATCTGAATATTGAAATAAAATAAATAGATTAAAAAGAGAATATCTGCTCTAAATCTTAAAAAGAATAGTAAAAAGAGAATTCTACTCTAAATCCTAAAAAGAATACTAAAAGGAGAATTCTGCCATAAATCTTAAAAAAATAGTTAAAAGTGACAATATGATAATAAATACTGGTTTAAGAACAGACATCCCTGGATTTTTTAGCAAATGGTTCTATAATAGAATTGAAGAGGAATATGTCTACGTCAGAAACCCATACTACAAAAGCCAAGTATTTCATTACAAGCTTAATCCTGAACTGGTTGACTGTATAATATTCTGCACTAAAAATCCAAAGCCTATGCTATCAAATCTAGACAAGATATCTGAATTTAATCAATTCTGGTTTGTTACAATAACTCCCTACAAAAAGGAAATAGAACCTAATGTTCCATCAGTAAACAAAGTCATAAAAAGTTTTAAGGAACTTTCTAGTCAAACTGGAAAAGAAAGCGTATCCTTAAGATATGACCCTATTTTAATAAACGATAAATACACTTTAGATTATCATATTGAGGCATTTGAAAAAATTGCAAGCTCCCTATCAGACCATACAAGCGAAATAATAATCAGCTTCATTGACCTATATGAAAAGACCAAAAGAAACTTCCCACAAGCAAGAGAAGTTTCTAAAGAAGAAAGACTAATTATAGGCAAAGAGTTTTCAAATATAGCAAGAGAAAACAATCTTATCTTAAAGACATGCGTTGAAGGAAAGGAATTAGATAAATTTGGAATAGATTCTTCAGGATGCATGACTAAAGAAGTTATAGAAAGAGCGATACATAATAAGCTCGATGTAAGAGTTAAAAAATCAAGAAACAGACCATGTGACTGTCTTTTAAACAATGATATTGGAGAATACAACACTTGCAATCATGGTTGTCTCTATTGCTATGCAAATTCAAACAAGCAATTGGTTAAGCGAAACTTTAAAAGACACGACCCAGATTCTCCTATATTGATTGGAAATATAAGAGAAGAGGATGAAATTAAAGAAATCAATCAGGAAAGTTTTTTAATTCATGAAGATACAGTTCAGACAAAATTATTTTAAAATAAACGTTTAAATCAAATCATTTTAGAAAAAACGCCATAGAAGTTGTTAAATATGAAAGGAACATATTGTTTAATAATATCTATGAAAAAATCGGATAAAATCAAAATAGGCAATCTATATCCAGAAGCTTATAAATTCAAGAAAGGATATTATGTCTACATCGGCTCTGCAATGAATTCACTTATCTCACGCCTAAATAGACACTTATCTGATGATAAAAAGATGCATTGGCATATAGATTATCTCCTAACAAGCGAATATAGCGAAATTCGAGAGATACTTTTTACAGACTCTGAAAAAAGAATCGAATGTGATCTAGCAAACGAAATAGCTGAAGACGGATTGGAAATTGAAGGATTTGGCTGTTCTGATTGCAATTGCAATTCCCATTTAATATTCTTCAATAGAAAAAGAGATGCTTTAAGAAGGGTTAAGGACGCTTATGAATCATTAGGTATTGAATATTATGATTTAAAATATTTTAGAACCATAGATAATAAAAAGGATTAGAAAAATAAACTTCTCAAAAAAATCAAAAAGAAGAAAAAATAAAATTTAAATTTGAAAATGAAAATAAAAAAAGTTTATTATAAAAAAATAAAATATAATAAAAGAGTTTATAAAGTTTAATTAAGAATTAGAACCTATCTTAACTAATAACCACCTTAGCAGACTTAGTCACCGCTGCAAAAGTATTATCTCCTGCAAACTTGGCAGTGAATTTATAAGTTCCCTTCTTATTTAAACTAACTTTCACACTAGCAATACCATTAGAATTAGTCTTTCCACTATAAGTCTTGCCATCTACAGTGAATTTGATTGTCTTGCCAGAAATAGGACTTCCTTTCATTGATTTAAAACTAGCAGAAAGGGTTTTAGTAGATGATACCTTATATTTTGCATTATTGGCCATTAAAATAGGACTTTGAGGATTTACAGTTATCTTAGCAACTTCAAATGAACCGTTGCACTCATCATCACCCAAATAGGATATGGCAAATGTATAAACTCCTTTATAAGCAAGATTTATCTGTAATCTAAGTTCTCCGCTTTCATTAGTGGTTCTATTATAAACAGCACCATTAAAACCTATCTGAACAAACTTATTTTGCAATGGTTTGCCTTGGCTATCCTTTAAGCTTACATTAAAGTATTCTCCAGAGCGGGAATCTACATTGCTTGCAATGGCTTTAGTGACCATATCTTTACAAATGATCTGACTGGCTTTTTTGCTGGCTAAATTGCCCCCTACATCCACTCTAACATCAGAGCCATTTATGACAGACTTTACATTAAAATCAAATGGATTCATTCCAATTTCCAAGGAATTATTAGAAATAGAAATATTTCTTGTAGGTGCTAAGACAGCCCTTTGGCTATCAAGCTCAAGAATAGTAATTGATTCCCTCACTACACCTTCACGAGATGTAAATGAGTTGTCTGTTATCTTTATTGAAGCAACATCAATAGATAATGAGCCAGACCCATTTACAGCTTCAGCTAAGGCAACAATATCTCCATTATCTAAAATAAAATTAATGTTTGAAATGGCTATGCCATAATCAGAATAGTTTGCAGCAGAACAATTAGAGATTTTAAATATATAATCTGAACTATTTGAAAGCATGACAGTTGTATTTTCTTCTCCAGATATGTGAATATCCTTATTTATTAATATTGTATCAAGAACATAAGTCTTATTGGATAATGAGATTAAAGAACCAGAACTGGCACTATCAATTGCATCCTGAAGGTCTTTTGTATCATTTCCACTATCATTAATATAAGTTATTCCAGATAAAACCTTCTTTGATAAGATCAAGTTATTATAATCATCATAAACATCAATGGAATCCTTAGCAGACTCAATATAATCATAAGTGAAGTCTGCCTGATTGTCAACAATCACAAGTTCATTTGGATTAATCTTATTCTTTGCACTGTTTTTTAAGTTAATATGATAATTAGGAAGATTATTTGTTAATGAAATTTTTGAGGCATGATTATCTAAAGAAGCATCCTTTAAGACAAAGGACATATTATAATCATATACACCCTTCGCCTTTAAACTATCCAAGCCATCACAAACTAAGTTAAACCAAGTATCAGGAACTTGAGACTCATTATCTCGAATAATGAAGCAATCATTCTTAAACTCATCTGCAGAATCAAAGTTCTTAGACCAGAAATTGTCATTCATACTTCCATTCATATAAATTACTGCAGTTGATAGATTATTATTTTCTATGATTGAATTTGAAATATTTAAGTTATTTCCTAAAAAGTAGACTGCAGAGGTTCCTTTATTGTTTAAAAGACTTGAATTAGTGATCACTACATTTTCAGCGAACTTTGAAGCATATAAAACACTGCCTAAATCGGTGTATTTGACTAAAACTCCATCCAATCCGTCTGCAGTGTTGTTTATAAAATTACAAGAATCTATCATTAGCCCATCAATATTCTGACCTAAATAGATTACGCCTCCCTCTCCAACAGAAAATGAATTTAAAAAGGTTGAATTGATTATTGAACAATCATATGCAGACTTATAATACAATGCTCCCCCTTGTGCATGGGAAAGGCTACTATCAAAAAGGGAATTGATTATTTTTACATTTTTTCCAACTAAAAAGGCTGCTCCGCCATATCCATCTGCCAAATAGGTTATCTCCTCTCCATGGAATGTCCATCCAACTTCAGCGGTAGCTGAATTATTAAAGAAATATGAATTGTTAATTACAATATTATTTCCCTTTATCCAAATGGCTCCTCCTGATGAGGATGTTTCAAAATTATAACCCCAATTATTTATAAAACTGCAATTATCGATTTGGCAATCGTTTCCAATAAGATAAATTGCTGCCCCATCCGTATGATGACAGCTGGACTTATTTGCAACATTATTTGTAAAATTAGAGTTTAATACATTTACATTATTCCCATGGATTATTAAGGCACATCCTAACTCTCCATTGATACAGCCGTCAAAATTACAATTTTGAATGGTTACATAATTGTTATTTACACTAAGACCAGTGTAATTTGCATTTATAAAGTTGATGTTGTCCAATATAACATTTGGAGCATTTATAGCCATTAATTCATTTAGAAATTCTCCATCAAGTGTTGCACTTGAAGAAGACTTTAATGTTAATGATTTGTTTACTACAATTAGAGAATCACCTGTATAGGTTCCGCTAAGCTCAATTACATCATTTTCCTTAGCATTATCGATTAAATTTTGTATGTCTTTAAAATCAGAATTATCAGAACCTGTTTTAAGCTTTTGAGAGGGTTCATCTAAGATTTCTTCAGAATCTGAATCACCATAAGCAAAATCTGAATTAAGCTCATTAGAATTTGAATTTAGATCTGCTGTGATAATATTTTCACTATAATCTTCATATACACTACAATTCATATCATTAATTTGATTAATATTATTTGAAGCTGATACAAGTCCTAAAGTTAAAATTAAAATAAAAATTAAAGAAATTAAAACTAAACAACGTTTAAATATTATTTTCATAAAGTAATACCTTCCATAAATATTCTTAAGTATTAAATAATTTATTTTTCACGATATATAAAATTATTTTATCGAACGATATAGAAAAAGAAACAATGAAATTATCTAAAAGAGAAAAAATTGTTAAAATGAATCAAAGTTAATAAAAAAGAATAAAAAAGAACAAAAATGAGTAAAAAAAGATAAAAGGAATAAAAATAATTAAAAGAAAGATAAAAAGAATTAAAATAATTAAAAGAAAGATAAAAAGAATTAAAATAATTAAAAGAAAGATAAAAAGAATTAAAATAATTAAAAGAAAGATAAAAAGAATTAAAATAATTAAAAGAAAGATAAAAGGAATATAAATAATTAAAAAACCTTAGAGAGAAAGTTAATCAATAAATGATTTAAAGAAATTCTCGAAGTCTTCATCTTCCATCGGCTGTGGAGTTGAATAATTATCATTATCAAAAATGTCCTTTGCAAGCTTTCTATAAGCATCAGACTCTATTGATTCAGGAGCATACTCAACTACAGTCTTTGCATCCAACTCGCTCCTTTGAATGAGATTGCTTCTGCCAATCACTCCAATCACTTGAGTGCCAATCTCCTTTGCAAAAGAATTAACAATCTCTTCCTCATTGTCTATACCTTTGCAGTTACAGATAATGCCTCCAAGATTTCCTTTTAGTTTTTTAATTCCTCTTGATATATTATTTGCAGCATATAATGACATATACTCTCCAGAGGATACTATAAAGACCTCATCAGCATAATCCTCCCTTAGAGGAACTGAAAATCCTCCGCAGACCACATCTCCAAGAACATCATATAAGATTACATCAAATTCCTCTTCAAAGGCATTTAAGTTCTCCAAACGTTTCATAGCAACAATGACACCACGACCTGCACAGCCTACCCCCGGCTCTGGCCCTCCGCTTTCAACACATTTGATTTTATTAAATCCTTCGAAAACCAAATCGTCAAGCTCTGGCTTCTTATTGTCCTTTAAGGTATGAACTATGGTAGGTATTCTCTTACCGCATAATGTTCTTGTTGTATCTGACTTGGGATCGCAGCCAATAACCATGACTTTCTTATTGTCTTCACTGTAAGCTGCTGCAATATTAGCTACTGTAGTACTTTTACCTATACCACCTTTTCCATAGATAGCTATTTTTTTCTGTCTTTTCATTATTACACCAAAATGATTAATTAAAATAATAGTTTTTAGTTAAACTTATATAATTATGAGTCGTATTTTTAATTTAAATAAAGAAAATTTCATTGCTGAATTTACCATATTAAACTATATATAAAATGTCCAAATATATGAAACAAAATTATAAAAATATTTTACTCCTCGCGAGGAACTAACTTATAAACAAAATCGCTTTCCCTTAATTTTTCATCAATGGCAATGGCCACATTGGAACCTTTTTCTGCCTTTTCTATACTTTTTCCATCAATTTGCATAGACTCTATCACATGTGTGATTGAACCTGTAGTAGGTCCCTGAATCATTATCTCTTCACCAAGAGCCAGATCATCCCATATCTTAAGCTCTGCAACCCTAATCTTATTATAATAATTAACAACCTTTCCAATATCCCTTTTAATGAACTTGGATTGATTGTTTTCGCTGATCTCATAAGGAGTGTCAAAATAAAATCCTGTGTCATAGCCTCTATTGAAGACTTTCATAAGCTCTTCCATCCATTCAGGATTAAATTGCCAATTATCTGGGTCATCATAATACAAATCAATGGCCTGCCTATAAACGGAAACTGCAGCGGCAACATAATCAGGAGATCTTGCTCTCCCTTCTATCTTAAATGAATCGATTCCCGCTTCAATAAGCTCCGGAATATGTTCAATCAATGCCATATCCTTTGGAGAGAAGAAATTTGTCCTATAGGAATCGTCATATGATTGGGATATTATGAAGGATTCGTCATCACAGTCTGAGAAATTGATTACATCATCATCTTCATTTTCCTCAAAGCTTAATTTCCATTCCTTTCTGCAAGGCTGGAGACAATCTCCGCAATTGGCGCTTCTGCCATAAAGGCCATAGCTTAAAAAGCAGCGCCCTGAAATCGCCATGCACATTGCACCATGAATAAAAACCTCAGTTT
This sequence comes from Methanobrevibacter ruminantium M1, assembly GCF_000024185.1. Taxonomy (NCBI): domain Archaea; kingdom Methanobacteriati; phylum Methanobacteriota; class Methanobacteria; order Methanobacteriales; family Methanobacteriaceae; genus Methanobrevibacter; species Methanobrevibacter ruminantium. The sequence continues at coordinate 1,920,616 of NC_013790.1, forward strand.
CAATAGTGGAATCTGACTCCTTTAGTTTTCTAGTGATTTCCTTTATTTCATCTAAGGATAATTCTCGAGATAGGATGGCTCTTTTTGCACCTAATCTTTCAAGGGTCTTAAGGGCATAAAAATTAGTGGTATTTTCCTGAACGCTAACGTGGGCTTCAAGGCCATTTTGAGAAGCCAATTCAATCAGTGAAATATCTGACAATATGATACCGTCAGCTCCATATTCCTTAATATATGGCAATTGATCTTTTAGCATTTCAATGTCCTTATCTTTCATTATTGTATTTGTGCATACGTATAATTTAGCCCCATATTCCTTTGTCATTTCACTGGCCTTTTTAATATCCTCTAAAGAGAAATTGCTTGCATTAACTCTCATATTAAGGTCTTCAAGACCAATATAAACTGCATCAGCACCATTCTTTAATGCACTGCTTAATGAAATAAAATTTCCTGCTGGAGCCAATAACTCTACCATAAGAACATCTCGAAAATTACTAAAAATATTAAAAAACTTAAAAATGACTTAAATACTAAAATACTAAAAAACTTAAAAATGACTTAAATACTAAAATACTAAAAAACTTTAAAATGATTTAAACAATGAAATACTAAAAAAACTTAAAAATGATTTAAAAAAACTAAAAAAAAACTAATAAAACTAAAAAAATAAAAAAAGTGGAAGAAATCTCATCTTCCTTAAAAATTACATATGAAGATGAACTATTCATCTTCTTCAACAGCATCCTTTAGGTCTTGATAGTAATCATAATAGGATTCAGCCTCTAAATCCTCAGGTATTTCAGTAGGATAGTCTTCAGTAATACAACCTAAACATAAGCTGTCCCCATCTATGCCAATGGCTTCGATAAGAGATTCAATGCTTATATAACCTAATGTATCAGCACCTAACTGCTTTCTGATTTCTTCAATTTCCAAATTAGCTGCAATCAATTCATCTTTAGTTGCCAAAGCAACCCCATAGTAACATGGAGCGATTACCGGAGGGCAACCGATTAGCATATGAACTTCCTTAGCTCCAGCAGCCTTAAGGATTCTAACTAAAGATTCGGAAGTTGTTCCTCTTACAATACTGTCATCTATTACAACAACACGTTTTCCAACCAATTCATGTTTTAAAGGATTCAATTTGAGCCTAACAGCAATTTCACGCTCTTCTTGAGTAGGCATAATGAATGTTCTTCCAACATATCTGTTTTTAATTAATCCCTCACCATATGGAATCCCTGAAGCTCTTGAATAGCCGATAGCAGCAGGAATAGAGGAGTCAGGAACAGGTAAAACTAAATCTGCATCAATAGGGTTTTCCTTAAACAATGCTTCACCGATTCTAAGCCTTGTATTATAAACGCTTCTATCATCTATGACACTGTCTGGACGAGCGAAGTAAACATATTCAAACATACAATGGGCTCTTCTGGAACCTTTTGCAGATGGCAAGATATAGGAATTAATCTCATTATTCTTAAAGTATAGCAATTCCCCAGGCGCCATGTCACGGATGATTTCAGCATCTATGACATCAAATGCAACAGATTCAGATGCTACAACAAAATGATCATTGGTTTGGCCTAAAATCAAAGGTTTCATTGCCATAGGATCTCTTAAAACATATAATTCATCATTGATTAAAATAACTAAGGAATAAGAACCAATTAGCTTTTGGGAAACAGCATCAATAACATTGAGAATATCCTTATCTTTTTCATATGCCTCTTTAATTAAATAACAGACAACCTCAGAATCAGTGCCTGACTTGAATTGGTATCCTTTTTTAGTTAATTCGTCTCTTAAAGAACCTGAGTTTACAATGTCTCCATTGTGAGCCATAGCGATAAATCCATCATCCAATTCTGTGAAAAATGGCTGTGAATTCTCTATTTTTGATTGGCCTGTAGTGGAATATCTAACATGACCAATACCTACATTTCCGCTTAGGCTATTGATTAGGGAGTTATTAAAAACATCAGTTACCAATCCCATTCCACAATGGAAATTCAAGCCATAATTAATATTATAAGTAGCTATTCCTGCAGATTCTTGTCCCCTATGCTGTAAAGCATATAAACCATAATAAATTAAGTGAGAAACATCCTTAGAGGAGTCTTTGGAGTGAATCCCAACTATACCACATTTATCTTTCAATATATAATCTCCATTACCCTATTAAGACAATAATTTTTATAAAAACTTTAAGTAAATTTTTATTATGAATATTTATAATTTTTCTAATATTTATAATAAATCATTTTATGAAAATTTTTAATAAAATTCATAATTTGTTAATAAGAAAATATGAAAAAACATAAGAAATAAAAGCCATAAAAATAGAATGATTCTAAAAAAAAGATAGTTAAGACTTAAAAATAGAAAAAAAAGAATAAATTATAGAGTAAAATATAAAAAAAAGAATTTTAAAGTTTAATAAATAAAATAAAAACTAAGAATAAAAAGTTTAAGATAAAAGAATAAGGCTATTAATCCCAAATATTTGAGAATGGATTAAACAAGTCATCAGCCTCATCTAAATCATCATCCTCATCATAAGAGTAATCCCCATTTTCATCGGATTCATCTTCATCAGATTCCTCTCTAAATCCTTTAAGAGACTTTAGATTGAAAACATTTATCTCATCTGAAGGGTCATCTTTAGAATTATAGGAATTATCTAAATCATTTTGATTAAATGATTCTTGACCTTCATTGTCATTTAAATCGAAAGCATCATCAAAATCTAATTGTCTAAATTCCTCTTGGGAATTATTATTTCCTTCAAATCTTTCATTATAAATAAATTCATCTGAAGAATCTGAATTATGCGCATTAAAAATATTAGAATCTAAACTAGAAAAAAGATTAGAATCATTAGAATCCAAATCATATCTGGTGTTAGAAATATTGGAATCCAAATTCTGACTGCTTGAAATATTGGAATCCAAGTCTTCAAATTTAAAATTGCTATTGAAATTATTAAAATTCAACTCTTGCTTATTTGTGTCTGAGAGAATAAAAGCTGTTTTAATAATCTTTAACCAATCCATTGCATCTTCCTTTGATTCAGCACAAATTGCACCTTGTCCAATCATAAGATTCTTAGGGCGGAAATTGTCTGTGCTAATTAGAATAAACCTATAAATCTCCTCTGTAAAAGTTTCATTAAAGAGATCTTGCCATAATTCCATTAAAGAGAAGACTTCCAAAGAGTTTTTAGAGTGAATGCTTTCAAATCTTGATTTTAAATCTGAATAATCTGATTTAATGTTATCTAAATCTTTCTGAAGTATTTTTACCTCTTCACGAAGCTTTTCGTTTTTCTCTCTAATTTGCTTTGATTCATTCAATAATATATCATTTTCCTTTGTAATCTTTTCAAATCTTAAACGGCTATCATCAAAATCCTTTTTAACATTATAATAAGCTTTTTTAGATTTATTGATTGATGACAAGTTAGAAATGCTGTATAATCCTGCACGAATTATGGAATTGGCTATCTCATCTTCAAAGGTATTGTCCTCGTCATAATCATAATCGTAATCCTCCAATTCATCTAAAGAAGGCAATTTCAAATATTCAACAAAATTATAATCCGTCTTTAAAGCCCTTTTAAAGTTTGAGTATAATTCTTTTCCTTCAAAATCAGAACTTGTGGCGATTAAAACCAAATCAGCACCAATGATAGTGTTTTTTGCAATTTCAATATCTGAGCTTGGAATGATAGATGAAATGTTTACATTAAAATTAGATAAATCAAAGTTACTTACTGCTTTAGAAATCGCTTCAATATAATTTAAATCAGTTAAAACAATTCGAATATCTACCAATTTAGATTCAAAATCATTATTGTTATTGTCATTAGAATTAAATTCATCAGATTCAAAATCATTATTCATTTAAACACTCTCCAAAGCAATAATAAGATATAGAAATTAAGTAGCAAAGTACTTAATAAAAATTAAAAAATTAGAGAAAAATAATTTAATAAAAAAGGAATTTAATTATCCGTGAAGTTTCTTATGCCAATTCCAAGCAGATTCAACAATGTCTTCCAAATCTGGATACTCTGGTTTCCATTTTAAGACTTCTTCTGCTTTTTTGGAATCTGCAATTAAGATATCTGGGTCTCCAGGTCTGCGCCCTTCCACCTTCACTTCAAAGTCTATTCCTGTAACCTTTTTACAAGTGTCAATGACTTCCTTTACAGAAAATCCATTGCCGTTTCCAAGGTTAAATATATTGCTGTCATTAAAAGGCTCTTCTAAGTATTGCAATGCCTTTAAATGAGCATCAGCCAAGTCTTGAACATGAATATAATCCCTTATGCATGTTCCGTCTGGAGTGTCATAGTCATCACCAAAAATGGAAATGCTGTTTCTTCTTCCAATTGCTGCATCCAAGACCAAAGGAATCAAATGAGACTCTGGATTATGATCTTCGCCAATCTCACAATCCAAATCTGCACCTGCTGCATTGAAATAACGTAGCGAGACATATTTCAATCCTCCAAAGTCAGATTCGTCCTTTAATAGGTTTTCAACCATTAATTTAGACTCTCCATAGGGATTGATTGGCTTTAATTCAGCTGATTCGCTTATAGGAATCTCCTTTGGAATACCATATAAAGCTGCAGTTGAGGAGAATATGAATTTTCTTACTCTAAACTCCTTCATAATCCTTAAAAGATTAGCTGTATTTTCAAAATTATTTTTAAAATACTTTTCAGGCTCTTCTACAGATTCTGCAACAGATGAAAAAGCAGCAAAGTGCATTACTGCCTCTATATCATTATTTTGAAAGATCTCTCTTAATTTATCACTGTCACTTAAATCTGCATTTACAAGACTGCCCCATTTAACAGCTTTTTTGTGTCCTTTAGACAAATTGTCTAAAACAATAGTCTCATAACCGGATTTATTTAATAATTTATTAATATGGGAGCCAATATAGCCTGCTCCACCAGTAATTAAAATCATAATACCACTAAGTTAGTTGATTGATAAAATATTATTTTTACTATATCTTTATTTATAAATAACTATATTTAATCTTTTAGATTAAAAATGGATAAATTTTATATTTTTATAGAATGAATGATTGTTTTATATAAAAATTAATTAAAAATCAATTAAAAAGCAGTTAAGAAAAAGAAAATTATCAAATATAAAAAATATATAAAGATAAATTAAAATACAAAAAACACAACAAAAAAAAGAATATAAACAAAAAATACAAAAAAACAGCACAAAAAGAATATAAACAAAAAATACAAAAAAACAGCAAAAAAAGAATATAAACAAAAAATACAAAAAAACAGTAAAAAACACAACAAAAAAAGAATATAAACAAAAAATCAAAAAAAAGATTAAAATTAAAAAAAATTAATTAAAAGAGTCGGGAATAGACCCAACTGAGATAAAAATTTTGGTCAAGCTTTTGCTTACCCGAAGGCCAGTAAAAGGTTGAATTATAAGAACAACTTACCTAACTTCAAAGCTGCTTTTGGTTGAACCTTAATAACAGCCTTAACAAGCTCAGTTGTACTTATTTTAGTAAATTCCATATCTTGGAAAGCATGAGCGATGCTGTTTAAGTCATCATCATCTAAAGTCCATAAGTAATCACAGACTTTAGTGTATTTTTGCATTTCATGACCCATTTCTTCTTTAACTAAATCTTCATACTTTTTAAGGAAGTCTTTAGAGCAGTCCCCTGCTTTAATAGCTTCAGCAGCCACTTCACCAGCAAATCTTCCGCCCATCATACCATTGGTGATTCCTCCACCAGTCAATGGGTTTACTTGGCTTGCTGCATCTCCACAAAGCATGATATTGTCGCCGTACATTTCCTTAACAAGCCCGCCTACAGGGTCTCCCCCTACATTCAATTCAACAGGCTGAGCGTCTTTAGTAGCATAACAGTTGTTTACAGCATCAACTAAGTATTCGTAAGCGGATTTATCTCCAGCCATATCTGGAATGATAGCAAGTCCTGCATTTACAATGTCATCTCCTTTAGGGAAAAGCCAGAAGTATCCTCCAGGAGCTACGCTTCCAAAGTAGAATTCAAGAACATTGCTCTTTTCCATTTTTGCGTTACACATTTCAAACTGAACTCCAGCTTCCATGTGTTTAGGTTTGGTGTATGCCTTCAAGCCAGCCCATCTTGCAACATGGCTTTCAGGACCGTCTGCACCGATAATTATTTTAGCATTAATGTCAAAGGTTTCACCCATGGATTCGCAAGTTACAGTGAAGCTTCCATCTTCTTCTCTTTTCAAGCCTTTAGCTTGGGTTTTGATTTTAATTTGAGCTCCTTCTCTTCCTGCTTCCATAGCCATATGCTTATCAAAGACTTTTCTCTCTAGGATATATCCTGCTTCAGGCAAGTCAATAACATCTTCATCAAGCCATACATCAGTTCCGTCAGGAGCGACTAATCTGACCCCTGCAATTTCTTGGGTAACCCAATGAGGATCCATTTCAAGGTCTAACTTATCAAAAGTCTTTTTGGATACACCTTCAGCACATCTTTTAGGAGCGCCTATTTCGGATTTCTTATCCATAAGAATAACATCTACGCCGCCTTTAGCTGCAAATCTAGCAGCTGAAGAACCAGCAGGTCCAGCACCAATAACCAATACATCAGTTTTAATCATAATAATACATCCCCTATTATCTATTCTTCTAATTCCAATGCCGCTAAAGGACAAGCTTTTACACAAATTCCACAATCATTACAGTCATCAGAGATGACTAAAGCAGTTTCTTTAACTTCTATGCAGTTTCTTGCACATACTCCTGCACAGCAGCCACAGTATGAACACCAGTCTTTTACAATCATTCGAATAACTCCATGTTTTTAAGAAATAAATTAATTTTATAAAAAAACTTATCAAAATATTGGCCTTTAAAAAATTCTAATTTGCCAATATTTTGAAAATTATAAATAAATATAATAATAAATTATTTATTTTTTATTATATATAATCTTTAGGTTAATTTAGTCAAGAATAAGGAAAAATAGGGGGCTTTTTATTAAATAAAATAAAAAATTAGAAGAAAAAATAATAAGTAGTTAATTTAATAAAGAATTAGAAATCTAAAAATCATATGAGAAAAAGTTAAAAAAGTAATAGAAATGATAAAAAGTTAAAAAGAATGAATAAAAAAAGATCATCACAAGCAAAGCCGTGAAAAAAATTTTGGTCCAGCTTTTGCTGGCCGAAGGCCAGTAAAAGGTGGATTAAATCATATTCGGAACTCTTAAAGAAGTTGGCAACGGCTTAATCTTAGCAGGAGTACCTATAGCCAAATAATAAGGAGGCACACTACGTGTTACAACTGCACCTGCAGCTACAATAGCTCCTTCTCCAACTTCAATATTAGATAAGAATGTTGTATTTCCACCAACAGAACATCCTTTTCTAAGCTGAGGGCCTTTCAAATCATATTCAACTCTAACAGGATATCTGTCATTGGTAAAACAGGCACAAGGACCTACAAATACATTATCTTCAATTATACTGTTTCGTGGAATGTATACATTGGATTGGATGCTTACATTACTTCCGATCTTACATCCACCTTCAATGACAGTGTTTGTACCTATCAACACATCATCACCAATGGTGGTATGGTCCCTTACAACAACATTATGTCCAGTTTTAAAGTCATCCCCTATGATAACATCATTATAGATAACAGTATTTGATCTAAGCAAGATATTTTTACCTAATACTGGCTCTTTAGAGAATCTTTTATAGTTTACTCCCAATTTAATACCGTCTCTAATTAATTGAGGGTCTTTAGGGTCATGATTATTTCCACGTATATTTAAAAAACTAGGCATAATTTCACCTCTTTTTTGAGTATTATATAATTTCTATAATCTTGATAAATTGTATTAATAGTAATTATATATCACAAAGTATATAAAAATTATCTATAAATAGTTCGTTTATAGTAAAACATGAGGGAAATCTAAAAAGACTTTAACTCGTAATCCAATCAAATTCTTTTAAGACAATATTTGGAATATTCAAAAAAGAATATTCTCTTTAAAATCATAAATCCAATTCTTCCAGTTTTTTATCCAATTCCTCGTCTGAAAGCTCGTCCTCTTCTGCAATTTCCATCTCTTCATCAAGACGTTCATCTTCACCTGAGGCCATCTGTTCAGCACGAGCATACTCTTCTTCTATGTATTTTTCTTTATTTTCTTCCCAATCTGCTTTAATTTCAGCAATTAAATCATCATCTGCGTCTATAATAGGTCCTGTGTATGAACAGTCCCTGCATTCCCATTTAGACCAGTTTTGTGGAATAATCCACTCAACATTAGTTGAACCACAACGAGGACATACATGTTTTGTCATATTATCACCAAATTTTATTTTAAATTTTCAATAATAATTATTCTAACTTTTATAAAAGTTCTAAATTAATCCTAATCAGTTTTATAAAAACTCCAAATTAAATCTAAAGCTTCACCAGGCTCTAAAGCACTTGAACGAGTTTCCCTTAGGATTCTTTGAATGGAATACTTCTTCATATGTGGAAACTTCTTATGAACCTCATACAATAAAGGGCATCCGAATCCCTTAAATTTATTTAATTCATAATGGCTTGTTAGAGCTTTATTCTCCAATTTGGAAACAGCTAGTGCAGCCGGTAGATTAAGTCTAATAAGTTTATGATTGATGGAATCTTCTAATTCAGTATTGAATGAATCTTCTAAATCTGAAGAAACTGAATCTTCTAAATCTTGAGAAACTGAATCTTCAGAGTTTTCACCATAAAACTGCTCAGTTATGCATTGACTGCCAGTTGACAGCATATCTCCAAATATAACCATAGGAATATCATTATCTACAGCATATTTAAATAAAGTTTCCTCTATTCTTTTTGAACACCTTCCGCAAGGATGGAATCTCCCTGCAAGTGAATCTTCAATTATATCATCATAAGCCACTGGAATATATTCATGCTTTACATCCAGCTTGCTTGTTAACTTGTCAATATTATATTTGAATTGATTTGGAAGCACGATAGTTCCAGGATCTACAGTAACAGCTATAGGATTAAATCCTAATTTTTTTGCAAGTATCAATGAAAAGCTACTATCTGTCCCTCCAGATAAGGCTACAATTGCAACAGGTTTCTCTGCTTCGAAATACGAATAAGGGCCATTTTCCAAATCATCAAAATAGGACTTAAAGTCAAATGAATACAAATTATCCGATTTGATAGTTAATAAATCGATTAGATTGTATAATGAAAGCTTAACATCATCGCTTAAATCTTCTGTTGTGACAAAGCTTTTTAGCTTATTTAAGGACAGTCCCATCCTATATTCCTTTGTCAAAAAGTCTGAATAGCTTTCCACATGAATGCTATTTATTTGAAGCTCTTCTCTAAGTCTTCCAACAACCCATCCTCCTTTTCCAATAACTGCAGACTTATCCGGACGGTCATTGGTGATTATCCACATCTCATTAGTTTCAATATTATATAAAACCTCTTTGATTTCTATATTAACCTCTTCATGACCTATCTCACGCCTTATTCGATTAATATGACTTAAAAGAGCACTAACATCATAAACCATCTTTTCACCGAAAATTTAAGCTTAGAAAATAATGAACTTGAATAGTTTACTTTCCAATAAATAAATGCCTTGATTTTTAAATAAATGTCAAAAAATCATTATCTAACCAGATACCTTGATTTTTAAATTAAATGTCTAAAAATCATTATCTAATCAGATGCCTTGTTTTTCAAACTCCACATCTAAAAATATATTCATATTGTCAATAGCCAATTGAACCATTTCAGGAGAAGGTCCTCCAGGAACATTTCTTATCTTAACGTTTTCAATTGGATTTAAGGCATTGTGAATCAAATCATCATCTAAATTCAATTTATCAAATCCAAGCTCATCTGCCACATTGTCAACATAAGCTCCATCGATTTCACTTGGATTCAATCCTTCAGCAACTGCCTCATTTACAATTCTTCCCACAATCTTATGTGCTGTCCTGAATGGTATCTTCCTTTCCCTAACCATAATGTCTGCTAAGTCTGTTGCTGTTGCAAAGTTTGCACCTGCAAGCTCTAAGCATCTTTCAGTATTGAATGTGACAGTTAAAAGCATATGATTTGTGATTTTTAATGTATCATAGGCCACATCACAGGCATTCCATAAATGAGGAGTGATTTCCTGCAAATCCCTATTATAAGTGTATGGGATGGCCTTAAGAATGGTTAGGATTGTCATAAGCTCTCCGTTTACTATTGCACATTTGGATCTTGCAACTTCAGCAACGTCCGGATTTTTCTTTTGAGGCATGATTGAGGAAGTTGATGAGTATTCATCAGCCATTGAGACTATTCCAAACTCATATGTGCTCCAAAGGACAAGCTCTTCACATATCTTTGATAGGGTTGTGCACAGTGCAGTAAGGTCGAAAACGGCCTCTGCAATATGGTCTCTTGATGATACACCATCCATGGAGTTTTCAAGATAATCATCAAAGCCTAAGAGCCTTGTTGTAAGTTCTCTGTCTATTGGAAAACTTGTGGTTGCCATTGCAGCTGAGCCGAGAGGATTTAGATTGACCCTTTTATAGGTGTCATCCAATCTTTGGTAGTCCCTTTTTAAGGCCTGAGCATGCGCCATAAGGTGATGGGCCAATGTAATTGGCTGAGCATGCTGCAAATGGGTGTATCCGATCATTACAGTTTCCTTATGTTCCTTTGCAAGCTCCAGTATTCCTTCAATGAATTCAAGTATTGCAATTTGTATTTCGCTGATTCTATCCCTTAAAAGAAGCCTTATGTCTGTAGCCACCTGATCGTTTCTGCTTTTTGCAGTGTGCATAAAGCCAGCTTCAGGACCTACAAGCTTTGTAACATAGTTTTCAACAGCCATATGAACGTCTTCAACGGAATGGTCAAATTCAAGGGCATCAAAGCCCTCTTCACTAAGCTTATCCAATGCATCAAGAATCTTATCAGCTATTTCGCTATCAATGATTCCTTGAGCTTTAAGCATGGATGTATGAGCGTAATTGCAGCGAATGTCTGCATCAAAGATAAATCTGTCAAATTCCAATGAAGATGTGTATACCGCAGCTTCATCAGTCATTTCCTTTTCAAGTCTTCCAGTTCTAATTTTCAAAATATCAACTCTAAATGCATATTTTAATTAATAAATCTAAATTTAAAATTTTTTCAAAAATTGAAGTTTTATATACGTTTTAAATTAAATAAGTCTTAAGAACTTTTTTTATAAATTAGTTTTAAAACTTTCATATATAATTAAATTTTAGTTTTAATAATTTATATAAATATCTAATATATGGAAAAATTCTTATGAGAATAGTTTTTTAAAAAATTAGAATAAAAATAGTTAAAATAATAATTCAAAAAGAATAAAATAAGCGAATAGATTGAAAATAATAATAAAAATTAGTAAAAATAAAGAAATAAGTAAAAAATGTTAATAAAAGAGTAAAAAAAGTAAAAATCTAAAGAAATAAGTAAAAAATGTTAATAAAAGAGTAAAAAAAGTAAAAATCTAAAGAAATAAGTAAAAAATGTTAATAAAAGAGTAAAAAAAGTAAAAATCTAAAGAAAAGAATAAATCTATTCTTTAGTTTTCATTTCAGTGTATCCACATTTACCACAAGCGTATCTGTCACCGTGGTCAGCCATGAATACGCCTTCAGAGCAACGAGGACAGAATGGGTTTTTTCTTACGATTTTGTCCCCTTCTACAGTGTATAATTCTTTTTTAGTAGCCATATTAATATCCTCCTAAAAATCATCTATTCCGCTTCATCTTCTTCTTCAGCAGGAGCTTCTGGTTCTTTGTTTTTAGCAATTACGCTTGGTTTTTCCACATCTAATAAGGATGCTTCTCTTCCGTATACTTTAGCGTATCCTGTTGCTTTAGGTTCACCATATCCTGGTTGAATATTGTCTACTACGATTAATTCTTTTTTAGTGTCAAGTAAAGCAACTAATTTGCTTTTAACATCTAAAAGTTTAGGAGTTGCTTCTCCTTCATATAAGCAGTTAAATTTAACTTCTGTTCTGTCAAATAAAATATTTTCTTTCTTTTCAGTAATTTCAATTTCCATTATAAAACCTCTTTTTGGTTTTGGTAAATTTATATATTCATAATTGTGAACTTAAAAAGCTTTAAAAATTCATACTAATAAAATTTGAGCTTTAAAAGTTCTAAGACAAAAGCTTAACTCTCGGATTGACAAAAAGTTTTTAAACTATTCCTTATTGAAGAAAGTCATGAGTCTGGTAGCCTTGTCTTTAGCTTCAAAAACATTAACAAAGACCAAGCCTTCGTTTGGCTGGCCGTATAATATAACAGCATCCTCAGGTGCGATTAATAAGCATGGAAGAACTGCAAGATCTTCTTCCCCTTTAACTTCAATAATGCGAGTGTCCTCATCTTCAAGTATTGAAGAAATAGCTAACTCTATGGTTTCCCATAGGTCTTCAGTAATGGTACCTGCAGGATTGTCCGCCTTTAGAATGTTTTCTGTACGAATAATATCATGATTATGATCTTTACGTTGAATACGATTGTCAATAATCCCTAAATTAGGATATAAATCGTTATCAAGAAGATTTTTAATAGTCTGATCACCAACAGAGATTAGAAAACTAGCCTCCTTTATCATAGGAATTGCATCTTCAAAATCAGGATACAGTACTCCTAATGGTTTTTTAAATTCATCTATTGAATTCTCATCTATTCTAAACAAGTTCTAACCTCAATCAATAAATCAAAATAATAATATTTTTTATTAGTCTTAATAAAACAAAATAAGAGATTTTAATAATCTTAATGGTTTATTAAGTAAAATTATTATTATACTTTAATATATATTTATTTTAAAATATATAAAGTTTAGGATTAAGGCAGTTTTAAAAAGAGAATAAAATAAGCAATGTGGGAAAATGAATTTTTCAAATAAATGCAAATTATCCAAAAGCAAATGAAAAAATAGGCTAAAAAAAATAGAAAAAATAAAGAAAAAATAGGACTAAAAAAATAAAAAAAATAAAGAAAAAATAGGACTAAAAAAATAAAAAAAATAAAAGAAAAAATAGGCTAAAAAAATAAAAAAAATAAAGAAAAAATAGGCTAAAAAAATAAAAAAAATAAAGAAAAAATAGGCTATAAAAAATAAAGAAAAAAATAAAAAAATGAATAATTTAAGATTATTCATTTAAAAATAGATCTATCCATTATATCCTTCTGCTTTAGTATACAATAAACCAAGTGACCTGTTTACCAACAAGAAAATAAATGGAGCAAAAAGCAAATTAAGCAATATAATTCCAATATATGGAATAGCTGCAATCAAGCCCATAACAATGGATATGGCAAATATGATAAGGAACAATATAATATACCATAGAATATAAGTTCCCAAACCGATTGCCTTAATGTCGTTGATGATTGCCTTGAAGTTTATTCCTTCATTGAAGCTGTCATATTTAGCTAATCTGCAAAGGCCAATGTTGTAAAGAAGACCAAATATAATGTATAAAATAATTGCAACAATTGCAGTAATGAATAAGCTAGTAAGGAAAGTTGCAATATATTCCTGAGGAATTGCATTTATCAATTCTGCTGGTGTATTTAGATTGGATAAAAGCTCCTGATTTTCACCGATAAACCTAAAGATATTAAGTATTGCGTCAACTCCTCCAGTCAATAAAGCAACAAAAATTGTAATTATTGTAGGAATAATATAGTAAAGTATTTTCAATACCCATACCTTAACGCCGTCAATGAAATTTTTCATAATGTCAAAAGCAGGCATTGATACATTGAAGTCAACTGCATCCTTAATTACAGCCAATGAATAGCCGTCCATGAATAATGAAACTACAAAAGAAATCAATGCAAAGATAATTATTAACTGAAAATCGACATCTACTCCAAAACTTGATAGAACATTTGGAAACTTGCTTATTGTTAGCAATACTCCAAGAATAATTAATGTAACTATATTGCTGAGAGGATAAACCAAAGCTTCCTTAAATAAATCTGTTAAATATCCCATTTTTATAATCCTCCTATATTTTTATAAAAATATCTTTTAAAGAATCAGTTAAATAAATTTTTTCATTATTAAAAACCTAAAAATTATCCTAACTTAATAATAAATAGATTTTTTCATTATTAAAAACCTAATAATTAATCTCAATAAAAAAGATACCTAAATATAATTTTATATCTTTTATAGATATAAATTTTATGTTTAAATTATTAAATAAGATAAAATAGTATATTTTATAAAAAAGAATTGAATCCAACAAATTAAAGATAATGAAAAATAGATAAAAATAGATAAAAAATTAAAAGAAGTTAATAAATCAAAAAAAAATAATTAAAATAGTTAAAAATTAAAAAAAGAAAAAAAGATAGTTAAAATAGTTAAAAACGAATAAACTAAGTAAAAAGTAAAAAAAGCAAGAAAAACAATTATCTTACTCTTAATGCATATTCTCCTGCTTTTTTTATACCTAACTCGCGAGCAATGTCTGAATTTTCAGGATCTGTAATGATTAAAAGCCCACTCCAATTTGTAGAAGTAGGATTCTTACACTCAGGACATTGTTGCTTTTCAGTTAATAAATTGCAATGTGTACAAGCTTGTAAAGCCATTATTCCACCTTAGCCATTTTCTTTTCAAGAGCTTTTGCCTTTTCCTTTTCAATCCATTCAAACTTACCTAAATTAGGCTGTCTCATTGTAAGACCAATCTTAGATTCTTGAACGGTTTTTCCTTTAAGACTTAAAGTAACGATTCTAGCTCTGACTCTGTCTCCTTCAGTAAGGATCTTTTTAGATTCCTTAGCTATAAGAGAAGCGTTTCTAGGATCATAATTTATATAATCATCAGTTACTTGTGATACATGAACAAGACCATCCATAGGTCCGATTCTTACAAATGCACCAAATTCAGCTATATCAATAACTTCTCCTTCAACGACTTCCTGTTGTTCAGGCTTAAAGAAGATAGCGTTAAAGATAACATTGTGGTAAGCAGCTCCATCACCCATAATGAGAACTCCTTCACCCATTTCTTCAATGCTGGTAACACCGACTATTAAACCTAAATTCTTATCAAGCTGACCGTTGTAGGACTCATTTAAAGTTTCAATAGCTACATCTTCAAGAGGTTCACCAAATCTGTGTGGTGGAATTCTTACAGTTCCCTCAATAGTTGTCATGTAATACAAAATAATCCCTCATATATCGATATTTTTAAATTGAATAAATATAATTAAGTTTTTGAATGTTTTAATTGAATAAATAAATATAAATCTTTGAATGTTTTTATTGAATAAATAAATATTAAATTTTGGATATTTAATTAAAGTAATAATTAATTAAATTATAATGATACTATTATTTAAAGTTAATGAAAAACTTAAAATTTTTAATGTAAAACTTAAATAAATGAACTCGAATAAATTAAATCCAAATAATTTAAGCAAATTCAAGCCAAATAACCATCTACAGCAAGATATTTCTTTTGTCTTAAAAAGACCAAAGCGATTCCATTCTTTTTAGCTTTTTTCTTTAAGACTATGTCATTTGTAGCCAATACCTTAGAAATTCTAATTAAAGCATCATCTACAGATTCTCCATCATTTAAAGAAACATTCCTAATTTCTATCTCATCAGATTGGGCTATTCTTAATCCCAAACCTGCTGCTAATCTGACTTTTCCTTTATTGTTATTTTTTAAGCCCTTAAGCTCATCAATAACAAATGTGGTTGTCACCAATTTATAATTAGGCAATACCCTTTTAAATTCTTCAATGATGTCCACATTGAATTGGAAAGGAATCATGAAAAAGTTAGTATCAATAAAAACTTCTCTTGATTCAGATTTCATAATAACATCCTGCTTATAGATATCTAATGAATTGAACGATTGTCTGATTTCAATAGCATTAATACTGTTAATTTAGCATATAGAAAATCTATTGAATGATACCAAAACCAATCAATCTCCAACGTGCGCCGACCCTACGGGATAAAGCAACCCTATCACCCTTGTCTGCACAGACAGGCAATTTCAAATCAACGCTAATGTTCTTTTTAACACTGGTAACAATACCAACAGTGGTTGTTGTACCACAGTTAATCATTAAAAGCTCCTTAAGCTTGATTGGGTCAACATCCCTTTCTTCCTTAGTACCGACAACACGTTCCAAAAGTTCTGTTTTCATATCAAAGCTATGCAATACGTCAGGCAAGGTGCCTTCCATACCTGCAACAGAACCGGATAATGAATCTGCCTTAGTCAATGCAGGGTCAAGCTTGGTAGCAACTCCAATGAGACCTCCAGGTCCCACTTCCTCTACAGCCTCTCCTCCTGCTTGAAGACCAATGATTTCAGAACTTAAGCTGATCCACTTATTCTGCTTGTTTTCCTTAACATTGATTCCAGGCCTGATTTCAATGGTGTCCCCAATTTTAAGAGTACCTTGAGTCAAACTACCTCCGATTACTCCACCTTTAATCTTATCTGGATGGGAACCAGGCTTATTAATGTCAAAAGATCTGGCCACATGCATCCTTGCAGGTTTATCTAAGTCCTTTTCAGGAGTGACGATTGTTTCATCAATAGCCTTAATAAGAATATCAATATTTGCTCCTTGCTGAGCTGAAACTGGAATAATCGGTGCATCTTCAGCACAAGTGCCTTTTACAAATTCCTTAATTTCTTTGTAACTTTCAATAGCCCTTTCTCTAGGAACAATATCAACCTTATTTTGAACTACAACTACATCTTTTACGCCAATAACGTCAAGAGCCATTAGATGCTCTTTTGTTTGTGGCTGTGGGCACTCTTCATTAGCAGCAATAACTAAAACAGCACCATCCATAATTGCAGCACCAGATAACATAGTAGCCATTAAGGTTTCGTGTCCTGGAGCGTCTACAAATGATACTTTTTTAATAAGCTCTGTTTCGCTGCCACAATGTTCACAGACTTCTTTAGTAGTGTAGCATAAAGGTTCTTCACAATTTGGACATTTTCTAAATTCAATATCAGCATATCCTAAACGAATGGATATTCCTCTTTTTGTTTCTTCACTGTGAGTATCTGTCCATACACCAGACAATGCTTTAGTAAGAGTTGTTTTACCGTGATCGACATGGCCCACCAGTCCTATGTTAACATCAGATTGTACTTTCACAGATTACACCTTTATCTTTTTTAAACGAATAAAATAATAATGAATAATATTGAATTATAAATCTATAAAACGATTTTTAATATTTTAACTTATAATTCCATGATAATTTCTAATATATATTAATTGTAATTCCAATGGATTTTTACAATTTTAATTTCATATAAATACATGTTTCTCATAATTCTAAATGATTATGCTTACTTTTGACTAAAAAGATATTTTTAGTTGTTTTACATTTTTATAATTCAATATTAGTATAAAAATGAAATAATAATAAAATATTTTTAATAAAAAATCTTTAATGTTTGACAATTTTTTAAATGATAAACTTAAACGTAAAACGTTTAAATTAAGTAAATCAATCAAAATATTGATTTTAAATAAATAATTTTAGCTAATTAGTTTAAAGAACAAATAACTAATCGAATCAATAAATAATTTTAAATAAAATTTAAAAAAATGAAAAATAATAAAGAATGAAAAATAATAATGAAAATTAATTTCATTAATTAGTATTTTTCATATTCAAAGCTACCTGATTATTCTTCTGCTTCCTCTTCTTCTTCAGGATTTAAGATTTCAGGTATGGATTTGCTACCTGCTTTGGTAACAATAGTGTTGATTTGAACGATGTCTTCGGAAATAGTGTTTCCTCTGACAGTTTTTCTTCTTTTAACACCATCAACTTTAGGGTTGTAGCCGACTCCACCAGTTAAAAGACTTTTGATTCTTCTAGGACCATCAACGTCTCTTTTCATAGCAAAACCGTTTTTGTCACTACCACCAGTGATTTTTAAAGTATAGCCATCTAATCCTACAATTTGACCATCAAATTCTTCGCCAATGGTTAAACCGTTTAATTGTTTAGCTTCTTCAACTTCTAATTGATAGCTTAATTCTTTTTCAGATACAACAATTTTAAATGCCAATAAAATTCCTCCTTTCAATTTTTAGGAATTTAATCTTCCATAAATCTCTAGATTTATTCTATTAAATATGATAAATTCTTGAATAAATAATTATTAACTATTACTACAGTCTTAAGAACCATAACTCATCTAAAGAACCATAACTCGTCTTAAGGACCATAACTATCGATTTAAGGTCCGATTTCGATTTAATACTCGAAAAGACCTAATTTACCCCAATCACTATCTCGCTTGCGCTTGATTTCAACGATCTCATCTAGGGCTAAAAATTCATCCTCAGTTAGCTTGTCTTTAAATTCACGTTCTAGGACCTTAAAGTGCTTTTCTGGAATGTCCACATATAATGAGTCTCCCTCTTCAAAGTCCTTACCCGCCACTGCATCGTTTATGGCCATAGCAACCCTTTGACCTCTTGGCATTGCCTGTAAGGTTTCACCCTTATCTTCCATACTTGCAACAACACCAACATAGTCGCCATTTGCATCCATCAATGAATATCCAGTCTTGATTGTACCGGCTTCCACTTCAATACCACATATGGCAGGCTTGCTTTGACGGAATATAAGCTTTGGAAGAATCATGATCTTAGCAGGCTTGATGATTGCATCGAGCCATTGCTTTTTCTGAGCTTCCTTACGTTCCTCTATCCAAGCCTCATAATCCTCTGTTATCTGATAGATAACATCGCCGGCAAAGAGCTTTACGCCAGAATTCTTCAGGTCATCCTCAGCCTTTGGATGAACCTTTACATTGAATGCGATTATTACGCCATATTCCTCATTTTCATCCATTGCGATTGATGCGTTGATGACATCCCTCTTGCTGATGTCTCCGATTTCAGCAGATCTGATTGGCAAGTCCATCTCCTTAAGCAAATGAACAACCGCTTCAAGGGAACCTAAGGTATCAGCCTTGACAAGTATTCCCTCATCGTCAGTGTCGACAGTGATGTCTTCCAATTCCTTCAAGAGTTCAGCTTCCACATCCTCCTGGTCGCTTAATACCCTAAGGGGAGAGCCGGAAACAACATCATCAAGGTTTGGAGCTGCAATCTTAATACCTGCAGCTGCAACGACTTCATCGACCTTTTTAAACTTGTTTTTGGAATCTCTCATCTCTTCAAGAGGCAAAGGCCTTAAGATAGAACGGATTTTAGTTGTGACAACATTGTTTGCATCCATCAATGCAATCTCATCACCATCGCGGATTACTCCGTCATAGATAATGCTGTCAACTGTAATTCCAAGTCCCACTTCTTCCTTAACTTCCAAAACAGTTCCTTTTGCAGGGGCATCTTCGCTTATTTCCAATTGCTGTGTAAGGTATTGCTGAGCAAGACCAAGCAATAATGCTATAAGCTCAATGACTCCCTCACCTGATTTTGCACAGATTGGCACAATGGATATCTGGCTTGCAAAGTCAGTTACGTGGTCGAATCTTTCAGATTGGAAACCTTCCTCATGAAGCTTGCCCATAAGCTCATAAATCTTCAAGTCCAAATCAGACTTGATTCTTGGAGCCTGTTTATTATAGCTTTCCATAAAGGAAGCTCCTTCATGAGTTTCCCAACCAAAGAGCCTGTCAATCTTATTTGCAACAACAATGAATGGAGTCTTATACATCTTTAGGATATTGATTGCCTCATATGTTTGAGGCTTGAAGCCCTCATTGATGTCAACAATCAAAATGGCCAAATCAGCCAATGCTCCTCCTCTCTTACGAAGTGAGGTGAATGCAGCATGTCCAGGAGTATCTACAAAAAACAATCCCGGAATTGTATCTTTAATTGCTAGTTTTGAAATAAATTCTCCACATATTTCGTTAATTGTATCAATAGGTATTTCAGTAGCTCCAATATGCTGAGTAATACCACCAGCTTCCCTATCAGCTACAGTACTACCTCTAATATAATCTAATAATGTGGTCTTACCATGGTCTACATGGCCTAAAACAGATACAATTGGTGATCTAATCTTCATGTTTACTCCTTACTAAAATTGATTTAAAAACAATAATTTAAATTTGAATGAATTTGAATGTCTCTCAAGACAGTCATTATAGTATAATTAATTTATTCATAAATCCAAGCCCAAAAGACATGAAATGAATATAATTTATTTATTCATAAATCCAAGCCCAAAAGACATGAAATGAATATAATTTATTTATTCATAAATCCAAGCGTTATCAGACATAGAATAATCACAAATTTCTTCTTCATCAAAGAAGAGTGCGATTTCTCTTGCAGCAGATTCAGGTGCGTCGGATGCGTGGATAATGTTTCTTCCAGTATCCATACCGAAGTCTCCTCTAATGGTGCCGATATCTGCTTCCTTAGGATTAGTTGCTCCTACCATTTTTCTGATTACAGAAATAGCGTCGTCTCCTTCAATAACCATGGTTAAAGCTGGAGAAGAAGTGATATATTCAACTAAACCGCCAAAGAATGGTTTTTCCTTGTGTTCACCATGATGTTCTTTAGCTAAATCTTCATCAATTTGTCTTAATTTCATAGCAACGATTTTGAGACCTTTATCTTCAAAACGGCTTAAAATTTGACCCATCAAACGTCTAGATACCGCATCAGGTTTCATCATAACAAAGCTTCTTTCAATCATTGTTTAACCCATTTTACTTTTCTTGGTACTCTGCCAAGTTTTATCATATTCTTTTCACATTTACTACTACAGAAGAAATAGATTGTACCATCTCTTTTCACATACATCTTTCCAGTACCTTCTTCTATTTCTTTACCACAGAATGAACAAGTTCTCATGTTAAAACACCTTCTTAATAAGCATTAATAACTTACGTTATTAAGGAGTTCTAATCTCCTTAGCTTCTCTAATTGTGTCGAGTAACATTAAAATATCGCCTTCACGTACAGGGCCCATGATATTTCTTGTTAAAATTCTTCCTTTGTCTCTTCCTTCGAGAATCCTGCATTTTACTTGCATGATTTCTCCAGTCATACCAGTTCTGTGTAGAACTTCTATAACTTCAGCTGGACTTCCTTCTTCCATATTATCACCTATTAGTTAAAGATAATAAATCGAAGGACTTATTCTTTAAGTTCTGCTACTTTTTCAACAACTTCTTCTACTAAGTCAGCAGCGTCTCCAGCATCGACAATACAAGCGGAAGCAGTTCCAACACTTAAACCAGCAGCTGCACCAACTTTATCTTTGGTAGCTAAGTATACGTAAGGAATTTCTTTTTCTTCTGCAAGAACAGGAATGTGAGCAACGATTTCAGCAGGATCTACATCTTCTGCGATAACGACTAAAGCTGCGTTTCCTCTTTCGATAAATTTGGTTACTTCGTTAGTTCCTTTTGCTACTTTACCAGTATTTTGTGCTACTTCTAAAGCTTCTTCTGCTTTGTTAGCGATTTCTTCAGGTGTGTCAAATTTTACATAAATGTTTGCCATATAATTTACCTCCTTTTTCATCTGGCTTTTGCCATCCATCGGCAAATATTATAACTGTATAAGTTATGAATTTAATTTGTTAATAAAATACAATTATAATAATTAAAACAGTAATTGTTAATTTTAAAATAAAATTACCTTAAGCGTAGAAATAAGATTCCTTAGCTTAAAAATATAAATTCATATATTCAAGATAGAACAAATAAAATTTATTATTTTAATAATTAAAGCAATTACAGCAAAAAAATCCAGTAAAAAATAATCAAAATAAAATAATCAAAATATACAATAATTATAAAATAATGAAATATTCTCATTAATTATAGATAAAACTTATTTAAGATATTGGATTTTTAAAAAATTATAAGAAATTAATTATAATCATTTAAATCAAATAAATAAGAATCTCATAAAAAATTGCAATAAAATATTCAATTATAATCACAGATTTAAAGTTTTAATCTATAACTCTAAATATTATATCCATATCACTAAATAATAAAGCCTAAAGCAAATTTAAAAAAGATATTTGTTTTAGTTTAATATTTTCAATGAATATTATTAGTTTAAGTAAAATTAGCTAATAATATAAAATTTTTCAATTTAGTATTAATGAAATAAATTCTAGAGAACTAGACATTATATTGTTTTGTTTATTATAGTATATAAATGTTGCCAAGAAAACTAGTTTTTAAAATTAAAAAACTAATGATTAAAGATCAAAGAGCATACAGCCTGAGAAATTAAATCAATAAAAATAGTCTGATTAAAAAAAATAAAAAAATAAAAAAAAGAATTAAAAATTATCAAAAAGATAATTTTTAAAAAGTATTGCTCTAAAGAGCAATGTTTTATTCTCTATATTCCGAATAAGATAAGATAAAAGTAAAAACTTAAATCAGATCTTTACAAAAAAAAACTTAAGTAGAAAATCTATTTAATAGCTAATTTGATGTCTTCAGCTTTTACAGTTTTTCTACCAGCGTGGCGTGCGAAGTTAACTGCTTTTTGAGCAATTTCGTTACCGTATTCTTCAATTGCTTCAGCTAATTCTTCTTTAGCTGCGTCAGCTACTCTTTCAGCACCAGCGTTTTTTAATATTCTTCCTATAGGAGCGATTGGTAATTCCATATTTAACACCTCAAATTTTTATAATAATAATTGTATATTTTTTAATATATAAATATATCGGTTAAAATGCTTAAAATTTGATATTATATACACTATACTTATAATAGTTTATAAAATTAGTAAACAATTTTTCAAATCAAATCTTAACAAAAAATATAAAAAATATCCAAATTTCATAAAAAATTATTTTATCAAATTAAAAAATATTGAAAAATATAAAAAAAATAAAAGATTAAAAGAAAAATATCGAAAATATTACAAAAACAACTAATTAAAAAAGGTTTTGATAATCACGAACATTTAAAAAATTTTATAAAACAGAGCTTTAGAACCCATAGAAAAGAGTTTAACGAATAATTATAAGTTTATAATAAAAACCAACCTTAAAATAAACACATATGATTAAATAAATAGCAATAAATAATTGAAAATCATAAAAATTAACTAATTTGTAATGAATAAAACAAATAAAAATTAATAATTATTTAAAATAAAAATCAAAAAATTATTAAAAAAATCAGATAAAAATAAGCATAAAATCATAAAATAAATAAAAATTAATTAATTAAAATAAGTTTTAATTTCAATGATTTTAATTTAAAAAAAAAATTAAATTTTAAATATAAAAAAATGTAAAAAAAGAATAAAATTTAACAGATAAAGAAAAAAAAGAGTCGGGACTACTCCCAACTAGAGATAAAAATTTTGGTCCAGCTTTTGCGACCCGAAGGGTCGGAAAAGGTGGGCTATTTATTAAGCAAAATCTCCTTAATCTTATCAATGTCTGCATCCACTTGAACAGGATCAACACATGCATCGATTGCAGTGTTAGGGTCTTTAAGCAAGTGTCCGGTTACGACACATACAACTCTTTCTCCCTTATCGACATCTCCTTGTTC
This sequence comes from Methanobrevibacter ruminantium M1, assembly GCF_000024185.1. Lineage (NCBI taxonomy): Archaea > Methanobacteriati > Methanobacteriota > Methanobacteria > Methanobacteriales > Methanobacteriaceae > Methanobrevibacter > Methanobrevibacter ruminantium. The sequence goes on from NC_013790.1 coordinate 1,944,278, forward strand.
AACTAGCTTTTTAAGACCTGCAATGGAAGCAGCAGAAGCAGGTTCCACACCTACGCCTTCAGTCCTTGCAAGCAATTTCTGTGCAGCCAAGATTTCTTCATCAGTTACGGTTTCAGCCATACCATTGGAATCATAGATTGCTCTTAAAGCCTTAACAGCACTTACAGGAGCTCCAATACGGATAGCAGTTGCAATGGTTTCAGGGTTTTCAACAGGAACCATATCCATAGTATTATCCCTATAAGCGTTAGCAATAGGACAAGCTCCTTCAGCTTGAATACCAGTCATCATTGGAACGTCATCCATGAATCCTGCATTATGGAATTCGGTTATTCCTTTCCAGATAGCTGAAATGTTTCCTGCATTTCCAACAGGCAATACAATCCTATCAGGAGATTCCCAACCTAAATCATGTACGATTTCATAACCGATGGTCTTTTGACCTTCTAATCTGAATGGGTTGATTGAATTGAGTAAGTATAAGTATTTTTCACGGGCAAGCTGAGTCATAGCTTCCAAAGCCTCATCAAAGTTTCCATTGATAGAGAACACTTCTGCACCGTGGAACATAGCCTGTGCCAATTTACCAAGAGCCACTTTACCTGCAGGTAAAAATACAGCACATCTAAGTCCCGCTCTTGCAGCATAAGCAGCAAGGGAAGCTGAGGTGTTTCCAGTGGAAGCGCAACCTACAGTATCCACACCAAGCATCATTGCTTTAGTCATACCGATAGTCATTCCTCTGTCCTTAAAACTGCCGGTAGGGTTGGATCCTTCCACTTTAACATATAAGTCAATGCCAAGTTCCTTGCCTAATTTTTCACATCTGCAGAATGGAGTTCCTCCTTCATCTAAGGAAACCCTTTTATCTGCATCAACAGGCAAGCATTCTTTATATTTCCATAAGTTATCTCTTCTGCCTTCAAAGGTGGATTTAGGAACATCGACTTCCATTTCCACTTCTAAAACAGACCCGCATTTTTTACAGTTGTAGATAACTTCATCATCTTCGTATTCTTCTCCACAAGACACACATCTAATCATGTTATCACATAAATTAATTCTTTAATCTAATCTTTTAAATTAATATAAAATTATAGTAAGTTGAAATTATAATATTAATATACATTATATAGATATATTTATTATAGTATAAAAACTTATATTAAATTTTTACAAAATTTCCCACATTTGTAAATTTAATTGAAAAAAATATATTAAATTTTTACAAAATTTCCCACATTTGTAAATTTAATTGAAAAAAATATATTAAATTTTTACAAAATTTCCCACATTTGTAAATTTAATTGAAAAAAAAAGTAGAAAAGGATAAAATTATAAAAGAATATTAAATCAGGCTTATCCCAAACAAGGAGCAAATCCAATATGCAAAAGGAATGGTAATATTTGCCTCAATGAATGCTGCAATTATAAGAAGAATTACAGATACGCAAAGCAATATAAAAGATTCCTTAATTCTATGACCATGCTTTTTAAAAGAGGATTTAAATCTTTGTCCCACAGTTATTTTAGCATCGCTAAAGTAAGGATCAAATATATCAGTATAGGAGTAATCAGGATATATCACATTATACAAGAAGTTCAGCACAAATGATAGAATCACAAATCCTCCTGTTGTTGCAATAATGATTGCTGAAATCTCAAATATTCCATGAGGAAGAGTTAAAAGAACATAGCGTGTCAATTCAAAGTTTGCACCATAAAATCCAATAAATAATCCATTGTTTGCTAAAACGACAATTCCTAAAATAGCCCCAAGGGCAGATAATGCATATAGAATTATAGCCACTTCAACATTATTTGCAAATAGGGACTTTGTTGATAAAGTCACAGTTCCATTTCTAATGTTTTCCTCAAAGGTATCAACCATAGGCTGAATGTATGGAGTTATCTGATCTGAATAGAAATATCCTACAAACATAGGAATAATGAAAATAAGAGCAGAAACGATTAAAAAGTATTTATTATGAGCAAATGCTAGTTTAATCTCCTCTTTAATCTTATTCTTGTAATATTTAAAGTCTTCCATCTAATCCAACCCATATAACTAAAATATCAATATTAAAAATATCTTAAATTAAAAAAAAATCAACAAATGTTCTAAATTCGAAATAAGAATTAGGATTGATAAAAATCAATCCAATAAAATTCCATTAATTAAGCCATTAATCCAATAGAGATTCAGCAATATCTAAAGACTCTTCTTGTTTAACCTTCAAGTCTTCAAAGAAGTCTTTCATAAGCTCTGCTGTATGAACCTTACAATGTCCACACATCAATTCTCCATTTATGCATTCTTCCCTAATCTTATCCAACTCCTTATCATCATCAATCAGATGATAGACAAGCATCTCATAGATAACACATTCATCAGGCCTTCCGCCTAATTCCTTCTGTTCATCAAGTGTCTCTCTTCCTCCGGTCTTAGAAGATTTGACCTTTTTCTCTGCCTGCTTTGGAGTTTCATTCAAGTAAATTGCAGTATTCGGCTTGCTGCTTGACATCTTATCTCCTGTAAGGCCAGTTAGGAACCTGTGATAAGTGGAAGCTGGAGCTAAAAATCCATATTCCTCATTCATCTTAGCAGCAATGTCCCTTGTAAGCCTAAGATGAGGATCCTGGTCAACACCTACAGGTACAACAACCTGCTTAGGACCTCCAAACTCTTCAGTCTGAGGAAGCAAAATGTCTGCAACCTGCACTAAAGGAACATATAAGTGTGCAATGTTTGTGCTTTCATTAAATCCATAGATGGCATGCATATTATTGAAATTAACCTTTTTAGCCAACTTAAATGTCAAGTCATTCAATGTCTTGTTTTGTGACTGTAGATAGACATTCACATTATCTGCAGTCAAGTCAAGGCCCAATGCAATGTAATTTTTTAAATATTCATTTATTGCAATGTCCTTTGCCTGATTGAAGCTTATTCCCCTTGCAGCATATGATTCCATATCTGCAATTGATAAGGATAAGCTTGCTCCTTTTTTAAAATACCAATTGAGCTGGTCTATAACCATCTTATGACCTATATGCATTTGGCCACTTGGCATCATACCAGTCATAACTGCAAAATCCTTGCCTCCATTGATTAAAGGAACTAACTTGTCAAAATCACGATGTCCAAAGATAACTCCCCTTTTCATAAGCCTTGCAGGATCTTCAATGCTATCCAAAACTTCTTCAAATTTTTTTATACCGAATTGATTTACTAATTTATCATAATCTAGTGAAAATGATGCCCATGGATCAATCAAAAAATCACCTTAAAATATATCCTTTTCTTTAAATTAAATAATTGATAAATATTATTATATGTTTATTGTGTTATGTGTTAAATTATTTGTTGTGTATTTAATTAAATTCATATGAAATTAATTACTATTTTTTACTGCATTAGAGTTTATGCTCTTAAAAATATATAACTTTATATTAAAAAAACATTGCCTTTAGAATTTTTCATTATTTGCATCTTCTAAAGAATGAAAGTTATTTACGGACGTGTCCATTCAATATTATAATAAGTCACATCAAAGTCATCATCTACAACTGCAAGCAATAATTTCTTATTGACTCCATGTGAAACCCTTACATAGCTTGCAAAGTCTAAGACATTTACTTCATTTGCCTCATACAAGACCTTTACAAGAAAATCAGAGTGTGATTTGCCAGGGCCGGTTCCCCTTTCATATAATCTGAATTCAGAGCCGTATTTAAATCCTGTCTTTATAATATAGCCTCTATTTTTTAAATCCCTATAAACCAAGTATTTTCCATAAAGATCTTGGTCTTTTATCATGTCAATGATATAATCCAATTGACATTTTTCATCATCTTCATAAATATCCAAACGTCCGCTTTCCATTAGATAGGAAGCTTCCATAAGAGAAAGCTCTAAACAGTCTTCAGACAGTTTACCGAACTGGCTTTTTTGATTAAGTGAAATAGCTCTTTCGTTTCCTTCTCCAATTTTGACTGTAACTATTCCATCAGATAAATCTCCACGCATTTAAACACCTAATAAAATCTATAATAATAAAAGTTTAATTTGATAAATAATTTAAAAATAATTATTTTAGTTTAATTTGAAAATGAGTTATTATAAATATAATTTTCATTCTTTTTATAATTATTTAATTAATAATTTAAATAAGTTTTGTGTATAATTCTAAAAAAGATGTTCATTGCAAATAAATAAAAGTTAATAAAAATAAGTTATATGATAAAAATATTGAAAAAAAATAGTAGAATAGAAATAGTAGAATAGAAATAGTAGAATAGAAATAGCTGAATAGAAGTTAAAAATTAATAAATTTAAAAATTAATAAATAAAAGAAAAAATAAGTAAAATAGAAAATAACAGATTATCTAATTATAACTATTTATAAAAATATTATCTGCTAAGTTTCTAGAAAGATTTACAGTGGAATCATTTACTGTGATAGAATAAAAAATTAGGGCTTTCAGATTCCTCTATTTTAACTTTGCTACCAACGGTGATGCCCACTCTAACACATTGGGCTAAAGCATCATCACTGCCTCTTATAAACAATACCTCACCCTCATCTCCTTTAGACAATTGTGAAATTGAGAAAAGATTAAAGTCCCTCTCTTCAATGTCATCAAAATCAAGGTGGTCATTCAAGCAATCTTCACAGCTTTCAAAGTTAAAGTCACATGCAGGGATGATATTATCATCTGGACAAGTGTCTGGATGCTCCAGCATATGGCAGATAGCCCTTTCAGCCTCATCAGATAATGAATGTTCCATAGCGCATGCCTGAGCATGGAGGTTCTCATCCTTAATGTTTAAGACATCCTTCAAGAACTTTTCAAGGATTCTGTGTTTTCTTGTAATCTTTTGAGCAATCTTATTACCTTCAGCAGTTAAAAAAGCTCCCTTATAAGGGACATAGTCAATATATCCTATATCCTCTAATTTCTTAAGCATTTGAGTAACACTACCTGGAGCTATTCCTAATTCCTTTGATAAAGTGGTAGTGGATACATATGAATCTTTACTTCCAAATTTGTAGAGAGTTTCTAAATATTCTTCAATATTTTCACTAATTTCACGAGCCATGAAGACACCTATTAAAACTATAAAATTAAACAAAATATGTTTTTTATAATCCAAATTAAACCAATGAATCTTACAAATTTAATATAAAAAATATATTTGCAATGTTTAAAGTATATCTTATATTATATTTAATTAAGTAACTATATAAAGTTTTGGATAGCCTAAACTTTTAAAGGATAAATAAAATCTTAAATTGGATTAAATTCGATAAAAAAAGATAAAGACCCCAATTTAAATTAAAAAACACTAGAATGGCAGATTGCGGAAGTTATAATCTTTCTTATTAGTTTTTGTATCCCAATTTTCAATATGGCCTAGGGTATTCCTGCTGCTTGTGGCATCTGCAGAGTACCAAGTGCCTCCCACATAAATCTGAGCCCATACATGCCCTGAACGAAGACCTGAACCAAAAACACAGTACTTTGAATTGGAATATCTTGCTGGAATTCCAGATGCCCTGCAAAGAGCAACCACCAGATTAGCATGATCACAGCAGTTCCCAGACTTTGTCTTTAATGTTTTAGTGGCTCCCTTTCTTGTATTGTAATAATATTGATAATCCAAATTATCCCTTACATAATTATAGATGGCCACTGCCTTTTCAAAATTGGTCTTGTACTTTTTAGTGATGGATTTTGCAGTGCTCTTTATTAGGCTGGTGACTGTGGCATATCCTCCGCCAGTGAGATATATCTTAGCTGAAGCAGAGCTTTTTACATTCAAAAGCCTTTTGTATTGGCCTGAAGGATCTACAACATTCAAATCAGTGTAATTGCTTACTGGACCATAAACCCCATCGGTGTTGAAATAATAATTTATTCTATATTCTCCCCTTTCCAAATCAATATTTATGGAAGCTGCACCTTTGGAATTAGTTGTTTTATTATATTCCTTTCCATCCACAATAAATCTTAGGGTGCGATTTGATAGAATCTTTCCATCAGCTCCCTTTAAGGTAACTGTGAATGTTGATTTTCTTAAAAGGGCATAGCAATTTGGCTGGGTGAAAGCCCTTTTATAAACAGGAATATTCTTGCTTAAGCTAGATCCATAGTAATATACACGATTTGAAAAATTACAGGATATTGAATAGGTCTTTTGCTGATTTGGTAGTTTTACCTTTGCAATACCCTCTGAATCTGTTGTTGCAGTATAATTCTTATTATCAATGCTTATAAGAACCTTCTGATTGGATACAGGCTCCCCGCAACTTGTAATCTTAAATGAAAAGTTCTCTCCAAGATAGCCATATGACTGTAATGAGCTGATTTCAGTGTCTTTATAAACGGATACTGTAGAAGATAAAGTGCTGGAAGGATTATGATTTCCATCACCTTCAAATGAAGCATAAACAGTATATGGACCAGGATATGAGAAATCCATAAAAATATAAGCGATTCCATTTTCATCAGTTCGAACGGTACCTCCAACGAATTCAATTGAAGAATCTATGTTAAAAATAAGATCAACATAAGGTATAGGATTTCCGTTGCCATCAACAAGCTTTATAAAATATTTTTCTTCAGTTCCGTTTACTTTTAAGTTTTTATCATTGAGCAAAATCAGACGAGAATCTTTTGAATTGGCTTTTTGATTAGAATTAGAATTAGAATTTGAAATAGAATTAGAATTTAATTGATTGGAATTTAATTGATTGGAATTTAATTCATTAGAACTTAAACTATTAGAACTCAAATTATTTGAGCTTAATTTATTAAAATGATTATTCTTTTCAATTTCCAGATTAAGGAATCCCCTTCTAAAATATCACTATAATCAACATAATTATTGGAATAATCATAATTATTTAGATTATTAAAATCATCAAAATTATTTAAATCTGCATATAAATCTGCATTTAAATCTAAATTAGAATCAATACCTAAATTAGAATCAATATCTAAATTAGAATCATCTATAGAACTGTCTGCTGAAACAGAAGATATAGACAATAATAATATCAATAATGCTGATAAAAATAAAAGTTTAGTTCTAATATTAACACCAACTATCAAATTCTTAAAAGATTTATAAAAACTCCAAGTTCTAGACATTAAATAAAATTTAAAATTTTAACTAAATCATTGTTATTAATAAAATATTTAATAATTAATACTATAAAAAATTATCCAAATAGAGAAAACAATATTATAAATTAAAAAAAAATAATAAAATCTAAAATCAAACAATAAAAGATTCAAAAACTGAATAAAAATAAAACCTAAAATAGAACAAAAAAAAGATTCAAAAACTGAATAAAAATAAAACCTAAAATAGAACAAAAAAAAAGATTCAAAAACTGAATAAAAATAAAGCCTAAAATAGAACAAAAAAAAAGATTCAAAAACTGAATAAAAATAAAGCCTAAAAATCGAATAATAAAAGATTTAAAAAAATAAAAAAAAGTTTGATGGGGTTAAAAACCCCCTAAAAATAATTTTAAGCACTAGAAAGGAACAGCAGCATACTGCTTCATACTATGATAGGAATTTGTATTCCAATTTACAATATTTCCTAAACTATTTCTTACGCTAGTGGCATCTGCTGAATACCATACGCCATCAACAAGGATTTGAGCCCATACGTGTCCTGTAACCAATCCGCTGGAGAAGGTACATCCTTGAGCATGTGAATACCTTGCAGGAATGCCTGCTGCCCTACAAAGAGCAACAACCAAACTGGCTTGGTCCACACAATTACCAGATCCAGAGCTTAAGGTACCGTCTGCACCTTTCCTACTGTCTGAATAATAGCTGTATGAAATGTCATCCCTTACAAAATTATATATTGCAAGAGCCTTGGTTGCAGTTGAATTCAATCCTTTGGTTAGCTGAGCAGCAACATTCTTAATGTTTGTTGTGATTGTTGACTGGCCAGTACCTACCAAATAGGCTGAAAGGTTGCTGACAGTGTTCTTCTCATTCAATCCAACCTTGAATTGGTTCATATTAGCATTGATCTTGCTGTTGATTGTCACATTAGTTGCAACATCTGGAACAACACCGATAGCTGAGCTTTGGAAAGTACAATAGGTAGGCAAATAATTATTGGTCTTATAGAAAGCTAGAATCTTTGCAAATGCAAAGGTGTAAAGCTTGAATTCAGCCTTTCCTACAGATTTTCCATTGCTGTTGTAGACTGTAGCGAAAGTTGGAGTAATCTTATCAGATTCCACAAATGAAATGACCCTATTGGTTAGGTTCATATATTGAGCCCTATAGACTGTAGTGTCCAAATAATCTCCAGTAGAATTGCTGCTTGCAACGCTTTTAAGGGAGATATAATTAGAGTTGCTTGCATTTATATTATGAATGGCCTTAGCCATGACATAGGAGAATTGTGAAAGGGTCAATTGGGTGCCTGCAACTGTAACGGTATTAGGCAACGCCTTATTCTTTGTGACATAAGTCTTGACATTCTCAGCAGCTGTTTCAATGTCATTCAAGAAGAATCTGGAAGAGCTGTTTGAAATAGTTACTGTGTTTGTAAGCTTTGACGCCTTATAGGCTGATGTGCCTGCATATGAAGTAGTTATGGAATATTTGCCACCTGCTAAATTGAGGGTCAATGAAGCAACACCCTTTGAATTAGTGGTCCTAGTGTAGCTGGAACTTGAAAGGGCAAATGTAATCTTCTGGTTAGCCAAAGCATTACCGCTGCTATCAGTTAAAGTAACTGAATAGTCATCTCCTCTTATAACGGAAGTGCTTGCTGCCTTAAGGCTTGTAGCCTTAACGGTAACTGCAGGAGTTGAACTTCCAGATCCGCTGGAGTTTGAAGATCCGCTTGAACTGTTAGTGGAGCTTGAACTGTTAGTGGAACTGGAGCTATTGCTTGAGCTTGAACCATTGGACGCCTTGAATACAGAACTGTCAAAGCTGCAGTAATTAGGTAAATACTTATTGGTCTTATGGAAATCCAAAATCTTTGCAAATGCAAATGTGTAAAGGTTAAATCCTGCATTTCCTAAGGAAGCGCCATTGGCATTATAAACAGTACCATAAGCAGCAGGAACCTTATTCTTGTCTATATAGTTATAGACCCTTTTGGATAAGTCCACATATTGGGCCTTATAGACTGTAGCGTTTAATGAATTGGAAGCTGATGCCCCATTATAGATGCCGCTTGGAAGAGTTATGGCATTAGTATTATTGGAATTAAGATTTACAATGGCTTTTGACATCAAGTATGAAAACTCTGAGATTTTCAAGTTAGTTCCGCCAACGCTTACAGTTGTAGGCACTGCCTTATTCTTATTTACATAAGCCTTTAGGTTAGTGGCGGCAGCTTCTATTTTTGCAATGGAGAAAGTCTTGCTGTTTGTACTTGGATTTGTAACAGAGAGACTTACTGTTGAGCTTGAAGCCTTATAATTGGAAGAGCCGGCATAAGAGCAGACTATTGAATATTTTTTCCCTGCAGCTAAATTGATTGCAATTGAAGCCACACCATTTGAGTTTGTGGTTCTGCTGTAGGACTTGCCTGATATCTTTATGGCGACCTTTTGGTTTGCCAATCCCTTGCCGCTTCCATCAACCAAGGTAAATGAATAGCTATTTCCCTTAACGATTGAAGTTCCGCTAGGCTTTATGCTTGTATCTCCTTTTTGAACAGTAACAGTTGCTGATACCTTGGAAGAGAGATAATTTGCAGAGCCAGCATAGGATGCAGTCAAGGTAAATTTCTTACCTGCAGCCAAATTGATTGCAATTGAAGCCACACCTTTAGAATCGGTGGTTCTGGTATAATTCTTTCCAAGGATATTTAAGGTCACCTTCTGACTGGATAATGCCTTTCCATTTCCATCAGTCAAGGTCACTGAATAAGCATTTCCTTTTTTAACGGTTGATCCACCTGTATTGATTTTAGTGGACATTAAATTAACTGTCAAAGCTACAGATAGCTTTGATGAAGCATAGTTTTCAGTGCCTGCATATAAGCAAGCTATGTTATACTTTCCTTTGGCTAAATTAATGTTAATGGAAGCCACACCTTTAGAATCGGTGGTCCTAGTGTAATTTTTGCCAAGGATGTTAAAAGTCACTTTCTGACTAGCTAAAACCTTACCATTACTATCAGTTAAAGTAACATAATATGGATTGCCCCTATAGACGGAGCTTCCACTGCCTTTAAGAGTGGTTTTAGTTTTAGTACTAGCTTGAAGAGAAGATGAAGACAATTGATTTTTAGAATCCTTTACAATTTCGGATTCTGTATCTTCATTATTATTAGTACTTAAAACTTCATTTTCGAAATTAACATTACTTGAACTAGCATTGTTAGAAAGATCTGAATCATCTGCAGCAATTGAACTAGATGCACTTGAACTAGCTACAGAATCATCTCCAGAGTTTGCTACTAAATAATCATTTGAAATGCTAGAATCTGATAAGTCACTTGAAGAACTTGCTTCATCAATATCAATAGCAGATACAGAGGATATTAATACAAATCCCATTAATAAAACTGCTAAAAGCAATGTAAGATTCTTAATTGAAATTTTTTCACCTCACTTTTTTTCAAAATAATTGAAAAAATTAAAGAAAATATATATTCTTAATAATATATAGTATATTTTTTTATTTTTCTATAATTTGAATAAATTTGTAGATATTTTTTATGATTCTTTTAAAAGAATTCTTAAATAATTCTAAAAAAAATATTTAAAAAATACTTTTTAAAATCGCTATAAAAAAAATCCAAAAACAAAATTCATTCCATTTACTTAATCAAATTAAGAAGAATGCCTTTTTGATTAAATAAAATTTAATTATTTTGAATTATTTACAAATTTGAAATATTTTTTCAAATTGATTAATTAAATATTATATTTTCAAGTTATATAAATATTACTGTAAAAAATTATTTCAAATAAGGCCAATCCATACTCTAAAAATTAATTTACTCAATCTAAATAGTTAATTTAAGATAAAAAAAATAAAAATTAATTACTTACTGTAAAAAGATAAAAATATTTAGAAAAAAGAAGAACTAAGACATTATAATTGTAAAAATATAAAAAGGGCTTTGAATCCTTTAATTAAAGAATAAATACTTATAATTACTTATTTTAATGAAATTTAAGAAAATATTACTTTGATAAATAGAAAATAAAATAATTATCATTATTTAAGTTAAAAAAGAATAACTAACTATTATTGATATTTGATATTAAAGTGAAATCAATTACTATTTTTAGAATACATATATTAAATCTATTAATTTAAAAAAATAAAACAATTAAAGAGTATTTGAAGTGAATGATTAATAATTAAGTAGTATTATCCAAAAAACAATGAAATAAACTTGAAATAAAAAAATAAAGAAAAATTATTAAAAAATCACAAAAAGTTATAAAAATTTTAATAATAATTTTTCAATATATTTTAGAATTCCTATAAAAATTCTATATAAAAAAAATAATATAATATAAATAAATTATAGTGATATTTTAATTAAAAAAATAAAAAATAGTTAATAATTTAAATTTTTACCAACCCAAAAAAAACACTATTTTTTAAAGTTTGAAAAAATAGATAAAAAAAAATAAGAAGAATTAGATAAAAATAAAAAAAAATAGCTAAAAAAAAGAATACTAAAAAAAATAAAAAGAATAGTTAAAAACTATTCTTAACTAATTTTTATTGTTGTTTTAGTGGTCTTTGCATTTGCTCCAGTCACTCCGGCAAACTTGACTGTGCAGGAATAGGTTCCTTTCTTGTTTAGGCTGATATTGACTGTTGCAACACCATTGGAATTGGTTTTGGCTGTGTATGTCTTGCCGTTTATTGTAAACTTAAGGCTCTGACTGGCCATAGGCTTTCCTCTCTCGGAGATTAGAGTTGCTGAGACAGACTTGGTCTTTGCATTTGCCTTAAATGTCTTTTTAGGAGCAGTCAGTTTAGGGCTTTGGGCTTTTACAACTATCTTTGCTACCTCAAATGAAGCCTGATATTTGCTATCGCCTAGGTATGCGATTGCAAATGTGTATGTTGTTGGCTTTAAGAGGTTTATCTGTAGCTTTGCACCGCCGTTTGAGTCTGTTGTTCTGTCATAGATTTTTCCATTGAAACCTATCTTGATTGGAACATTTGCCATTGCCTTTTTGTTATTGTCCAGCAATTTGACTTCAAAGTAGTCTCCCACCCTTCCGTCTGATTTAAGGACTGATTTGGTGGTCATATTGCTGTATTGGATATAGGTCTTAAGCTTTGTATTGCTTATTGTCTCTTGGGCAGGCACACCATTGGAGTTTCCATTTGCACTGTTTGGCTTTGGATACTTCTTGTTTACATCAATCTTAGCCACTTCAAAGGATGCTTGATGATCATCGTCTCCAAGGTAGCAGATTGCAAAGGTGTATATGTCCGCATTAGCAAGGTTTATCTGCAGTCTTGCTTCGCCGTTTGAGTCTGTTGTTCTGTCATAGATTTTTCCATTGAAGCCTATCTTGATTGGAAGGCCTGTTAATGCATTATTGCTGCCATCCACAAGTTTTACACAGAAATAATTTCCTATCCTGCCATCTGATTTTGCTACAGGTCCAGTGGTCATATTTTTGTAGATTATTTTAGTTGGAATGACTATTTTAACAACAACTTTAGTGCTTGCGCTTGAAGAGTTAAGATTACTGTCTCCAGAGTAATATGCATTTGCAGTGTAGTTTCCTTCATTCAATCCAGTAATGGTTTGGCTTGCCTTTCCAGAGCTTATCTTTGCAGTGTAGTTCTTATTGTTTAAATTAAATGTCACATTTCCACTTGCAGTTGAAGGGGATAAGCTTGCTGTTAAGGTAACCTTATCATTATTGCTTGTAGAGCTTAAACTTATAGAAGACTTAGCTTTGGAAATAGTGAGCTTGCTTGTCTTTTGCTCATTATTTACCGGATTTATTGCAATCACATCATAAGTGCCTGCAGCTAAATCAACATTGGCTGTAGCAAGCCCATTTGCATTTGTTGTTGCACTGTAAGTCTTGGAACCTACTCTAAAACTGACTTTAGTGTTTGCTAAAGGACTGCCTGCAGCATTCAAGAATGTGGCATTTACTTTAGCGTTCTGATAAATGCCAGTGAGGTTTTGAAGATTTATAGTTGAGCGAACAATGATATTTGATCTTTGAGAAACTCCATCATAAGTGCAGACTGCCTCATAAGTTCCAGGAGTAAGGTTTATATCCATGCTTGCCTGACCATTTGCATTTGTCTTTAAAGGATATGTCTTGCCAGCTAGAGAGACATTGAGATTTGCATTGGCTATAGGATTTCCGCCATCTGTAAGAGTGACAGTATACTTTCCGGTTCCACCGTAATACTTGTTCAGATTGGAAGATGAGATTTCTACTGTCTTATTAATGAGAATAGGGAATATTATCTCCGCAGTTCTATCGTAAGCAACCCTATCCATATAGCCTCCACCTATTCTATAGCTATAATATTCCGGATATCCGAAATCAACATATGCATAAACCATATGTAGCCCTAAAGAAAGACCATTCAGTTTAAAATGGGCTTCATAAGTATCATTTTCCCCAAGGACATATGTAGGAGTAAAGATTTGTCCAGAGATGATAAGAGCCATTGAATAGTTTCCAGAGTAAGGATATAATGACTTGAAGACCAAATCCCTGCCAGTCAATTGAACATTGCCGTAATTGTTAAAGCCATCTTGCTGAAGAGTGAAGTTAGTCAACAAGTAAAATGTTTCATTATAATCCGTATAGATAACAGGCCTTGTAAAGTCAAGTACGGCACCTCCCCAACCAATTGAACCTGTCATGGATGGAGGGCTAGGTATATAGGTAGTTATTGGATTAAATGACACCACACTTACATCTGTTGTAGCGCTTCCTCCTGTAGGATTGCTAGAAGCCAATGTATTACCCACAAAAGTAGAATTCACAGCAAACAAGGAATCATAAATTGCAGCGCCTCCTAAATTGGCTGAGTTATTTATAAAGCTACAGTTTACGGCACCGCCACTATAGATAGCGCCCCCATTCCTAGATGCGGAATTGTTTATAAAATCACATACTAAAGCGCTTCCATAATAAATGGCACCACCATCTTGAGCAGTATTATTAATAAAAAGACAATTTACGGCACTTCCATTATAAATGGCACCTCCAAGAGTGGCATTACCATTGGCAAATAGGATATTGTTAAATTTGACAGTGCTATTGTTAACATAGAATATTCTGGATTTGCCTAGGGCATCAAGTGTGTGGGCATTACCGTTGATTGTCAGATCCTTGTTAATTACTATTCCTTTGATGTCGAATCCATCATCATAGACATAATCCCTTGTTAAGGATATTGTTGAATTTGCTGCAGCACGGTTAAACAGACTTTGCAATGAAGTGAATGTGCCATTAGCAACAGTTCCACCAGATTGATTGCCTGAACCGCCACCGGATGGGTTGTCATCACCATAAGGCTCATAAGTGGAGTTGTCTGGCACTTTTAGAGAACCATCATAACAAAGGTCAAGATAAACTACTCCACTACTATCTACATACATATAATCTATCCTTTCATCACCAAGTGAATCAGGGTCTGTATGATGGTCGTCATAGAACTCAATGGCGCTAGAATCTGAAAGATTAAGAATGCAATAGCCGTCATATATGACCTTCACATCATAAGTGCCATAGCTGACCTTTGGTATGATTGCTCTTTCATTCTCATCTATTGTTCCGACATATTGATTGGAATCGCTTGTAAAAACCACCTGTGCGCCAATTGGACTTTCATAAGTGTCCATATCAGACACAGAGACATAAAAGTCGTAAGTCCGTTTAGAAGGGTCCCTATACCAAGTGCCCCAATTCACTGCGCAGATTGTGTAACTTTCCCAATTTCCATAAGTGGCCACAAAATCCCCATCATACCAAAAGCCTACAAAGACAGATAATTCATCAACCTCATATGGAACATTATAAACTACAGTCCCATTATCATCAGTGGTTAATTTAGTGATTGAATAGTCATAATCATTTATAACAGCCAAATCCACACCGTCAAATGGAGTGTCATAACTGTTTAATCGTATGGTGATGTTTTCAGGATTTTTTAAATCATCTACAAAATCAAGGGAAACCCAATCTCCATCATCACCATCATACCACACAATATAATTATAAAACCATGCATTCTCATCCATTGAAAGAACATTCTTTTCTTTAGGTTCTAAATAATCGTCTTCCAATTCAGAATCTGCTGATCCTATATTATTTTTATCATCTAGTTCAAAAGAAGCATTATCACTTGACTTTAAAACATTACCCTTATCTTCCAGTTCAATAGAGTCTGATTCTATAGTGGAATCAGAGACTTCAGCTGACTGCAAGATAGAATCTGATCCAATGGCAGAATCAGAGACTTCAGCTGACTGCAAGATAGAATCATCTGAATCGATAAGTCCATTATCCACATCCTCATTTGCGCTTACAGCAGAAATTGCAAGCAGACTAACAAGGAAGATACTTATCAAAATTAGTTTTCTATTTTTCAAAAGATTATCCTCCATTAAAAATATTTAATAAAATTTTCATCACCATTTTGTCAAAGGAAACATCATTATTCCTTTTAAAAAAATGAATCTTTTTCAATTTATCCATTAAATCCCTAATTGAATAAAATTGTTTCAATGGATAAAAATAGTCAAATCTATTAGAATTTGTCCTTCAAATGAACAAATTTATTTCTAAAGATATATCTATATAGCAGATTATAAAAAGGTTTTGAAAAAATTAAATAAAATTTGTTTAATTTTATATACATCTTTCTATAAAACATTGATTTAAATGAAAATTCTTAAAAAAAGTAAAACTTCTAAAAAAAAAATAAATTGTTAAAAAAAGTAAAAAAAAGGATTAAAAATCCTTATAAACTTAAAAAAAGACCCAGATTAAAGCATAGCCAAAATAAAAATTTTGGTCAAGGTTTTTTGGCCGAAGGCCAAAAAAGCTTGTCTACATCATAGGAGGCATACCGCCCATACCACCCATTCCAGGTGCAGGAGGCATTCCACTATTATCTAAGTTCTCATCAGGGTCTGGCTTTTGGAGGGCTCCGGCTGCTGCTACCAAGTCATCAATTCTTAAAATCATTTCACAAGCTTCTTGTGCAGATTGAATTGCTTGTTTCTTGACCTTTTGAGGTTCAATTACACCAGCTTCCTTCATGTCCACCACTTTTCCTTCAAATACATCAAGTCCCATATAAGGATTGTCCTCGTGAGCTGCCCTAAGCTCTACAAGCAAATCGATTGTGTTAAGACCTGCATTTTCAGATAAGGTTCTTGGAACAATCTCTAAAGCGTCAGCAAATGCAATGATAGCTAATTGCTCCCTTCCGCCAATTGAATTAGCATATAATCTTAATTGTCTTGCAATTTCAATTTCAGGAGATCCTCCACCGCTTACAACCTTTCCTTCTTCGATTGTAGCTGCTACCACACCTAATGCATCTTCCATAGCCCTTTCTATTTCAGAAGAGATATGCCTTGTGCTTCCTCTAATTAAGATGGAGCTTGCTTTAGGTTCATCGCAGCCTTCAATGAAGGTTAGAATTTGGTCAAATACTCTTTCTTGGTGGATGTAATCTGCTTTTCCTAAAACATCTGGAGTTAAGTCTTCAATGTTTGTGATAAGCTCTGCACCGGTTGCCTTCATGATTCTTTTAACATCAGTGTTCTTGACTCTCTTAAAGGCCATGATGCCTTCTTTGGATAAGTAGTGTTGCACTACATCATCGATTCCCTTTTGACAGAACAATACATTACATCCGGAGTCTATGATCTTATCAGCGATTTCCTTAAGCATCTCTTGCTCATTGTCTAAAAATATTTGCATTTGTAATGGGTCGGTAAAGTCAACTTTAGCGTTTTCGAGGTCCTTTAGCTCTAAAGGATATTTCATAAGAGCTATCTTTGCATCATGGATTTCCTTAGGCATGGTTTCGTTTGCCCTTCCTTGGTCGATGAAGATTCCGTCAACAATCTTGGAATCCTCTACGCTTCCTCCGTTGATTCTGTGGATTTTAATTAAGGTCTTATCTACCTCTTCTCCCTCTTCGACTTTCTTTACAGCTTGAACAAGTAATTCTGCAAGTTCATCTTTAGCATAGTCAGAACCTTTACCGGTCATTGCAGTCTTTGCAATTCCAAATAAGGTGTCCTTATCCCTTGCATCAAAAGAAATGTCAAACAAGATTTCCATTGCCTTAGCAACAGCTAATCTGTATCCCATAAGAATGGTAGGTACTGGAGTTCCATCTTCCATTAATTCCTGTGCTTTCTTAAGCAATTCTCCAGCAATGATTACAACAGTTGTAGTTCCGTCTCCAACTACATTTTCCTGTTTTCTTGCAATTTCAACTAGCATTTTAGCTGCAGGGTGAGCAATGTCCATTTCCTGCAAGATGGTTGCACCATCGTTTGTTACAACTACATCTCCCATCTTATCCACCAACATCTTGTCCATTCCTTTTGGACCAAGAGTGGTTCTTACAATGCTTGCTAAAAGCTGACTTGCAAAAATATTCATTCTTAAGGCTTGTCTTCCTTGAAATCTTTCAGTGTCATCACGTAAAATATACATAGGTTGATTAATTTGTGCCATATTATCTCCTAAACACTTTTTATAAAGTTTTAACAATATCAGTAATTTGTAATTGTTTTTTAACAATTTAAAAGTTTTAAATTGATAATTTATTGAAATTTTTATTAAGAATAAGTTAATAACTATTAATTAAATTATAATAAATTAAAAAAAAAATTATATTTAATTATATTAAATTTTATTAAGTTATCCATATAATTATAGATGGGTTTGATTTACTATAAAAAAGTTTTGATTGATAGTAAAAAATCTAAAAAAAGTATTATCAAAAAAGATAATAAAGCAATAGGAAAAAAAACAAAAGCATAAAAAAACATTAAAAAAAAAAGTTTTAAAAAAAGCATTGCAATAAACATTAAAAAAAGTATTAAAAAGTTTTAAATATCAAAGCTAAATAAAAAATTCAAAAAGAGCCATTTAAACAAAAATAAAAACCTGAAATCAGATTAAAGAATAGATTAAAGCGTTTTAGACTATTTTTCTAAAACAGCTATAAAATCCATTCTGCGCCTTATAAAAGGAATCCAAGTGAACAATTTGGTAATGGGCTTATAGACATTCATTCCATCAAAAAGATTTACATCCTTTACCCAATTGAATCTAGGGTTTAATCTCCTTAGCTCAAAGCCATCTTGAACTCCCCAAATAAACTTGGCATCCATTTCCTCAACGGATTTCTCCTTGACATTCTCAACGGAAACAGGAGGCATGATTTCAGTAAATATAGTGCATGACTTGAAGTTTTCATCAATGATATCCAGAATCTGCTTATTCTCGACCTCAGTAAGATACATTGTTAAACCCTCAATGATAAATAAAACATCCCCGCTTGCTTCTATTTCCTCTGCCCAAGAAGGATCCATGGCAGAATAGGCTAAGGTCTTTACCCTTTCTGTATCCTTAATGTAATTCAATCTGAAATTAGCTGAATTTTCCAAATCCACATTATACCACTTGATTATCCCATTATCCAACCTGTTGAATCGAGTATCCATTCCAGAGGCAATATTGACTATTGTGCACTTTGGATGTGAGCGTATATATTCAGATACCATATCATCCAAGACGATTGTTCTTGATATTACTCCCATTTGCATGGATCTGTCCTTATCAGCTATGGAAAAGTCATAATCGATTTCAGAGATTATATCTATTGCCATATAATCAAAAAATTTATGATTTGGCTTTTGTGAATGCTTTGCCTTTGTGTATAAGGTCAAGAGCATTGTTTTTTCTACACCTTCTAAATTCATTTTTTCACCTCGAATAGTTTTATGTATTTAATTATGTTTTTGTAGTATAAATAGTTTAGTTATACCTAAATATTAATGTATTAATAAAAAATAAAAGGTGAAATAACAATGAAAAAAAGTTAAAACCATAAAAAAATAATTAAAATTAAAATCGTTGAAAGAGTAAAACCATAAAAAAATAATAAAAATTAAAAAAATAAGTAAAAAAGCTTAAAAAAAGAAAAAAAGAATATAGAACAATCTAATAAACTAAACTGCCACAAATTTTCTTTTTCTCAGCATTAGTCATCTTCCTATAACTTACATCCATCTTATAAGGAGTGTAACCACTTACCTGTTTAGTGGAAAGTATGCTAAGTCCGCTGAGATTCTTAGCTGTAGAAGACCTTGTTACGATTTTGCCTTTTTTATTCTTATAATATACCTTTATCTTAGACAATACATAGGTATGTGGCCTGAAATCGTCACCATTCTTGCCGTGATAGAATATTACAGCATAAACTCCTTTTAAATACTGTGCATCCTTAGGCACATTGAATGTTGAAATCCTATCTCCCTTTCCAACATCCTTGTAATTGCCTACTTTTATTGTAGTGCTGGCTGCACAAGCTGGCCCCATTGTAAAGCCAACAACTGCTATCAATAATACAAGCAAAACAATTATTTTATTTCTGTTCATTTTACCACCTAAAATCTATTATCAAATAATATTTTTATTTTAATGATTTATATTATTTTTCCAAGAGATAGGGTTTTATTTGAATAATGAAAAAAATAATGAAATTTTAAAAAATAAGCCGAATAAAGAATTTGAAAAGAAAAATAAATTAAAAAAATAAATAGAAAAAGAACAATTATTATCTCGTTAATCTCAACTGAAAATAATAGCTATTTTCCTATCTTTGCTCCGCAATTTGTACAGAAATTATCATCTGGAGCTACCTCACTGCCGCAATTTGTACAGAAATGAGTCGATTTGTTATCAGCAACGGCTTTAGCTTGAGGTTCTTGGGGCTTGGCATTAGTATTCTTCCTTTCTCCAGTTGCCTTAGGTGTCTCAGGCAATACTGGCTTGCTGTAAAAGTCAGTGGTGTTTAGAATCTCTATTTCAGAGGCTTCCATTACCTCTATCCTCTTGGCATCTGAAGGGTGTGTTGAAAAGAAATCAAAATTGCTTGCCTTGTCTCCTGCAAATTCCTTCCAGAATTTAGGAACTTCACGGATGTCATAGCCTGCAAGGTGACAGATAATCATTCCAAGCTTATCGGCCTCAAACTCATGGTCCCTTCCCCAAGGCTGAAGAAGGAAGTATTGGGACCCGACACTTGCAATATTGGTGGCTGCCCTTGCAAGAGATCCAAGACCGCCTAATCCTACCATGTCCAATGCAAAGCTTCCCACCCATGCAACAGAAGCAGCAGTGTTCTTTGTGCTTTGGGCGCTTGCCCTTGTCCTTCCGTGGTCAAGCAATGCATGAGCCATCTCGTGAGCCAGGATGAATGCCATTCTCTCTTCAGTGTTTGCAATTGAAAAGATACCTGAATATACGATAATCTTTCCTCCAGGCATGCAGCAGGCATTTACGCTATTGTTTGCAACCAAATGAACATCCCATTCATAATATCCCTCAACATAATCCTGCCTTCCTATCTTTGTAAGGAATTCATTAACTGTATTGATCAGTTTAACTGCCACTTGAACGATAAATTGGCCTTCTGGAGTGTTGTCTAATAACTGGGAGCGCTGCAGTTCCTGATAGTACCCTTGAAAGCAGCCTTCCAAGAACTTGTCATCGTCTACAGTGTCATAGTGCTCCTTGCCTGTAAATGGATTGATTGAACTTCTATCATTCTTCCTCATCATATCACCAAAACTGTAAAATAATTGATTGTATTTTCGATTTTAAGATAATCATCAAAACTTAAAAAAAATTGATACTTATATTTAGTTTTAAAATAAGGATTATAAATAGTTATATAAAAATTTTTAAAAAATATTAATGAAAATTTAAAAAAAAACAAAAAAATGATAAAAAAAGCAAATAACAGATAAAAAAAAAGCAAAAAATGGATAAAAAAAGCAAATAACAGATAAAAAAAGAAATAACGAATAAAAAAAGAAATAACGAATAAAAAAAACAATTAAGGACTAAAAGCAAAACAATCAATCAGTAAACTCAATTAACTCTATATCAACTATATTAACTTCTATATCCTTATCATAAATATAAAACTTATTGTCCTTAAATTCAAACTTTTTTTCCTTAGAGATTCTAATTGATCTTCCATCAGCAAAATAAACATAAACATAAGAAAAGTTTTCAACCAGTTCTTCAACTGATTTTTGATTATGCTCTTCAATCATTCTTAAATCTTCTTCTTCACTAATAAAAATCACCTAAATTAAATAAAATAAGTTTAAATAAACCATAAAAAAAAGAAATATAGAAAATAAATATAGAAAACTAAAAAATAGTTTTAAAAAATAAATAAAGAATAAATTAAATCAATCTAATTTATTCTTCTTCGTCCTAAAAATATTCCAAGAACAGCCAAAGCAGCTATTATAACAGCAAACAATGAATTTCCAGATTTCTTAAAATCTATTGGAGTCATATTTGTATTATTTGTCTGATTTTTAATTAATTTATGAATCTTTTTGACTGTAGAATTATTATCTTTGTTCTTCTTAGGTCCTACAGGAGTCTCATTCTTTTTATTCTCGGAAAGCACTTCCACATCTGCCTTAGCGCTAAGGACCTTTCCATTGATATTATCGGAATCTGTAGTGAGATTTGCCACATTGGTGAAATTTCCAGCCTTTAATGCTTGAGCCTTAATCACTAAGGTAGCAGATTCATTTTCCTTTAAATTTCCAATGTCCCAATTTGCTATCTCAACTGCATAGTTTCCTTTGCTTGCCTTAGCAGACTTAAACTCAAAGTTTTGAGGGAGGAACTCATCAACAGAGATGTTTTCTGCAGTGTTTAAAGAGTTTTTTACCTCTATTGTCCACTCTACAGTATCTCCAACTTTGACTTTCTCATTGCCCTTTTTTGTGATAATCAAATTACATTTATCAGAACCATTATCTGTATTATTATCATCAGTATCTTGAGTATCTTTTGATGAATCTGACTGGGAATCAGACAGTTTTTTATCATTAGTCTTATCCTGAGATACATCATCCTGATTTGAATCATCTGAACTTGTATCGCTAGATCCTGTATCATCAGAGCTTATAGAGTCTGAATCAACAGTTAAATCACTTGAAACATTAGAATCAGAGAGATCATTAGATGAAACAATTGATACAGCCAATAAAATTAAAGCTAAAGCAATTAGAATTTTAAAAACTGATTTTTTCATAATCAAACCCCTAAATAAAAATAAAAAAGCTCAAAATTTTAAAATTAAAATTATGGTTTTATAAAAAAATTCTCAAAATTTTAAATTAAAATTTGGTTTTATAAAAAAATAAAAAAATGCTCAAAATTTTTAAATTAAAATTATGGTTTTATAAAAAAAATAAAAAAGAAAAATGCTCAAAAGCATAATAAAGATTTTTTAGCCAAACCCAGTAGAAAAAGAAATTTGGCCAAGGTTTTTTAATCTTAAGATTATTCCTTAATCAATTGAGCAACTTTCTTACCTAATTCATAACATTCTTCAAGGATTTCTTCATTAGGCTTGAAGTCGATTTCCATTTGCTCGACCACTTCAAATCCAGCGCCTTCAAGGTTAGCAGCTAAGATTCTTGCAGAGCCTCCAGCCCAACCTTTAGAACCGAATACAACTGCCTTTTTCTTTTCAATGTTACCAAAGCTAAGACAGTTCAAGTAGTACATGACATCTCCTATTCCCGGGAATGGATTGTTCATCATGGTAGGGGCTCCAACGAAGATTGCCTTAGAGTCAAGGACATCTGTCACTGCGTCAGACTTGTCATCATCATGCATGAAGTACATCTTTACCTTTACCCCTTCGCTCATGACCCCTTCAGCCATTGCATGAGCCATCCTTTGGGTTGAATGGTGCATGGTATCATAGATGAAGGTGATCTTATTTCCTTCATAGCTTCCGGTAGACCATTTTTGGTAAAGGTCAATGATGAATTCAGGGTTTGTAAAGATCTGACCGTGACATGGAGCAATCATCTTAAGATTATCTACAATGCCTAATTCAGCAAGCTCATCGATTTTTCTTCCAACCATTGGAGAAGCGAGAGTAATCAAGTTAGCATAGTATTTTCTAGCAGCATCGGTTAGGATAACAGGATCCACATCAGTGTCCAATCTTTCAGATACACAGATGTGCTGACCGAATGCATCATTGGAGAATAATATTCCATCTTCCATCAACATTGTAAACATGCTGTCAGGCCAGTGAAGCATAGGAGCGTTTACAAATTGGAAGGTCTTGCCTCCAATGTCAAGAGTGTCGCCGGTTTTTACAGTGTTGAATTCAAAGTCTTCAAGCTCTGGCAAGTGGTTTTTAAGTCCAGGTTCTGCTTTTTTAGAGCAGTAAACTT
Source organism: Methanobrevibacter ruminantium M1 (assembly GCF_000024185.1). Classification (NCBI taxonomy): domain Archaea; kingdom Methanobacteriati; phylum Methanobacteriota; class Methanobacteria; order Methanobacteriales; family Methanobacteriaceae; genus Methanobrevibacter; species Methanobrevibacter ruminantium. The sequence continues at coordinate 1,967,787 of NC_013790.1, forward strand.
CAACATCTGGGAATTTGGCAACAACTTCACCAAGAGAGCCGCTGTGGTCGTTTTCAATGTGGTTTTGAACGACTACATCGATTTTGAATTCCCTTCCTTCTTTTTCAAAGGCATCTTTGATTCTTCCCCAGAACTGTTCAGACTTTCCAGGATAGACATTGTCAATCAAAGCCACTTTATCTTCACCAAATACAAGGTAACAGTTGTAGGTAGTTCCATCCAAGGTGTATCCGTGGTAGTCACGAATATCCCAGTCTAAAACACCTACCCAGTAAACATTATCAACTATTTTGTATGCATCAGCTTTCATATTATCACAATTCATTTATTCATTAGTATAACAAATATTAAATTAATCAGAAGCATATTATTAAATAAGATAAGTTAATTTAATAGGTTATTTAATATAATATATGTTTTCTCATTAGATATATAATTTTTGTTCTATTGTATTAAAACAATATTTGGAAACAATGCATTATTAGATAATAAATTTTTCCTATGGACAAAACAATATTTTTGAAAACTAGAAAAAAATAAGAAAAAATGTGATAGAATGAGTTTGAAATACTTTAATAATTTAACTTATGAAGAGATTGGAGAATATAATGACAAAATAGTCCTATTTTTACATCCTAAGCTATTATCACATTGGATTTGGAAAAAACAAATAGAAGAATATGATAAATACTTTAATAATTATCACTGTATCTTTATTGACCTGCCTCACCATGGAGAGAGCAAATTTGATGGAAAATTTTCCATAGAAGAGTCCTCAGATATACTCATTGAATTTATAAAGCATTTATTGAACAATAAAAAAAGTGAATCAATAAATATTGTAGCCATAGGCCTTGGAGCTTCAATAGCCATTGAAATACTCAATAAAGAAACTCACCTAATTAATCACATCATTCTATCTGGCCTTGAAATCGCCCAGATTAGAGAAAAAGAAGAAGAGACAATCATAAAGAGACTTGCTAAAACAAAAGCAGAATATCTGAATATGAAGCCTGATCAGTTTATCATTAAGGCTTATCTAAGATACTATGGAATAAGGAAAGAATATTATGATGATTTAGAAAAAAGCCTAGACATTCCTATTAGAAAAGAAGAGGAAATAGCATATAAGTCCTTAAATTATATAATCCCCGATTTCTCTAAAGAAACCATAGAAAAAGACAATATACTATTGGTCTATGGAAATAAGGACAATTTCAATAGCACAAAATCTGCCATAAAGCTTAAGAAATTGTTCTTCAATGCCAAATTAATTGAAATTGAAAAGGGAAATCATCTTTGGAACATAATTGATTATGAACTCTTTAATCAAGTCATTATTAACTTTATACAAAAGGAAATTATCTTTAATGATGAAAGGATAAAAGAAATTGATTGAAATCAAATTGATAAAATTTTCAAATCCGTTTAAGACAAATATAAAAATGCAGCAATCATCTGAATAGAAGGTTAAGACCAGTAAGAAGCAAAGATTCTTTAAAAGATAGTTAAAACCCATAATAAACCCATATTCTTAAAAAACACATTAAAATAGAAATAAGAGACAACACCATACCTATTAAAAATCCATAGAAGAGTGCAAACATAATAATCTTCAGACTTAACTATAATAAGATTTTATTAGATTATTCAAAAAACCACTAAATTTTATTTTAATAAATATAAAATAGAGTTGAATTAAGCAGTATTTGGCAAAATAAAAACTATAAAGTTTATTAATCATTAAATACATAAAATTTAATTAGTTATAGATAATTTAATTTATAACTAATAGTTTTTTAAATAATTTTAATAAAAAGGGAAAAAATGAAAATAGGCGTAATTGGTTATGGAAATATGGGTTCCATGATAGCAAATAACATTCTCGAATTGAATTTGCTCTTGGCCGATGAGGAACTTATAGTTTCAAACAGACATATTGAAAAAATCGAAGAATTAATTGAAAGATATCCAGATGGAAAAGTTCAGATTACTGACGATAACACTGAATTGGCCAAGTCATGTGAAAAGATCATTATTTCCGTAACCACCCCTAATTTCAAGGAAGTGCTCGATGAGATAACCCCTTTTATTAATGAAAAGACCCATATAATCTATACCTGTGCCGGACTTGACTTTGAACACATCAGCTCTTTTTACGACGGCAAATTAAGCTTAGTCATTCCAAGCTTGGCATCAACTGTAACTTCAAACAATGCCATAAGCTCAATAGGAAGGAGAAAAGGAATTACCCTTATAAAGCATAATGAGAAGGTAGACATTCAAGACAGCTATTTCTTAGAGGATCTCTTTAATGAATTCAGTTATGTGAGAACATTAAAGGACCATAATTTCTTTTTTGAAGAAAATGGAAACTTAGCTTCAAACAATCCAAAATTGGAAATATGCACCATCCTTACAAGTTGCAGCCCTGCATTTATAGCCTTGATGATTGATAATTTTGCAGAAAGGATAAGCAATATTTCAGACTTAAGCAAAGATGAGGCAGAGGATATGATCTTAAAAACCGTCATTGGAACCGCTATCCTAAAGGAAGATAAAAAAATATCCAATAGCGAAATTATAGAAAAGGTAGCTACCGAAGGCGGAATAACTGCAGAAGGTATTGACCTATTGGATAAAAGATTAAATTCCATTTATAAGAAACTCATTAACACCCTTTTAAATAGATATGAAGAAGTTAGTAAAGAAATGGACGAGCTTTATTTAAAAGATAATTAAACTTCTCTGACTTTCAATTATTATTCTTTTTAGATGGATCAAATAATCCATTATAACTCTTTTTTTAACTGAATAACTTATTTAAAACTAGTTAAACTTTTATAACTTATTTAAAACTAGTTAAACTTTTATAACTTATTTAAAACTAGTTAAACTTTTATAACTTATTTAAAACTAGTTAAACTTTTATAACTTATTTAAAACTAGTTAAACTTTTTTTAAACTAGACAGACTCTTTTAAATAAAATAAGCAAATCAAACCCTATTTAAAAAAAATAAACTCATTTTAAAAATAAAAATAGAAAATAAGATTAAAATAACATTTATAACAAAAATAATAAAAATAGACTACTTTTTTAAAAATAAAAAAAAATTATTAAAAAATATAAATCTTAAAAAATAGAGTTCTTTCGAAAAAAAAAAAAAGATTTATTAAAAATAATAAATCTTTAAAACTTCTTTTTTGAGAATGAAAAAGATTTAATGGAATAAATCAGTTTCATTCAATTTCTCTTCAAACCAATGAGCTCTCTTATCTGCAAATACCTTAATAATTAAAGCTAAAATCAATGTGATTAAACCCATAGCTATCAAGATAAGGAATGAATGGATATAATTAGACCATACAAGTCCCAAAGCAGCTTCTCTAAGAAGGGTTATACCATGAGTCATTGGCATATATGGACTTACTGCCTGAAGAATAGGACCCATCAATTGAATAGGATAGATACCTCCAGTTCCTGAAATCTGGAACACAAGCCAAATGACAGCTATTCCTTTTCCAAGCTGACCTAAAGCAGAAGTCAATGAGTAACAAATCAGCATAAACACAAGGGCAATGAAATAGGCCGATAATACAAACAAGACCGGATTCGACATTTCAATTCCTAAAATTGATGCTCCAATGAGAGTTACTGTAGTTTCCAAAACAGCCATTACCATAAATATGAGCAGTTTACCAAAGTACATCTCTGAAGGGCTGTATTCGGTTCCGGTGGATTGTCCTGTTCTAAGCATTACACAGGTAATCAATGCTCCAACCCACATTGATAAAACCAAATAGAATGGAGCAACTTCAGAACCATAATTGTCTACAGGATTTAATTCTATCTCATTTAAAGTAACTGGAGAATAGATATAACTTCCGATTTGATTCTCGTCAACGCCAGTTATGCTTGAAAGAGAACTTGCAGCACCTGAAAGTGAGCTGGAAGCTGCAAACAATGCATAAGCTGCTGAATTTGCAAGCAATTGAGAGCCTGCAGCAAGGCTTAAGGAACCTTCAGCTAACTGGACAGAGCCATCTGCCAATTGTACAGAACCGTTTGCTAACCTTACAGAACCATCAGCCAATCGAACAGAACCATCAGCCAATTGTACAGAACCGTCAGCAAGCTGGACAGAGCCATTTGCAAGCTGGACAGAACCGTTTGCCAGTTGACTTGAAGATCCCGCCAGATTGGAACTTGCATTAGCCAATTGCTTGGAACTGTTTACAACATGCTTCAAGTCATCACTCGGCAATTTGTCAACATCAACAGAGGAATCCAACTGCTTAGCAGAACTTTGCACTTGAGAGGAACCTGCTTGAATCTGCTGGGATGAACTTTGTATCTGGGAAGAGCCTTGAGAGACCTGATTTGCCCCTGACTTGACCTCAGATGCATGGGACTTTATCTCCTCACTGCCTGATTGAACTTCAGCACCACCTGATTGAACTTGATTTGCAGCGGATTTCACCTGATTTGAGCCTGACTTCACTTGAGAAGCGCCAGAATTGACCTGAGCGGATCCGGAAGACAATTGGACAGCACCAGATGACATCTGACCTGCACCTTGAGACAATGCAGACTGAAGCTCGCCTAACTTTGAATAGGCCACCACATTAATAAACTGTACAATCTTAGCATTGATCTTATTATAGACCGCCTTTGCAGCGGAATCGCTTAACTTAGATGCCATAGGATTGGATTTTCTATTGACAATATATTCCAATTCAGCAGAATGAGGGTCATCAGTAGTGATTGACTTAATGCTTTTACTGAAATTCTTTGGAATGATTATTCCGGAATAATAGGTTCCATTTTTAACCCCCTCTCGCAGTTCCGTTTCATTTACAAAGACCCAATAGAAATCATCATTTCCCTTCAGCTCATCCTCTATCTCATTACCAACATTTAATGATTCTCCTTCAAAAGTGGTTCCATTATCCAAGTTTGCAACTGCAATCTCAATATTTCCTGTATTATCGTATGGATCCCAACATGCTTGGATGTTTATAAGAGCATATAAAGAAGGTAAAATTATAATAGCAAGCAATACAATAGGCACAACTGGATTTTTGGTAAATACATCAGTAAAATCCTTTTTTAAAAGTGTGACTATCTTGCCTAAGCTTTCACTAAAATTTCTCTTAGCCATTCTTAACCTCACAAATTTGTATAAAAACTATAAATCCATAAGAATATATGTATTTTTTAATTAAGGACAGATTTAAAGTTAAATTTCTAAAACTTGAAATCCCCTTTAAAAAAAGAATTCTTAATGGACTTATTTTAATATCAAATAAATCTTAAATAATCTTTACAAATAAAGAACAAATAGAAGCATCATATTTTTAATACTTGTCTATTTTAAGTTCTATTATCTAAATAGTATTTATGAGCATATAAAATTTACTATTGTATTATTATATTGATTAAGAAATAGATCAGATAGGGTTGAATTTAGAAAAAAAGAGTTAAAATAGTTAAATTAGATAAAGAGATTTTATAATATTAAAAAAAAGATTGATTTAAAAAACTAGTAAAAAGAGTATTTAATTGTAAAAAAAAAGTAAAAAATAATTAAAAGTCAAAAAAGACTATTTAATTACTTAATTTCATGATTGCTTCTGCTAGGTCTCCACCGCATTCTCTTAAAGCCTCTTCAGCAGCTTCAACACTTACACCAGCAGTGCTTGCAACCATTTCAATATCCTCATCTGGAATGACAAGCTCAACTTCTCTTTCAACCTCTACAGCAGTTCCTGTAACTTGATAAGTTTCTTGTCCCATTACATTCATAGCACTTACATCAGCATTAGTAATGATGATTTCCTTATCAGCGCAACGGATAATGACCTCTTCAACATCATCGATGCTTTTCATGTCCATACCCATCTTTTTCATTTGTCTTTCCATCTTTTTAAGTTGTTTAGGATTCATACCAGGTATCATATTATTTCCTCATTGTTTATTTAATAGTTAAATCAGTTTAATTCATTTTTTATGTTTTACTAATCCACTAATTTAATCTGAATCATATTTAATTCTATTTATTAAAATATATAATAATTTTTATTTTTTGAAATTTTCTTATTAAAGGATTGAAAAATAAAATTGGTTTAAGTGAAAAGAAAAAATAAGAACTAATTAATCCTTAAATCCTTTTCTAGTCTTTATTGCTTGACCTGTATTAAAGTCCAGCATTTCACTATAATTCAAAAGAGCCTTGCCGAATGCCAATAGCTCACCTTGCTCATTTACAATAAGAACTTCATCATTTGATCTGATGTTTTCATCACAGTCTTTTATAAACTTGGCAAATACGCTTTTTCCATCCCTTGCAAATGATTCTACGCTATTGTCAATCATGACCTTATTTCTCATACCTTCAATTGCAGCAAGCCTTTTTGCACCTAATTTAGATAGAATCAAAAAGCTGTCAGAGGCTCTCATATTTACAATAATCTGATTCTTATCATAGACATGTCTAATCTTACCAGTCTTTTTGCTTTTTTCTATCTTGATTTTTCCAGTGAATAATGCATCTCCTGCTCCATTTCCAAACTGGTAATCTGCAATTGCCTTTAACTTCTTAATATCATCTTTTTCGAACTTGATTTCCTCCGGATAATTGTATTCTTCTATATAGTCAAGCTCAAGCTCCTCTAAAACATTAGGATGTATGAGGACATTGTCATAGTCTTCAGCAAAGTCTATTAAAAAGTCCCTTGCAAATTCAATAGCCATCTTATCACGTATTCTAGGCGCATCTGATTGGCTTAACGGATAAACTTCATCCAATTCAAGTGGAATGAGACAGAATGGAGTGTCTAAAACCATAAAGTCAGTTTCACCATTCTCTATTTTACACTCTGCATCTTCAGATAATGATTCATCCTTTGCATAAACAAATAACTCATTGAAGCTGTTTGTTAAATGTTTTGTGTATGGCTTTGTATAAGTTGGCAGGACAACAAGATTTTTCCTCTTATCCATTTCATTTAATTTGTTTAAATGCCTTGTCACTTCAGCTCTTTTCAAGGATTCAGGACCTGTATAGAAAAATGCAGACTTCTTGCTTCTTGGGTCGTATTTTTCCAAGTCAAAGCTATACTCTCCAAGATGCCTAAGACCATCAAGCAACATTGGATGAGCCCTGCAGCGCTCCTCTACAAGTTCCATAAGACTTCCTTCATAAATGGCTTGGCGAATGAGCCTAAGCTCTGCAAAGCTGACATGGAGATTGTGCTGTGCTATAAGCTGCACCCTTTCCTCCTTATCCATAGCCCTTAAGTCATCAGGAGTGTACTTACAGCATACCTCACAGGAACATGGCATTTCATTAAGATTTTCAAGCTTTACAGTTCCTCGGGTAGTCAATAGACGGTCTGCTTCAGCATATAGAATATAAGCTGCTGAATCAAACAAGTCGCATCCCATTGCAACGCAAAGTGCAAATATCATAGGATGTCCAGCCCCCATCAAGTGGCGTGCCTTTGAGTCTGGCAAGCATTTGACTGAATGCATCACTGCATCCACAAGATCTCGGTAGTGATACATCTCCATAAGAGGCACAACTGCGCCGATAGGATATAAGTCTGCATCAAGCTTTGTAAGCTCAGTTGCACAGTATTCTCTCAAATCTGGATAAGTGGAACCTTGAACAACAGAATTTATCTTCATCTCGTAATCATTGTCCTTTACATAACTTATTGCCTCTTTTGCACGTTCAATGGTGATTTCGAGGTCTTCTTCAGCCTTTTCTCTATCCACATATGGTCCAGTTGGAATATCTAGTGAAGTTCCGATATCAGTTCCGATAGCTTCCTGGAACTCAATGACCTCCTTGTTTGTAATGTCTACATCACCATAGACAGATAATTGGAATGAGCCTGAATCTGTCATGATAGGACCATCAAAGTTGATTAGCTCATGCAAGCCCACATCCAAAGCCTTTTTACTTAACTCTTCATCCTTATAAATTAAATAAGCATTTGTAATTACAATGTCTGCCCCATATTCCTTTACATCAACTGTCTGTTTTCTTGGATGAATAACGGGCATTAGGTTTGGAGTCTTAATCTCTCCATGATTAGTTTTTAAAACACCTACACGTCCTCTCATATCTTTTGCTTTAATTTCAAACATGATTTTAATTCCTATAAAATATTAGATAAAAATTTTTTTAAAATTATAAAAAAAGTATTAAGACTATTTTAAAATAGTTTTTATTTAATAAATATTTAATTAAAGGTTTAAAAAGTTTATTAATTTAAGAAAAAATTAATTAAATTTAAAAAAGTTTATTTAATAAATATTTATTTAAAAATATCAATAGCAGACAAAAAACTATAAAATAGCTAATGCAAAATTAGCTAATAAACTAAAATATTAGCAGATTTAGAAACTGAAGAATAAGTGTCATCACCAGCATACTTTACAGTGAAAGCATAAGTCTTTTTAGAAGACAGGCTCACATTAACACTGGCAATACCTTTTGAATCGGTTTTTGCTGTATAAACCTTATTATTCACAGTAAAACTAATTGTTTTTCCTTGAATTGGATTGTTTCTTGATGATTTCAATGTTGCTTTAATTACTTTAGACTTAGTTGAAGATTTATATTTAAAGTTATTTACTTCCAAATTAGGCTTTTGAGTCTTAACAGTGATTTTTGAAACTGTAAAACTTCCATAAAAGTCATCATTACCTAAGAAGCAAATTGCAAAGGTATAAACCATAGAATACTTTAAATTGATTTGCAAGCTTGCCTGGCCATTGGAATCTGTTGTCCTATTATATATTCTGCCATTGAATCCTATTTTAATATCCTTATTTATCAACGGATTGCCATACTCATCCTTTAAGCTTACATTAAAGTATTCGCCATTTCTGCCATCGAGATTAGCATCAATGGCAGATGTAACCATATCCTCGGAAGCAATAGATGTTGAAAATCTCTTAAATTCCAAATCTCCATAGCAATCCTCTCCAAGGCTTGCATTATTGTTTTCAAATCTTAAGTCATTAATATAATTCAATCTATTGAGAGAATTAATGGCCCCTCCAATGTTCGCTGAAGAATTAATAAAAACAGAGCCCTTGACTAAATTATTAGTCCCTGTAAATAAAATTGATCCTCCTTTTTGATCAGCTGAATTATTAATGAAAGTGGAATTGCTAATCAATCCATTAGAACCGCACCATGAAATGGACCCTCCATTATTTGCAGAGTTGCCAATGAATTTAGAGTTAATCACTTGCCTATTCATAGCGCAAGCTGCAAGGGCGCCACCAGAATCTGCAGAGTTGTTAATGAAAATGGAATTTATAATCCACATAGCTGAAGAACCTCCGAAATAGATTGCTCCACCTTCCTTTCCATGGTTATTGATGAACTCTGAATTATTGATGGTTAAATTTTCTCCTAAAGCAAATATTGCTCCCCCATTAGCTCCAGAATAACTGTTTTTAAAAATGGAATCGCTTATTTTCCCATAGGATCCTTTCCAAAGAATAGAGGCGCCATAACTTTTCTCATCACCGCTATTGTTAATAAAACTGCAATTAACGATAGTTCCGTTGCTCCCCTGCCAGTTAACTGTTCCTTGATAAGGCCCATTATCACTTTCGTTCCTTGATTTCCCATTGATGAAAGTTAGATTCTTAAGGTTCACCCCATCTGCTTCAACAAGAAAAATCTTTGATATGTTTTTAGCATCCAAAACAGCATTTGGACTTCCAATGATAGTTAATGTCTTATTTATTACAATAACTGAGCCAGTAGTTGTAAAAGTGCCATTGAGGATTATATCATCCCCATCAGCAGCATGGTTAATGGCAGATTGAATATCTTCAAAGCTGCCTCCATTCAAGTTATATGAAGAAGTTAAAACGGATTTGAATCTGGATAAAGTAAAATCATTACCATATGTATTGGAACTGGACTTGGAATTTGAATTAGAAGATAAATTTAAATTAGGATAAGAATTACTATCATAATCTAAATTAAAATCCGGATTATCATTTAAATCAAAATTTAAATTATTATTTTCATCGCTAAGACTAATATCATCAGATCCACCTAAAATAATACCATCAGAACCATCTGAAATAAGAGTATCACAACAAGAATCAGACAAATCCACAGCAGAAATAGTAGAAAAACCAATGAAAGATAAACTGATTATTATAATAAATAATAAAACTCTAAATGAATTAATTTTCAAAATTACACAACCCCCATTTTTTTATAAAAAAAATAATAAAACTCTAAAAGAATTAATTTTTAATTTCACACCAAACCTATATCTTTTAATCAAGCCAACTTTAAGCACCATAACTTTAAAAACCTAAAATCCAAGAAAATTAAAGAAGAATTAAAAAATTACTTTATTGTTTTTAATCTCATCCAATCGTTTAGCCATTTCAATAACACGAGTTCTTGAATTGTTATCTTCTGCATAATCCTCACTATAGTTTTCCTCAGGCCCCACAAGATAAAAAGCTTCCTCTGATAATACTCCGGGAATGTTCATTTTTCTAAGGTTTCGCTCAACTCTTCTCTTCAATGGCTCATCATCCATCTCCTGTGCTAGGAATATAGGTGTCTTTACCGCTGAAGATATTTTAGTGTTATGCCGCGCATTATGGCGCTCCTCAGTTCTGTTGTCTAATATTTCCTTTGATGATAGGTTTAGATTTGGATCCCTGAATGGAATCCCCACATCAGATAATGCCATCTTTATCTCATCATTCTTTGGAAGGGACTTGGTCAAATTTTTTGGAGAGGGTGATGCCAATGTTCCTCCTTGAAACCGTCCGAAGATTGGGCCTAATGATACATAAAAATCTGCTTCAATAAATGCCATCCTTACAGGCGCTGATGAAGTATATGTACAGACTATTCCATTATCTTTAATAACCCTTCTAAATTCCCTAAAAAAGTCCACGGATACTAACTCGGGCGCCATATTTTGACTAAAAGGATCCAAAAATATGGCATCATAGACATTGTCCTCCAGTTTTTGTATGACTTTCCTTGCATCGTCAATGAATATATTTAAATTTATATTATCTGGTATGCTTTCTTCCTCTAAGGAGAGTGATGCATAATCTTCCGCTATAAGGGCATCCTCTATTGCCTTTTTTGTAATGTCATGTGCCTTTATAGGAGATGGAACCATCAATCCTGCTGCAAGGGTTGGCTTGGATATTTCCAGAAGGTCTATCTGGAGGTTTGCATCTTCGGTTGAATTTTTCATAAAATCGTCAATTGCTGCAGAAGTATTGTATCCTAGCCCTGCACAAATGTCTAAGATAGCAATGTCCTGGCTGTAATCCAGTTTCAATGGCTTTATGAACTTTTCAAATGATTCGCTTATGGCTCCAGTAGAGGTGTGGAGTGTTTCCACCTTGTTATTGATTTCTTTTGATTTGATGCTGTATGACCCATCATCTGTCTTTACAAAGTATTCCTTATGACCTTTAAATATGGAGTTTCTATACACAGGGTCATTGTATTTTCTTTCATTTTCGAAAGCTTCATTTATTAAGTCATATATTGTATCATCAATCACTGTAGCTTCTTCGATATAAGTCATTTAATCACTTGATATAAATAATTTTTTAATTAATCATATCAATATTAGTTTAACTAGATATTTAATTTTAATCTATATTGAGAAATCTAATTTACAAAAATATATGATACTTCATTTATCAAAGCATCGAATCTTCCATCTTTTTCATAGACATTCAAATAGAAATATTCCCTAAATTCCCTCAAATACAATGTGAAATCATCAAATTTTGTTTGATACTCTTCTTGAGATATTCCACCATCCAAATAATTGAATTTTAACAAGATTAAAAGATTAAATTTAGAGAAGGAGTCAAATACTCTTAAACAATCTTCACGGTTTATAGATTCAATATTCTCTAAGACATAATAAATCATCTTTTTGATTTTAAGAAATGTGTAATATTCTCTTTCAAATTCTTCAGATTCGTCTAGAATATCAGCCATACAAATCAATCTGCCATTTATGGAAGAAATAAAATCATGATAATCCTTTTCATCTTTTCTTGAGTAAATTGAACTTAATGCATTAGAAATATAATTGAAAAGATTATCCAATTTCTCTTTGATTTTTACGTCCATTATTTTCAACTCTTTTAATATAATTTTAAAACATTCTTCTGTTAAATCCCGGGAATAAATTATTTTATTGGTTAAACCTACTTTAATTCAATAATTTATATTTGTCAATATTTAATTTGGAAAAAGATTTGACAGCATTATAAAATTCTTCATCAACAGTCACAAATATTGTAAACTGATCTTTTGCAAAATCATGAGCATCTAAAATAATTTTACGATCCTCCTCATGAATGCCTAAATTTTCTAAAGAATGCCATAAATCACAATATTTTCTAAAATTATTTAAACCGCAATTATAAAGTTGTAGTTTATTTAACAAATAATCTTTATTTATTTCGAATTTCGAAGGAACTTCATTTGAGCATTTGACAAAACAGGAAAGGAATTCCGATTTTTCTTTAAAAAGTCCAAAAAGTATTTCTTCCCAAAAAAAATTAATCAAATTTATTTTTTTATCCATATCCAGATTATATCACTTGTTTGTGACAATACAAATTGTTCAAAAGAACATTTATTAAGAAATATGCGATTATTATTTTCTAAAGCTAGAATAATTTCATCAAAAAAATATTCAAATGATGTGAAAATAGATTTATATTTTCGCTTATATTCCTCACAAACATTGTTTGAGCAGTAGAATTCAGTGGAATTTACAATAAAATCGTCAACTGTTTTAAAATACTTATCTGGGAAAAATGTATATGCAATCGCAATATTTGTATCAATAAAATCCATTATATACCTCCCATACTAATCAAGTATAATTTGAGATATTCTAGGTATAACATCATCAAATTCGCCAGTTCTTTGATATATATTTAAATAATATTCCGTTTTTACTTCATCCAAATATGTATCAAATTTATTAAAATAACTTAAATATGATGATTTGGAATAAATACCTTCTAAAAAGCTAAGTTTGATTCTTAATAATTCAAAAAATTTAAATAATGAATCAAATATGACAGATCTTTTAGAAGAGCATAGAGAACCATAATTGTCTAAAACATAATTTAACATTCTTCTAATTACTAGAAAAAAAGAAAATTCTTTTTGAAATTCTTTTAATTCTTTTAAAAACATAGCAAAATCCAACAAATATTCTTTCATTGAAGAAATTAACTCTAAAGATTTCTCTTCATCATTTTTGTTATTTAATGATGTTAATGTGTTTGAAATATTATTAAGAAAATTCTTCAATATCTCTTTGATTTTTACGTCCATTTTGATTTCAATCCTTGGTAAAGTGATTTTTTCATTGATATTGTACATTTTATCACCCTCTTTAACATAAAAAATTCACCCATAATTTTTTTTAGTTTCTAATAATCCAATAATTCTTGTCCTAAAAAGAATTATCTGAAATTCACCATCTCGTTTTTGCAAATAAATATTTGTCTTAAAAATAAATAAAGCTATTTGAAATGCGATAAAATGATTTTGTGCAAAAATGCAAAGGTGAATTTATGAAAAAAATGATTTTATGAAAAAATGAAACTGTGAAAAAATGATTCTGTGACATTGTGATTTTGTGATTTTGTGATTTTGTGATTTTGTGCAAAAATGCAAAAATGCAAAAGGGCGTTGGAAAAAAAGAGGTGCTTATTTTAAAACCGAGATCTATTGGCAAGCTTTTTTTGCCTTCGGCGAAAAAACCTTGACCAAAATTTTTTTAAATGCTTGTGAGAACTAGGAATTAAAAAAAAAACAAGTGAACAATGGAAAATAAGTAAAAAAAGTAAAATAAAAATTAGTAGATGAGTGAAATTAAAAAAAGTGTGAAGGAAATAAGGGAATAGCCGATGCTATTCTTCAGTATCCTCTTTGGTGATTATCTCTTCTCTGATTAAGTTTATTTGGAGCTGGTCGAAACCGTATCCGATTGCTTCTACAAGGATATTGGTTAGTTGTTTGTCGTTTGTGTTTATATTTAGCTCTATAAGGTTTCCGTTTATTGCTGAGCTTTTGTAGTCTAAGCTTGAATTGAAGATGAATATATCTGAGTTTGTCTTTTGGCTTGATATTAAAAGTCTTGCTGGCGGGATGTCCTTTAATGTGGCGTCAAAAGATGCTCTCTTATCATTCTTTATCATGTACCTTGGGGCGCTTAATCCAAACTTGAGCTTTCCGTCGAGGCTGTTTTTGTAGTCTTTTATTGAGTCGCCTATGAATGCTATTATTTCGTTGGAGATGTTTGCTATCTCAGGGTTGTTTTGTGGGAATCTTACTGGATTGTTCTTAAGGAGGAGGAATGTTTCTTGGTATTTGCCCCTTTTGAAGTTGTTTTTTCTCATCTTATCCAATTCTATAAGGTCTATGGTCTTGTCCTCAAAGACTATTTTCTTAAGGTTATATAAGCTGTTTACAGTGTTTTGGAGCCCATAGAATCTAATTCCAAAATGATTGTTTCTGGAGCCTCCTTGGGATATGTCCAGTTGGTTTTCATATGATTCAGCTGAGAATAATGATAAGAAAGGGTCTTGGTTCCATTGTATTTGATCTAGGGCGCTTATTTTTTCTTCGATTTCCTTTTTTAGATTGTTCTTATAAAGCTCCATAAGGTAGTCTAAGTTTATTATGAATCTTAACTCATTCTTGTCTTCAAATATGTCATTCAATGGCTTTAAAAGAGAGATAGATGATAGGTTGCCTTCATCAAGGCAGGATATGAATGTAGGTTCAAGATGGGCTGATAGAATATAATTATATGCGTCATCGCTTGAGTATCCGAAGTCGAGAAGCCTTGGGATGATTGCCTCATCATTTGAGAAGACTATGTTTGAATCTATATTGGCCTCAATGGTGGCTCCGTCAGCTGTAAATATCCGATTGTCAATGATAAAACTTACAGCGACACCCTCTTCAATGTATATTGTGTTTTCGTTAAGGCAATCTAATGCAAGGTGGATAAGGTCGTCTGGAGTCTTATAGCTTAGTCTGAGTGCTATCTTAACATCCTTTGGATTGACCTGGCCGATTGCCTCAAGGAAGATATAGGTGAGGTCATTGTAGAAATAGTATTCGCCGAACTCATCGATGTACTTTCCTCCAAGGGTGATTAGCTGGCTTGCCAGTCCTGACTCGTCATCGGTCTTATACCAGGAGTATGAATCGAGGGCCTTTAGGAAATCCTTAATCAGTTCCAATGCCTCCTTGTTAGTTATGTATCCATCATTCAGGTCGTTGTAGTAATAGTCTTCAAGGATACGGTCAAGACGGCCTAGGCTGTTTAGGCTGTGGCCTGTCTGATATAGGAGTTGATTAAGGAAAAGTATTCTTTGAAGGGCCTCTTCAAAATGGCTAGCCTTCTTGTCGATTATGTCCTCAAAGATGCGGATGTACTTTGACTTGTCATCACGGGAGGACTTTGCCAATGCCTTGTTTATTTCATATATGAGAAGCTCAATTCCATCAAGGATAGCGAGCATTTCCCTATTGTAGTCGGAGGACTGGTTTCTGAAGCCTGGACCTTCCTTAGGGTTGAAGTAAAATTCGTTGAGGTCATAGATGGAATAGTCTAGAATAAGTGAGTAGTCGATAGGACTGTTTATTATTTGGCCATGATAGTCAAGATTTCTAAATTCGTCTAGGAAGTATATGAATCCTTCAGGATGGATTGTGATGTCTAGCTTTCTTAGAAGGTTCTTGATTTGGACCCCTTTTGAAAACTTGGAGCTTGTTATATAGAACTTGTGCATGTTTTTGGCAATGTAGCTGCTTGCATCTGTTCCAACCCCAAATCTGCGGTTTATCTTATTGTATGTGGAAGCCAATATGGCAGATGAGCTGTTTGCACTTTCCTTATTTCGAATCTTTTTAATGTTATCAAATAGACCCATAGTTAGCCTCCAATTGTAAAATAAGTTTTTAGATTAATTAATAAATTAATTATTTATAACTTATCTTAATTTTTTTAACTAATTAAAATTGAATTGTCTTTTAATTTAATTTTAGTATATTTATTAATTAGTGATTCATTTTTAATATATTTTAAGATTTATGGGGCTTATGATGAGAATATTTTAAGAATGGGGTGAAAAATCCTAAGATAAAAAGTCTTTCTATAATCTTCTTCAACAGCAAATAAACCTTTTAAAAAATCAGACAGGTTTATCTTTTTTGAATATTCCTTTCCAAATCTACTTTTATGGTTTTCATAGTATCTTAAAATCCTTTTTGTAAAATTAGATTTACCTTTAGAGCATATAAAGATTCTTGCATCCTATATTGTGCAAAAATGATTTTGTGAAATTGTGCAAAAATGCAAGTGTGAAAAAGTGAAAAAGTGAAAAAAAAGTTGGAATTAAAATTAAAAAAATAATTATTGATTAAATTATTATTTTATTCTTCACCAATACAATCAAATAAATTTTCAACAAAGGTCAAAAAATTAAATTTTTTTAAGAACAAACATGCATTGATCCCCTTGTCCTTGGGAATTTAAAAAATTGGTCTCTTTTTTATATTTTTTGATTAATTTTTTATTAGACCTAAAATCAGTCCATCCATCTTCTCCCCAAGCAATATCGTTTTGATAATTTTCACTGAAAACAAATTGGGCATATCCACTATCAAAAATCACATCTAAAATTTTAAGGTCGGTTTTATCACATAATATTTCAAAACTTTTTAGAGTATGTAAGAAAAAGTGTCTAGGTGCATCAATTTGAAACCAATTTACTCCATATCTTTTCCAAATTGGCTCAGATTTAATCGGAATTCTTAATAAAATTAACCCATCATCTTTAATAAGATTTTCAAAACATTTTAGATTAGCTAATTGATTATCCATATGTTCAAAAGCATGATTCGAAACAATTAAATCAAATTTTTCTGAAGGTTTATAATCTTCTAAGGAAGTTTGAATTAAATTAATCCCCTCTAAAATATTCTCTTCTTCAATAAATAAGTCTATTCCTGTGAGATTTTTATATCCTCCTCTTTTTAATTGAGATAAAAAATTCCCATTTCCACATCCAATATCTAAAATTGAGGATTCCTTTGTAATCTTCTTATCAGAATTCAATTTATTTATTAATTTTAAATGGGGGGGGGACAAATTCTTTTGGGATTAAATTAGATAGGATTGAATTAGATAAAATTATTGCAGAACCTTTATCAAAAATTATTTCATTAAAACTTTTAGGTTTTAAATGAGGGGCATAATCTGTATCATAATATTTGTCAATATCTTTAGGGATCTCCTTAATAAAAAGACAACCACAATTTGAACATTCAATATACTCAAATTCTTCTCTAAGGCCTATTTGCATTTCTTTAATTATGAAAGTTAAATTATTCTCCTCATTTTCACATATTGGACATTTCATATTTTCACCGTTTAATATTCTCATAATTTTCTTTAATGATAAATTTATCAGTTTCATCGATTATTTTTAAGTTCAATAAAATAATGTAAATTAAGCCCAAATGGGATAGCTAACCATAAAGAGAGATTAAAAATATAAAATACTATTGCTAAAATAATCCCACAAATAATTAATTTTATTAAACTCTTTAATAAACCCCAACCAAGTTTGTAATCAGTTTTGAATATATGTTGGAGTGTTAAAATGATAATAAATATTTCACACTTAATACAGTGGATATTGCCTCTCCATCATAACTAAACATTGGAATAAGAACCAAATTAAGACATACGTTAAATATAACTGCCATAATATAGATTTTTGTTACTGCCTTTTCCTTATCAATTGCATTCAGCAAAACAGATGCTGCTCCATTGACAAATAGGAAGGAAACGGTCAAACAATTATTTGAATAAGAGTTGATGCAAGAGAGTATTGGTTGCTGTAAATAAAGTCAATGATAAGCCTTGCATAGAAGAAAATACCTATGCTAAGTGGAATAATAATCATTAAAATATATTTGGCTGATATTTCATAGTTTATTTTGATAAGTTCACGTG
This sequence comes from Methanobrevibacter ruminantium M1, assembly GCF_000024185.1. Taxonomy (NCBI): domain Archaea; kingdom Methanobacteriati; phylum Methanobacteriota; class Methanobacteria; order Methanobacteriales; family Methanobacteriaceae; genus Methanobrevibacter; species Methanobrevibacter ruminantium. Next base: position 1,985,887 of record NC_013790.1, read on the forward strand.
AATTCGAATTAATCAATTTTAATTATATTAAATTATAATAGTTTTTTAAATTACTTTTTATATTTATTAAATTAGTAATTCATTTTTAATATATTTTAAGATTTAGGGAGCTTATGGTGGTGAATATTTTAAGAATTGGGTGAAAAATCCTTAAGATAAAAAAGTCTTTCTATATCCCTCTTCTACAATTTCAAATAAACCTTTTATAAAATCAAACTTGTTTATTTCAACAATTTCCACTTTAGAATGATATTTCTGACATACATACTCTTGACAAAAGATCTGCTTGTAAACTCAAGATTCTTAAAATCCAATATTACCTTATCATAGGATTTCATGCTATTAAATAATGAATTGCAGTTGAATCCATAACTATCTTATTTGAATATTCCTTTCAACATCTACTTTTATGGTTTTCATAGTATCTTAAAATCCTTTTTGTAAAATTAAATTTGCTTTTGGAGCATATAAAGATTCTTGCATTCTGTAATTGTGCAAAAACACAAGTGTGCAAAAATGTAAAAGTGAAAAGAGTTAAATTTGAAAATCGAAAAAAATAAAATTATCTGTTTATTAATTCTCTAATTACATATCTATCATTATCATCAATAGATTTTGTTATAAATAGGGATATTAGATAAACTATAAATCCTACAGGTATTGCAAACCATAGGGAGAGATTTAAGTAATATAATGCTACAAAAAGGATTATTCCACAAACGATTAGTTTTATAACATTCTTCAATAGTCCTAAATCTGGTTTGTAGTCTGTTTTGAATATATGATAAAGTGTAATAATAGTAATCAATATTTCACTAAGTACTGTAGCTATTGCTGCACCATCATAGCTAAACCTTGGAATAAGTATTAAATTAAGGCACACATTAAATATTGCTGCTATAATATAGATTTTTGTTACAGTTTTCTCCTTATCGATTGCATTTAGTAAAACTGCCGCTGCTCCATTGACAAATAGGAATGAAACTGTCCAGATAAGTATTTGGACTGGAGTTGAGGCAAGTGAGTATTGGTTGCTGTAAATAAGATCCACCACTGGTCTTGCATAGAAGAAAATGCCTATGCTGATAGGAATAATAATTAACAACAAATATTTTACAGAAAGCTCATAGCTAACTTTGATTAGATTTTGGCTTTCTTTGAAGAATTTGCTCATAACAGGGAATATTACGCTTTGGTAAACTACAAAAAATGTTGTGAAAACATTTATTATGTTGTATGCAGACTTATAAAGTCCTGTTGCATAATCTCCAGCCAAATAGGACAACATTACAATGTCAATTGAAAAATAAATAGAATAGAAGAAGTTTGTAAGTCCAAAAGGAATGGATTTGATTATTACTTCCCTTATGAAATTTGTATCCAATTCTAAATGAGGTCGGCTGAATGTTTTAACATATGATAAAAACATATATGAAAAATATATTGAATATGCAACAGTGTAGGCAAAGGCAATGGATATAACGCCCAAATCAAACCCTAATGTTATTAGAATGCCTATTAATAAAAAACTGCTATTTAATATAGCTCCTATGGCTTGATATTTTACTTTTTCAAAGGCCTGGAAAACTCCATTTAAAAAAGTAGTCATAGACATGAAGATAAGTTCTATTGTAAAAACCAAAGTAACTATTATAGTTAAATGAGAGTATCCCATGACATACAAAATCAATCCACTTAAAATAAATAAGATAATGGCTAATATAAGCTTAAATAAAAAGATATTGTTAAAATATTTCCTTACTAAATCTTTATGTTTCGCAATTTCACGAGTGATGTATGTGCTTATTCCCAAATCCATCACTATTCCCATAAGGCCAGTGAAAGAAACTGCAAATGAGACAATGCCATAATCAGATACTCCCAGGTATCGGGCTATGATTATGGTCCATAGGAATGCACAAATGCTTGTTATCACTTGTGAAACAGATAACCAACCAGTATTTTTAAAAATGGATTTAATTTGATTCATGTTATCAGTGAAATTTCTTAAAAAATTGTCTGTTGATTTATTTTAAGATTTTTTTTAGAAAGTTAAAATTTGATAAAAAATTAGTTATGGGATTCCTTATATGTAAAATTTCAGAATAGTAAAGGATATCCAACTTTAACTGATTATTCGGTTCATGACTTAATAAACAATTTGTGTATATGCGATTATAATCATATTTATATTTATTTAAAACTTTTTTCAATGTTTTAAAGTATTCTAAAGACATTGAACCTCCTTCAGATACATGATATAATGTTATTGGGAATAAAACTACAGAATATCCTTTTTGTTTAATGTTTAAACAATAATCTGCTCCATATAAGTGCCAATCATAACAGGTTTCTTCATCAAATTGATATTTTCCGAATACCTCTTTGGGAATTATAAGCAATAGTTCGTCAAGGGTTTGGGTTTCGGTTATATCTGTAATACTATAATCTGACACTGTTGATTTTGGAATCCCAGAGACGATATTTGTAGTAATTCTCCCATAGTTTTCCTCAGAAACTCCTTGAACTCCAGCAATTCCTAGATTTTGACAATTTTCAAAGTAATATTTTATATCTTTTAAGTTATTTTCATAAAATTCCACATCTTGATGAACAAAAAGCAATATTTCTCCTTTTGCTTTTTTTCCACCATAATTTAGGGCTGAAGCTGCGGAATTAAATTCATGATTTCTATTATCAATTAATATTAATTCATATTCTTCATTTTGTGTTTTTAATGATTCTAACAAATATTTTTCTAAAACCTCTTCATCATTATAAACACAGATTATAGACATTAGCATTCTTAAAACCCCATCTCTTTATAAACACAGATTATAAACCTTTGAATTCTTAAACCCTATTATTAATAAAAAAACAAATCTTTAAATAAATATCTTTTCTTTCCAATTCCTTACAATGATTTTAAAAATAATTAATTTGTCTAAAATTATCCTTGATTTTCCCCATTTATGTTTAAAATATCATCAATTATCTCTTAGACTAAATGCTCTTTTATGGAATACATAATTTTACATCTTAAAATGGCTCATAAGGGTATTCTGCATGTTCTGATTCTAATAGAGTTCATCAAAACAATCATCCCTTACAAAAAATGCATTTGCTCCATTAATAATCACAGCCAAAAAGAGCATACATTTAGGATTTTCATACCAATATTCATTTAAATAAACCAGCCATGTTTGTTAGTTTTATTCAACAAAAATTTGATTAATTCTTTTATTCTCCTCTTTTCACCATTGTATGCTCTTCAAAATATTTATTGTTCAAATACATTATTCGATGATTAACGAGTATAATAATCTTTTACTCTGATTGTATCATCTAAAAATGGTGTAGAAACCTCATGTAATGTTGTATTTTCAGTTGCAATAATAGAATGGACAACACCAGGTTTAATACGAATGGAATCGTTTTTTCCAAAGTATTCTTTCCTGTCTTCAAACTCGATGTATCCTGCACCGGACATTATGTACATGGTTTCATCCTTATCATTGTGATAGTGGAAAGAAGTCTGAAATCCTTCTTTTAAGTAAAGCTCTTTTGTAAGGTACTTGTCAGTATAAATGAGGACCTTCTCATATCCCCAAGGCTTGTCTGTTTTGTTTTCATACTCCTTTTGAACAGATTCCAATTCTTTTGATGTGTCGATTGCCATCCAAAAGAGATCATCTTCCCTGTAGTATCCAAGTTTGTTTTCTTTAGCAAGCACTGGGAATAATGTTTTTTCTATATCACCTGTTTTAAATTCTCCGAAGTCCAATAACCCTTTGGTGAAGTAAATTCCTCCGTTTATATAGTAATCCAATAGTGGTTTTTCTTTAAAAGCAGTGATTTTATCTCCACTTATGTCTACAATTCCATATGGAGAAGTCATTTTGGTGACAAACATTGTAACAAAGTAATCTGATCTTTCGCCATATTCTATCATCTTTTTAAGGTTAATGTCTGCAACTATATCTCCATTTCTAATAACAACTTGTTTATCTTCTCCAAGTGCTTCCATACCTAATCTGATTGCATTAAGTGTTCCTAAAGGTTCGTCTTCAATGACATAATTGATTTTTATGCCTTTATATTCGTCACCATAGCGTTCTTGGATTTTTTCGTGTAAAAATCCTGCTAATAGATAAACCTCGTTTATTCCAGCATTTTTAAAATCAAATAATTGTTTATCAAGTATTGCATAATCTTCTTTAATTTCCACTAACGGCTTTGGCACTTTTTCAGTAACTGGCCTAAGTCTTTTTCCAAAACCGCCACAAAGAATCATTCCAACAGTTTGCATATCTTTTCCCCTCTAAAATTATTTATTTTAATTTAATGTACAGTATTTTCTATAAATTAGTTATTTAGTCTCTAATGAAGTGATAAATCTTTCTTCCGATAAATTCAATGTGTAATTTCTGTGCTACCTTAATTAAGAAAAAATAAGGTTTATAATAAAATCTGTTAATCAATTTGTACTGATGCTCTTGAGTTTTTCCTTTCATTATCCTATCCCTACGGTAGGCTTTCTCTAAAGGCTGATTGCAGATATTAAACAAGAAGTCATCAAAATCCTGAAGATATTTGTCCAAATCACCTAAAAAAGTAGGTTCATTTAGCATGGCATGATAAAGTTCATCGTTTTGGTCGACTTCTTTAATTTTTTCCACGGCTTCCTCTACAGTCAAATCATTACAATTTATAAAGGATTTAGGGTTGAATTCCTCTTCAATATTAGGATCTCCCCAATAGATTGGAATGCAGCCTGCAGCAAAAGCATCAAATATTTTTTCAGTAGTATAGCCCCTGTTTTGAGCATTTTCAAGAGCAAATGAAAATTTATGAGTTACATCAAATTCAAACTTCTTATCAAGGCCCATGCCGATAGGTCCACCAATATTATTGAGAGACCTTCCTCCAGAGTCCACTTTCTTGTATTTGCTTAATTCATGGAACAGACGGATTCTATAATCGTCTCCCCATTCATTGGAAACTACAAAACTGCAAAAATCAGTTTTAACGCTTGTGTCAATTGGTTTTCTTTCTATTGTTTTTCTAACGTTTTCAATTTCAGGACGATTTAAGAAAAATGGAAAACGAAGATATCTGTCCCCAAATTCAATGATATCATAAGCTAATGCATAATCACAGATATTGAAGTCAGGAACATAATTTTCAATAGTCCACATGATTCTTATACAGTCATAATCTAAGTGTTTGTAACCATAAGCGCCAAAAAAGAGATAATCCGGGTCATCTGAAACCTCAACATCAAAATTCTTTTTTAGACTGTCTATAAAGAAATTATCATTCTCTTTTAGACTATCTTGAAAATCAACAAATTTTACTTTAATTTTTTTCTTTTCACTCATAATTTCACAGCACAAATAAAATAAAAATAATTCTTAACGTCTCATATCCTTATGAAGCAAGCCCATATAAATATGGACATAAGCCCATCTTACAATCTTTCTTTTTACAATCCACATATGGACATTAAGCCTAAGTCCATTGACTTTTAGTTCACATTCCTTTACTCTCAAGTTTTGTTTGTCCATCCAAACATCAAAGAGACGTTCTGTTAAGAATCCATAGATTCTTTTTTGATAATCATCATATCCAGTCATGTCCACTCTTTTTTCTACCTCTGCAAGAATAGGAAATACCCAGTCACAATAAGGAGCAATGACTTCCTTAGGGGCTATGAACATGTTGTAATAGTAGAGATCTTTTCCTTCCACAACTCGTTTATAACTATCAAGATATTCAGGACATTGTTCGCCTATAACCTCTTCACAGAGGTCCAAGTCTTTAGCATAGTTCCAATGGTCGTAGTCTTCATATACTGAGCCTAAAAGAGCAGTTGTCTTTTTAGGAAGAATAATATCATATTCAGAGAATATTTTTTCAATATCTTCTCGTTCTAACCTTTTTCCAAGTCTCCAGTTTGCAAAGTATCTTCTATAATGGACAAGACCAATTATGTCTGCAGGGCTGTTTTTCCACATCCAGTAAAGTCCTGTTAGTTCACAGTAGGAAGAGTTTTTATTGGATATGTTATCTCCAGTATCGTCACTTACAAAGCCTAAATTGTCCTTGCCTGCACGTCCAACAAAAAGAGGAGTGTAAATGTCGTTAGAATCAATATTTTTGATATCCTCTTCACTATGGGATACAACATAAATCTGGATATTTTGACTTGACATGATTTAATTCCTATAAAAATTTAGATAGAAAAATATTTTACTTCGTTATATCGAGATAAAACGAAGTAGAATTGCAATTTTTTATTAAGTATTATATTATAATTAATACTATTTTAAATTTTTTATATTCTACTTTATAAGTTTAACTATCATTCTAATATTTTGGAAAAATATCTAATTTTTTATCAAAATTCTATTTTTTCAATTAAAAACTTTTCCTTTCACAGTTTTTTAAAACAAAACAAAAATAGTTATCATCAAAATGTAAATTTAAATTAGAAACATATACAAAATTATTAAAAAAAGTTAAATAACTACTTAAATGGAAAAAGATTAAATAAATCCTAAGAAATAAAAGAGGTTAAAATAAGTATTTAAAAAGAAAGTTAAATAAACCCTTAAAAGACTATTCTAAAGATTTAACTAACTTCAATGCCTCATCAATGACCTGCCACATGTCAAAGTACCTATACATCCCAAGCCTTCCGCCAAAGATTACATTGCCTTCTTTATCTGCCAAGTCATTATACCTATTAAATAGCTCAGTGTTTCTCTCATCATTCATAGGATAGTATGCCTCTTGGCCCTTTTCCCAAGCCTTTGGATACTCCCTAGTAATCACGGTCTTATCAGAGACTGCATTCTCAAAGTGCTTATGCTCAATTATCCTTGTATAAGGGGTTTCTCTATCTGTATAATTAATTACAGCGTTTCCCTGATAGTTTTCCATATCCAAGGTCTCAAACTCAAAGTCAAGGCCTCTGTATTCAAGCTCTCCAAAGCAGTAGTCATAATACTCATCGATCATCCCTGTAAATAAGACCCTATCTGCCATAGCCATCCATTTATCCTTATCCTCAAGAAAATCAGTGTTTAGCTCAACGTCAATTCCATCAAGCATCTTTTCAATTATTTTAGTATATCCCCCCATTGGAATTCCTTGATAGAGGTCGTTGAAATAGTTGTTGTCAAAGGTGAACCTTACCGGAAGCCTTTTGATAATGAAGGATGGAAGATCTGTGCAATCCCTTCCCCACTGCTTTTCGGTATATCCCTTAACTAATTTTTCGTATATGTCTCGGCCAATAAGGGAGATTGCCTGCTCCTCAAGGTTTTGAGGCTCATCAATATTTGCCTCAGCTTTTTGCTGCTTAATCTTTGCCTTGGCCTCCTCTGGAGTTTTCACTCCCCACATCTGGTAGAAGGTGTTCATATTGAAAGGAAGGTTGTATAATTCGCCCTTGTAGTTGGCAACAGGTGAGTTTGTGTAGCGGTTAAACTCCGCAAATTGATTGATATAATTCCATACCTCTTTATTGTTGGTGTGGAATATATGCGCACCATACTTATGGACATTTATATTGTGCTTTTCCTCTGTGTAAACATTGCCTCCAATATGGCTTCTCTTTTCTATTACAAGGCAACTCTTGCCTCTCCTGTTCATTTCATAAGCAAATACGGATCCGAAAAGGCCGGACCCTACTATTAGATAATCGTATTTCATGACCTCACCAAATTGTTTAAAATTGTTTAATTGATTAATTGACTAATTAAATTAATATTTATTTTTAAGATATTTAAATAAATCTATGGTTTTGATTCTGAATGGCGGATTTTGAATTGGAAAATGAGACTTGAATTTGAAAATGGAAATTATGATTTAAAAAAGGAAATTTTAAATTGAAAAATGAATTCTGGTTTTGAACAAGAATTAAAGCAAAAAATTTTTCACTAAAATTGCATTCAAAAATTAGTTTATTTTATAGTATACGAACTTTTTATATATAGTAAACTATACATAAAACAAAACCGATTTTTAAGGCCTAAATTTACTATTTATAATAAATAGTAAACCAATATTAAAAAATAAAATCAAATGTTTGTCTAAATATTAAATAAAAGACATAAAAAAGGTTAAATTTAAATATAATGAGATTAAGAGATAATAGCACACACATCAAACGAATCACAAAAACGAATATTTGAAATTTAGAAGAACTGATAATCCACGAATACATCAGACCACAATAAGATTGATTTAGAAACTAAAAACATAATTTCTAAAGAGAGAATAGCTGAAATCAAAGAAAGTGCCGAATCGATTGGAGAATATCTCAAAGAGGAACATATCTTTCCAAAAGAATATTACGACTTTATGGAGATTCAATATTTATTAAATCAAGCCCTGGAAAATGAAAACATAAGAGAAATAGAGATTGTTGTAAAAATATTAAAAGAGTTTGAAAAAATCACCCAAATTAAATTTGAATTATTGCATAAAGAGTTAATGGAAAAGCCAAAAAAGGGCTTAAAGCAAAGCAAATTTTCGATAATATGAATCAAAACTCAAAAAAAGAATTTGAAAAAAGATATGAGGAGTTCTCTAATTTCTTTTTTAAATGCGAAATAGAATATCATACATTAAAAGGCAAAACAAAACATTTGATGGCGAAAAAATATTTAAGTCTTTTTGATATGGAATATCTGTAATAATAAACTTTCACTATGAAATCAAATCAAAAAAAGGACATTTGAATAAATTTATTAAAAATAAGGAGACTAAATATGTATATGAATACACCAAGCCAGAAAAACATTGATATTAAAAACTATGAAAGAATTTTCAAAGAAAAGATTAATTTTGTAGTTGAAAAAATCTCAAGGTTTTTTAAAGGAACTTCACAAGAAGATTCTTTTTTAAACGAAAAACTACTCGATTTATCTGATCCCTTTATTAAATCCCGAATAAAAGAAATTAAAGAAACAACTGAATCTATTGCAGAATATTTAAAAATAGAATACATCAACTATGATGAATATTATGATTTTAGAGAAATTCAAAGCATGATGAACCAAACTCTTGATTATGGAAGTATCGAAGAGTTAAAAATCATATTAAAGATTTTTAATGAATTCAAAAATTTAACAGAATTTAAATTTGAACTATTAAGCAATAAATCCCACTCTAAGAGCATTAGCTTTAAAGATATTGATGAAGAATCAAAAGAAATCTTTGAAAAAAGATACGGAGAATTTAGTAAGTTCTTTTTCAATCGTAAACGAGAGTATTATGCAATTTTTGAAGGAGAATGTGAAGAGGACGTAAGTGAATTCTTTGAATTGATGAAAAAGCATGCATTAAAGTAGAGGGGATGAAATGAAATTATTCATAGATAGCAATGTAATTATTGGTTACTGCATAGAAATAGATTATTGGCATTATTATGCTGAAAACCTAATGAAAAATGAAAATATATACTGGTCAACTACAGTAAAAGGAGAATCTGAATATAAACTTGAAAAATTAATTAAAACTTATTCAAACTTTTTTAATCAAATTAAAGAAGATTTAGACAAAGAGATTATTAGTAAAACTGAATTCATTAAATTAGTGAAATCTATAGAATATATTAATAACAAAAAAGTACCTTTCGAACAAGAAAATTTAGCAAATTTAGTTTGGACAAAAGGTGGATGGTTAGATGATGTAAACTCTATAGAACTTAATGAAAATCTAAATTTAATTTCACAAGGACTAAAGAAAAAGATGTATAGAAATTATAACTACTGTGATGAAATGTTAAATTTATACGAAAGACAATTCAAAGCAGAATATATTCAGTTAGTCAAAAGATTAGAAGAGCTTAAAAGAGGAAACAGAGAAATACATTCTCCAGATAGTGAAATACTTGTAGATTGTCATGATTTGTCACTTTCACAAAATCTAGATATGGGCTTTATTACTTCTGATGGAGATATAGTCTATTTTAAAAAGGAAATTAAAAAAATGACCAATATAAAAGACATTATTTATTTAAAAAATGTTCATAGGTACACTTAATTTAAACTGTATAAAACAAGCCAAATGCTCCATTAAGAAATATAAAATTATTAACAATTAAGTATCTTTATAAATACGAACAAATATAATATTAAATGTGATAAGATGACCATAAGTCCCAAGAGAATATTATATTTAGATGAAGTTCGCTCACTTGCAATCATGCTCGTAGTCATTGGGCATTTGGCAAGGCTGTTTTCATATAACTACAATAGTTGGCTGTTCTGCAGCGGAGTATTTTCCCTAACTCGTATAGGCGTTCCTCTCTTTTTTACAGTAAGCGGATCTCTTCTTTTAACTAGAAAATATGAGGTAAAAAAGTTTTTAGAAAAGCGATTCAAACGTGTATGTCTGCCTTTCTTCTCTTGGATAATAATATATATAGTTGCCGGAGTGCTGATTTGGCATTATGACCTTACATTCGAATATGTGGTAAACACTGCATTTGGTGTTGGAGACTATTCTGCACTGTTCTGGTTTATTTGGTCACTTATTGGAGTTTATCTATTAATACCAGTCATCAGCAGCTTTATACGTGAAGAGGGAAATTGGGGAGCAGAATATCTGATTTTAATTACAATAATACTGTCCCTATTATACACATTCGGATTCTTTGACTATCCTCAAATGAAATATAACTTTAGAGTCATCTTTAACTTCTTCCCAGTTCTCGGATACTTCATTATGGGGTCTTACATTCACAATAAGAAGTTTAAGTATTCAGATAAGAAGATGTTTGCTATCGGATGCGTCTTGTTTATAGTCGGAATCTGCGGACACTTTGCAAAAATCTATCTTAAGGGTCTTGGAGGACTTTCCCTTGCACCGATAGACTTCTTTGACATATGTGTAATAATGGAAACAATAGGGCTATTCATTGCATTTAAGTATGCAAGCACCAAATGGGATAAAAGGAAAGATGCAAGAAATTGAATTTAGGGAAACCAAATTAGGTGAAGTGATTGTTCTATTTGCATCATGCAGCTTTGGAATCTATTTCTCACATTATATTCTTATGAGATATATTATGTATAATGGATTTTTAGCTCCAATAAGAAAAACACATGCACTGTTTTGGCTTCCTGTAAGCTCAATAATCATAATAGGATTAAGTTGGCTTTTAATATACGTAATGAGCAAGATTCCATATGTAAGAATAGCTAGTGGGGTTAAATAGTCAAAAACCAATATCACCATATTTGATGAAAAAATAGATGGTTTAAAGAGTTAAAACTAGTAAAAATCAGTTAAAGAAAATGCTCTGCGAGTTAAGAAAAAAAGAAAAAGAAAAGCCTAAACCCTAAATTATAAATCTAAGGAAATAGACTAATTATTTTAAATTAAATTAATTTATTCCACAGTTACACACTTAGCCAAATTCTTTGGCTTGTCCGGATCAAGCTCTCTAATTACAGAAACATGATAGCTTAAAAGCTGAAGAGGAACTATATAAACAAGTGGAGCAATTATATCATCAACATCACAGTTTATAAGGAATGTATCATCAGACTCTGAAATCAAGTCCTCATCGCCAACTGCACCGATTCCCAATACATCAGCGCCTCTTGCCTTGACCTCTTGGAGATTGCTCATGATCTTCTTATGGTCTTGGCCCGGAGGTATAACCACAACTACTGGAATGTTTCTGTCAATAAGGGCAATAGGACCATGCTTTAGCTCTCCTGCAGCATATCCTTCAGCATGTATGTATGAGATTTCCTTTAATTTAAGTGCTCCTTCCAATGCAATAGGATAGGAGAATCCTCTTCCAATAAAGAAGGCATCCTTGTCCCTCTTATACTTTTTAGAGATTTCCTTAATCTCATCTCGCTTTTGGAGGACCTCTTCAATGTAATCCGGAACCTTTTCCAATCTCTTAAGAAGCTCATGATCCTCACCAAGAAGTGCTGAGAATAAGTAGATAGCCACCAATTGACTTACATAGGTTTTAGTAGCTGCAACACCAATTTCAGGACCTGCTTGAGTTTGAATAACATAGTCTGCCCTTCTTGTTGCAGATGATCCCCTCACATTAACAATTGCCAAGGTCTTTGAAGTTTCATTGGCAACATCAAGTGCCTTTAAGGTGTCTGCAGTCTCTCCAGACTGTGATATGAATATTACAAGGGTCTTGTCATTTAAGGCCTTTGCAGAGTACTTGAATTCAGAAGCCAGCAATACCTCAGTTGGTATTCCCACCAATGACTCGATAAGATATTTTCCAGTGAGGGACGCATGATAGGAGGTTCCGCATGCCACAAAGACAACCCTATTGATTGTTCCCTTGACCTCATCAACGATTTCCTTTACCTTATCCTTTTCATTCAAGGTGTTTTTAATGGCTGTGGACTGTTCATTGATTTCCTTAATCATGAAGTGATCATAACCACCCTTTTCAGCCATTTCAGGGGACCATTCAATGACTTCAATCTCCTTAGTCATCTCTTGGTCATTTTCATCAAGGAACTTCACTCCATCCTCATCTAAAATGACAATTTCTCCCTTTTCAAGGAATGCGATGTTGTTTGTATACTTTAAGATAGCAGGATAGTCGGATGCAACAAAGAACTCGCTATCTCCTATTCCAACGATAAGGGGACTGTCCTTTCTTGTTGCAACTATGCGGTTAGGCTCAGCGGAGGATATTGCTGCAAGTGCATATGCCCCTTCAATGACACCGATTACCTTGCGAACTGATTGGGTCAAATCAAGGCCTGTTTTCATATATTTGTCAATAAGATGAGGAATCACTTCAGTGTCGGTATCAGAGACAAACTGGTAACCTTCCCCTTCAAGCTCTTCCTTGATTGAGAGATAATTTTCAATGATTCCATTGTGAACAACTGCAATGGTGCCGTCGCCATTGAGATGAGGGTGTGAATTGATTTTACTTGGATCTCCGTGAGTTGCCCACCTTACATGGGCAATTCCATATTTGCCTTCCAAATCACATAAGTCAAGCTTTGCATCGACTTCTGCAATTTTTCCTGAATCCTTTTTAAGATTTATTTTGTCTTCATCTGCACAAGCTATGCCGATAGAATCATATCCACGGTATTCAAGTTTAGATATAGAGTCAAATAAGATAGGGGCTACTTTGCCTTCTTTTAGTACACATCCTACAATCCCACACATATTATCCACCACAGTTATTACATTTTAATTAGTATAATACTATTAGTTTTTAAAAATTGATTAAAATAATTAAAAATTACCAATTTCATTTTAAAATTTTTTAAATTTATAAACAGTATTTATAAATTGTTTATAGTTAATATTATTTATATTTTTATAAGAAATAGCTTATAAAATATTCTATTTTTTAAGATTGATTGGTGGAAAATAAGTTAAAATAATAATAAACAATAGAATTAAGATAAAAAAATGAGTAAAAATAGATGAAAAATAAATAAAAATAAGACAAGAAAAACTAAAATAAGATAAAACTAAGTCAAGAGATGAAAAATAAATGAAAATAAGACAAGAAAAACTAAAATAAGATAAAACTAAGTCAAGAGATGAAAAATAAATAAAAATAGAATTAAGATAAAAAAAATAAGTAAAAATAAGGGAATAATGAAAATAAGACAAAAGATAGACTAAGATTATAAAAAAGAACTATAATAAATCTCTAGAAATAGAACGAACTAAGATTAGAAAAATAGCCAAACATGATTTAAATTCGCTTTTTAGAATCCTCTTCTACCAATCTAGTGGCTTCCTCAGTTAATTCTTCCCATTCCCAGCCATTGCTTAAGACCTTTTCCTTAAGCTTTGAAATGCTGATGGAACTTACAAAATAAAGATGATTGTTCTCCTTAAATGAATAAGCCCAAGTGTATCCTTGCTTTGTATTGGTTTTTCGCTTTGTAACCCTGTAGAATCCAGTCTTGTTTGTTCTCTTAAGAGAGCTTTCATCAAAGTTTTCCTTATCTTTTAAAACCATCTCTTTAGCTTCTTCAGTAAATTCAAACCAGTCCAATCCTTTTTCAGTTACAACAGTTTTAAGCTTGTATAAATTGACAGAAACGATTCTTTTCAATCTGCCATCGTCATAGTACTGATATGACCAATAATCATTTCCGCTTCTTTTGTTTTCTACATAACTAACCCTATAAATACCTGTAGAACTTCTATATCTTGAAAAATCAAGTTTTGCTTTCCCTCTTAATTTGTCATATTGACGGACCTTAATCTCATCCTCATCGTAAAATCCATGAATGACATTGCTTACATAAATTTTACTTCTATTTACAGAATCTGCAATATCCATCATTGTTTGGCCAGAATCATATAATTCTATAATTCTCTTTTTTAATTCTGCCTTAGAGAGATCGTCTCCTGCAATCTTTTTAATGTCTTCTTTATTAGGAGCATTTTCCATAAAACACAACCCCAAAATTTTCTTATCCAATGCAATTATTATAAAAATTTATATATAAAAATTTATAATATATATTATTTTTATTCTAGGACATATACTTACTTTTCGGTTATTTTTAAAAATAAGACTTGATTTTAGTTTATTTTGAATAAAATATTTAGTTATGCCTAAATAAAATGTATTAACTTTATTTAATTTATTATTAACCATATAAAATATTATGGGCGTTTTATTTAGTCATACCTAAAAAATAAATAAGGAAATTCAAAAATTAAAAAATAATGATTTGAAAAATGAAGATTTTAATGATAGAAACTAAAAGATCCTCTAAAAGAAAAGAATTAAAACTAAAAATTCATCTAAAAAAACATTAAAATAAAAAGATTCTCTAAACGAAAAGAATTAAAACTAAAAAATCCATCTTAAAAAAGACAAGAGTGAAATTAAAAAAGTCAAAATTAAATTAGATTTATTAATGATTAAAAATAAAGAATTAATCATTATAACTATTAACTAATATTAATAATAAAAAACATATCTTAAACAAAGATAAAAAAAATCAATATTTAGATGATTGAAATGGATTCTAAAAAATTACTTTATGAAGGAAAGGCAAAAAGTGTTTTTCAAGGTGAAAATGCTGATGAAGTCATAATCGACTTTAGAGACGACATGACTGCAGGAGATGGAGCAAGAAAAGAAAGCATGGGAAAAAAGGGTTATTTCAACTCAATTATCTGTGCAAAAATCTTTGAGACTCTTGAAGAGGCAGGAGTTGAAACACAGCTTATCGAACTAACCGAGCCATGTGTCATGAAAGCTCGCAAATTGGATATGATCCCTATAGAGGTCATTGTAAGAAACATAGCTACAGGAAGCATCATAAGAAAATTCCCATTTGAGGATAAGAGCCCATTTAATCCTCCTCTCATACAGATGGACTTTAAGGCTGACGAATTTCATGACCCTATGTTAAATGATGCAATAGCTATCGCCCTTGGAATTGCCTCTCAAGAGGACCTTGATAAATTAAGGGAGCTTGCCTTAAAGGTCAACGAAGTAATGAGCAAAATGTTTAAGGAGATTGGAATCATCCTTGTTGACTTTAAAATCGAATTCGGTAAGGATTCCCAAGGAAATATCATATTAGGTGATGAGATAAGCCCAGATAGCTGCAGACTATGGGATGCCGAAACCCTTGATATGCTTGATAAGGAACTCTTTAGACAAGGAAAAGATGACGAGGTCATTGATGCCTATGAAGAAGTCTTTAACAGACTCTTAACCGAAGAAGATAAGGCAAAATGGAATATTAAATAGGAACAATACTTTAAAAAAACAAAGAAATAATTATTCAATTATATATCCAATTAAAAAAAAAAAAAAAAAAAAAAAAATCATCCAATTAAATATTCAATTAAATATAGAAAATAAAAATAACTATTATCAAATAATAAATTCAAATTTAAGGTGTTTAAAATGATGTATGATATCGAAGTTAAAGTTTCCCTAAAAGCAGGAATGTTAAATCCAGAAGCAACTACCATTCAAAGGTCATTATCCCTTTTAGGATACGAAGTAAAAGGAACCAAGACAAAAGAGATTATCAGCTTTGTAATGGAAGCGGAATCCGAAGATGATGCAAGGGCAAAAGTGGATGACATGTGTCAAAAGCTATTATGCAATCCGATCATTCACAACTACACTATAAAAATCATCAAAATGGACTTTACCTGTGCAAGCTGCGAATAAATACAGACTGATAAAATATTACAATTATTAAAGTGATAAAATGGCAATTGGAATTATAAGATTCCCTGGAACTAACTGTGACCGCGACGTTTATAAGGCTATAGATCTTGCTGGCGGAGAGGCAGAATATATCTGGTGGAACAATGAAGACTTGACTGATTATGATGGAATCGTTATACCTGGAGGATTTTCCTACGGAGACTACTTGCGTGCAGGGGCAATAGCTTCCAACACACCTGTTGTGGAAGGGGTTAAGGCACTTGTAAAGGAAGAAAAGCCAGTTCTTGGAATATGCAATGGAGCCCAGATTCTTGGAGAGATTGGACTTGTTCCAGGATTGTTCATTACAAATGAAGTCCCTAAGTTCAATTGTGAATGGAGCAGACTTAAGGTGGCAAACAATAAGACACCGTTTACAAAGAACTTTGATTTAGGCCAAATCATTGACATACCAATAGCTCATGCAGAAGGCAGATTCTACACTAAGGATATTGATTTATTGAAAGACCAAGACCAAATCGTGCTTCAGTTTGCAGAAGAGAACCCTAACGGATCTATGGAAGCTATCACTGGAGTAAGCGATGAGTCTGGACTTGTTGTTGCAATGATGCCACACCCAGAAAGAGCCACAACCAAATTATTAGGCTCAGATGACGGTCTTGAATTCTTTAAAGGGATGTTAGATAGTATTTAAGCTATCTAAAACCTTAATTATTTATTCAGTTAATATAAAATATTTAAGCTATCTAAAACCTTAATATTTTATTCAAGCTTAATTAAAATATAAACCCTTTTTTTAAAAACCAACTCAAATTATTTAAAAAACTATCAAGCAAGGAAGATAACATGCCAGTATATTTAATAGGTGCAGGTCCGGGAGACCCTGATTTAATAACTTTAAAAGCTGTAAAAGCATTGAATAAAGCAGATGTTGTTTTATATGACTATTTAGCCAATGATGAAATATTAAAACATGCCCCAGATACAGCAAAGCGCATTTATGTAGGAAAAAAAGCTGGAGAGCATTATAAGACCCAAGATGAGATCAATCAATTGATTATAGAAGAGGCTAAAGAAAATGAAAATGTAGTCAGGCTCAAAGGAGGAGACCCATTTGTATTCGGCAGAGGTGGAGAAGAGCTTTTAGCCCTTGCAGAAGAGGGAATCGACTTTGAAGTCATTCCAGGAGTCACCTCAGCAATCGGTGCACCTACAAGCATGGCATTTCCTATAACCCATAGAGCTGTTGCAACATCCTTTACAGTTGTAACAGGTCATGAAGACCCTACAAAAGAAAACAAGCAAGTAAAATGGGATTATACTGCAGACACCCTAATTATCCTCATGGGAATTGGAAACATAAAAGAAAACACTGCAGAAATTATGAAATACAGAGATCCAGACACTCCTGCCTGTGCAATCGAAAGCGGAACACTCCCTAACGAAAGGGTTGTCTTTGGAACTCTTGCAACAATAGCGGATAAGGAAATCAATACCCCTGCAATACTTGTGATTGGAAAGGTCATTGATGTATTCAAGCAAATAAAGGGAATTGAATAATAATAAATAAAATAAACTATTTAAATGAGGATTGAATAAAATCAATCCCTTTTAACTATTTTTAAAAAAAAAAACACCACCACTACCAGAAGGAATAAATAAAATAAATAAATAAAAGAGCCATAGCCACATCCCACTCGATTTCAATTATCATTAATTTTTAATTAAAACCACTCCATAAGTTATTTGACAGTTAAGTTAATACTTTTTCATCACATCCCACAAAAAAATATTACTCATAATCAAGATAAGTATTATTAAAAAAAGGACCTATTATAACTGTAAGAGTAAAAAAAATTAAAAAATAATTATAAAATATATCAAAATTAGATAATAATGAAATATATAAAAAATAGATTAAAAAAATATTTTAAATGCTAAAATAAAGAACAAATAAGCAAAAAAATACATTAAGTTTAAATAGTATTAAAAATATAACTAATTATTACTCAAATATACTTTATGAGTTATGAGTGAATAAAAAAAAATAAAGCGGAGTAATTATGGAAATCGGAGAAATTATTACTGATTCTTTAAAGTATCCTATTAATAACATTAAAGCTTTAATAATTTACATAGTCCTCGGTATCGTTGCAGGTCTTGTACTCGTATTAACCGGCGTTGGCGTCGGAGCAGGTGCAATAGCAAATAGCGCAGCAGCCACTGGAATTGTTGGAATTATTGGAATTATTATATTCTTCCTTATATACTTATTAATCTTAGGATACGAATTAGATGTTATAAACTTTGGTATTGAAAGAAGAGATGACGCTCCTGAAATCGACTTCGCTAGACAAATAACTAATGGTATTAAATGGTACATTACTTGCTTCATTTACATGTTAATCCCAACTATCATTATGATAATTTTATCATACCTCAATCAAACTTTAGGTTTAATTGTAGGAATAATATTATTTATCATAGCAGCATTCGCTTTATTAATGGCTCAATGCAGATTAGCTCACACAGACAGCTTAGGTGAAGCATTAAATATTCCAGAAGCAATTAAAGATATTACAAAAGTGGGAATTATAAAAATAATAGCAGTATTCCTTATTTTAGTTATCCTAGGCCTTGTCGTATCATTTATTTTAGGTTTATTTAGTGTATTAGGCGATGTAGGCACATATATTGGAGCTATTTTATCTGGTATTTTCACAATCTACCTAGCCTTTGTAGTCTTCAGAGCTAGTGGATTATTATACTCAGATGCAGTTTAAGCAAGCTTTTTTGGACTGCGGCCAAAAAACCTTGACCAAAATTCTTATCACATTTTGTGATAAGTATCTTTTCTTTTTTTACTTTTTCTTTTTTTTATAAATACTATTAAATTTACTTTTTTTTAAAATATTTATCCAAATAACTAATTTTCTAAAATAAACTCTTAAAACCCTTTTTTTAAAAAATAAACTACCAAAAATATTTCCTTTTACAAAATTGTTTCATAATTATGAAACAAATTAATCTTAAAATAGAAACCATAGAAACAAATAATCAAAACAAAATAAGTCAAAATAATAAAAAAGAAAGAATAAAAAAAGAATAAAAGAGTATAAAAATAAAAAATAAGAGTATAAATAAAGCTTAATCCAAATTATCAGACTTATTTAAAGCTTTTTTAAGTCTAAAAGTAATATACTGAGTTCCTCCTCGCATGACTCTCTTGAATTCAACCCAATCAAGGTTAGCTAAGAAAGTCTTTACAATATATGCAAATGAGAAATAATACTTGCTCATAAGACTGTCTCTTAACTTCTCTATCTCCTTATGATCTGCATAAGGATAGTCCACCAGACAATTAAGATACCGATCCTCATTCAGCCATTTGGAATAGTCCTCTGTAATGAGATAGCCATTCTCTTTAGCCCAATCATAAAATCCAGTACCTGGGAATGGTACCGCTTGCTGGAAGAAGCACATGTCCGGATAAACAGATTGAGCAAACTTATAAGTCTCATCGATTGTCTCAAGGCTGTCACCAGTCAACCCTATCATAAAGCAGCCAAATACTTTAATGTCTAACTTTCTGGCATTCTCTGCAAATGCTCTTGACTGTTCAAGGGTTATTCCCTTTTTAGTCTCATTTAAAACGTCCTGATTACCAGACTCATATCCGCAAACAAGTAATCTGCAACCGGCATCCTTCATCTTTTTCATTGTCTCATAGGTTAAGTCAACCCTTGTATTGCAGGACCAGATAGGCTTTAGGCCTCTTTTTATAATCTCATCACAAAACTCAATAACCCTTGGCTGATTAACAGTGAATGTGTCATCCTCAATAAAGATTTCCTTAATCTCTGGAAGCTCCTTCAAGATGTATTCAAACTCATCTGCAAGGTCAGTGACTGATCTTGTCCTATAAATTCTTCCGCCCATTGTAGATGGATAGCTGCAGAAATTGCACTGGTTAGGGCATCCCCTTGATGATACAATCTGAATCATTGGCTTTTGAGCGAAGGCATATGCATAGTCATCGAAGTTTAGATACTTCTGGTAAACCTTTGAAACATATGGAAGGCTATCCAAGTCCTCAAGAGGCTCTCTGTCTTCGGTATGCCTTACTTCAAAGTCAACTGGTTCAGTCAATAGATTGATACCTAAAGATGCGATGTCCACACCATCAGAGTTTACCCTATAGGAGACTCCCTTCACTGATGCAACATCATCAGAGGATATAAGCTCCCCTACAGTATAGTCATACTCTTGGCGAAGAAGATAATCGATGCCTAAACACTCTTTTAAGACTGCATCAGGCAATATTGTTGCATGAGTTCCTCCAATAAGTATTTTTGCCTTAGGATAAGCCTCTTTAATGGCATTTATAACTGTATAATCATAAGCGCAAGTAGGGGTTGTTATTTCAGCCATGATATAATCAGGTTGGTAGTTTTTAACCTCTTCAACTGTATCTTCGGTTGTATATGCCTTTGTAATGCAATCAACCAATTTGCAGTCGTATCCCTCACGTTCGCATACCCCAACACAGTATGCAAGCCAGTAAGGATAATATAAGGTACCTGATTTGGTCTTTTCAGGCCATCTGCTAGCCCTGCTTATATTGAATTCATATGGTAAGTTTAAGAATAGAATTTTCATCTTATCACATTAAAAATTAAATATTTGATATCCTTTTAAATTAATTGAAAAAGTCAATATTAAAAATCCATATTAGATATCATTTTAATCAATTGAAAAATAAATATTAAAAATCCTGATTAAATAAATTCTAACAACCAGTTAAAAAATTTAATATATTTATAATATTTTCATACATATATAATTTTAGAACTAGTATTATATAAATTTAAATAAGTATTATGCTAATTTTTCATGAATTTTATAAATAATTATATAATTTCACTTACAAAAATAATAACAAAAATAATAACAAAAATAAAATACAAAAGAAATTTTTTATCAAAAGAAATGAAAATTAGGCAATCAGATAAACAAATGAAAAAAAAATACTGTTTGAAAAATCATTCGATGTAATTCAAACAAAGCAATGAAAAAAAATAGCAAAACTGAACATCAAATCAAACAAAATAAGAAAATTTTAAACAACAAAAGGAAATAAAAAACTAAAATAAAAATTATTCAATTATTAGTTTTCAAATGCTCTCATAGAAACTATTTAAATAATAAAAGTCAATTTAAAACTACATCAGATGTGTAAACATGAAAAAGAAAATAGCAATCACAAGACCTCAAGAACGGTCAAAAGCCGCAAAGGAGTTTATAGAAAACTATGGATCCGAAGCAATCATAGTCCCAACACTTGAATTGAAACTGGAAAATACCGAATCACTAAAGAACCTGATGGAAAAATCCAATGAGCTAGACTGGTTGATATTTACATCAGTAAGTTCAATCGAATCAATCTTTGAATTCTATCCGGACTTCTTGGACAAGTTGAATCCAGAGTGTAAAATTGCAACCATAGGTACTAAAACTGCAGAACTTGGTATAAAAAAAGGACTCCCTATAGACATCATACCTAAAGATTATACTGCTGAAGGACTGCTTGAAGAATTTGAAAGAATCGACTTAAATAATAAAAATGTTGGCGTCCCTAGGACATTTTCTGCAAGGACTATTTTACCTGAAGGACTTAAAAATATGGGGGCAAATGTGATCTTGGCTGAAAGTTATAAATCAGTCATTCCAGAGGACACAAGCAAGATAGAAAAACTGATTCAATGCATCTTAGATGAAAAGATTGACGGAATCACATTTACAAGTCCTTTAACTGTATCAAACCTTTTTGAAATAGCTAAAGATGAAGATAAGGATAATCTAGTTGAAAAGTTATCTACAACAACCCTTACTGTAGCTATTGGACCAATTACAGGTAATATATTGAACCAATTAGGAGTAAATCACATCTATCCAAAAAGGTATACTGTAAAAGACATGATTGACTTGATGTTTAGGGAGTTAAACAATAGGGAATAATATTGAAAATTGAAAAAACAAACGATGCTATTAAAAAAAAAATAATTTTTAGACAATTAAAAAAAAAAAGATTTTAGAAATATTAGAACCAATTACGAATTTAAGTAATCAATCAGAGGAGGAATTTCTATCAATCAATTTAAAATAAGCATAATCATACCTGTTTACAATGGAGAGAAATATCTTCCACTAACTTTAGATTCAGTAATCAATCAGACAATTGGAATTGAAAATCTGGAAATCATTATAGCGGATGACTGTTCAACAGACAACACTGCTAAAATCATTCAAGAATATAAGGAAAGGATAAATTCGGATACTGGAAAGGAAACTATAAAATCCATATCTCTTGAAGAAAACAAAGGAGGAGCATTCGGTCCCCGCAATCTTGCATTGAATTATGTGAATGGAGAATATCTGATGTTTATTGATTCAGATGACACATATCCAAAAGACGCTTGTGAGATTCTCTTAAATAAAATAGAGGAATATGGATGCGACATTGCCTTTGGAAGATATCTTAGGCATTATCCGGAAGAGAATTTCATAAGAAAATCCTACACTCCCTATATCGACACCCTTGATGAACCATATCTTAGCTATTTAGATGATTTAGTAAAGGGATCCAACTTTAAGGGAATAGTAGGGAGCCTTTGGAAAAACATATTCAGCAAGTTCTTCTATGGTAGCTCCATAGATATGAATAAGTTCAATTCAAAGGAATCTGATAATTCCCACCCAAAGGAACTGGATAAAAATTATAAAAATAATAAAGAGATATTCATAAGAAATATTAAGGATGAAAATAAAGAGGAAATAGCTATCTTAAAGATTTTACCTTCATTTTGGACTAAAATCTATAGAAGCGAACTTATAAGCAAAAACAATATCAATTTCCCCGAATGTGTCTCTGCAGAGGATTTGAACTTTCTATTGGAAGCATACTTTAAAAGCGAAAATGGAATTTTGTTTTTGAATGACAAGATTGTCTATAATTATTTTATGCGTTTAGAGGTTGTAGATAAGTCAGTTACAAAAAATATCAATTTCAGATTGGTTTATGATTCAATTAAAGCATATAGATTGTCTTCAGAGCTTTGTGACAATTTCAATATAAAGAATAAGGACCTGTTCCTAAACCCTTATCTATTAAACTGGATAAGCTTATGGCTAAGCAGAAAAAATACAAAAGAGGAAAATAAGATATTTTTAGAGGAATTTGATAAGTTAGATAAGACTAAAAAGTATGGTTTGAAGTATAAATTGATTTTAAAGACCACAAAATTATTATTAAAAATAAAATCATAAAAAAGAAAGCTTTATAAAAAGCAAAATAAATAAAACTAGAAGAGATTATTATCCAATCCATACTGAAATTCACATAAAGCAAAGAATTAATTTTTAACTTTACTAAATAATTAAATATTATACTAATCTAATATTAAATAGTAAGTATACTGATTTAAGAATGAAAAACCAAAGGTGAAACAATGAAAGAAGTAATGATATGGCCAATTTATTTAGATGCAGACAAATCTCTAAATGAAGGCAGAAAGATATCACAGGAATATGCTATTTCAGAACCAAGAATAAAAGAGATTGAAAAGGCTGCTCAAAAATTAAAATACAAATATACTGTTGAAGAGGATAAGTCCTATCCTGGAGAATGGTATAATAAATCTGGAAGAATCATAATTGAAACTGATGATTCAAAAAAAGAAATTCTTATGAATTTGTCAAATAGCATTAAAGATATTAGAGAAGCTAGAAAGAACTATAAGCCTACTAAAAAAGGTAAAAAAGGAAAAAAATAGATTAAAATTAAATTTAAACAATTAAATAATTTTTAAGATTTTTAATTATAGAAAACAACTATTTTAACCAAAGGGATTAAAATGATAGAAACATTACCACCAGACATGAAACAGAAATATGAAGAGGCAAAGGAACTTATAGAGTCCTCAGAAGACATTAAAATATATAGCCATACAGATTGTGATGGAATATCTTCAGGAGCCATCCTATCCACTATTTTAAAAAGAATAGGAAAAGACTATGAAATAGAGATAGTAAATCTTGATGTCTTGGAAGATTTGGAAATAGAACATGAACTAACCATCTTTTCAGACCTTGGATCAGGACAGCCTGTAGACAAACATGCCAAAAAAGATTCAAAAATACTGATATTGGATCACCACCCTCCACTTAGGGAAATGGACTATCCAGACAGTGTGGAATATACTTATCTCGAGATAAATCCAATGTTTCACGATATAGACGGTTCACAGGAAATCTGTGGAGGAGGACTATGCTATCTCCTTGCTAAGGAATTCGGCTATAGGGACCTCAGTTGGATAGGAGTTCTTGCTGCCATTGGAGATATGCAAAACACTAAAACCGGAAAGCTTCAAGGGATGAACAAAACAATTCTTCAAGATGCCAAAGAAGAAGGGCTAGTCAGCTCCGATACTGACCTGTCATTATATGGCAGACAAACAAGGCCCTTATTTGTAGCATTATCCTATTTCAGTGATGTTAAATTGCCTATTACCAACAATAAGAATGAAACAATTGCGCTTTTACAAAGATTAGGAATACCTAGAAGAATTAAAGATGAAAGCGTTCCTTCAGGAGAAAGGGCAACCACCCTCAGTGACTTGAATGACGCTCAAAAAAGGGCATTGACTAGCGAATTGATAAGGATGATATCAAACGAAATTCCTCCAAGATATAGCATTTATGTTCCTAAATTGGTAATAGCTGACACTTACGAATTCTTAGCCGAAGAAGACGGCACATTCCTAAGGGATGCATCTGAATTTTCCACTGCAATGAATGCATGCGTTAGAAATAATGAAGAGGTCGTTGCTTTAAAAATCCTAGAAGGAAATAGAGCTGAGGCATTAGATGCACTTGAAATCATTTCTAAAGACCATAGAGGTTATTTGGCCGAGAACATTCAAAGCATTGAGGATGAGCATAAGATTATTCAAATGAAAAACCTGCAATACTTTGACGGCTCAGGAATCAGAAGCAATGTAGTAGGTACAATTGCAGGAATGGTTCTTAGCTATGGAGATTGGAGAAAGCCCATGATTGCATTTACTCAAGTAAGTGATGAGAATCAAGATTTAAAAATATCTTTACGCTGCTCAAGACTTTTGGCATATGATGGAATTCACTTTGGAAACATTATAAGAGAAGTTGCACAAAGCTTAGGAGGAAATGGAGGAGGCCATAATGTTGCTTGTGGTGCATATATTCCTAAAGATAAAAAAGATGAATTTTTAAATTTGATGAATGAAAAACTAGAAGGAAAATTAGCTCTTGAAGACTAATTTTCTTAAATTTTTTAAATCTTTCTAAGTAAAATTAAATAGAAGTTCTAAGAAAATTAAAAAGAATTTCTAGGTAAATTAAATTGAATTCCTATGTAAATTAAATAGAAGTTCTATGCAAATTAAAGAGAAAAATAACTTATCACCACACCATTAAAATTAAATCTCAAAAAATTAGTTATATTGATTTATACTTGATAAAAATTCTTTAATTATATTTTAAAGATAAATTAAAAATACATTACCAAATATAATAAAAATTCTTTAATTAATCAAGAAAATAATAAATATGCTCCTTTTAAATAATTGCATAATCAAATTAACTTTAATTACAATTAAAATAAACTTTATATAAAATAAAATACATATAAGTATTTAGTTAATATTCAATTATTTTAAAAAAAATTTAAGACATAATTTGTTCGTAAATTATTTAAAAAAATATGGGGAATAATTATGGAGATTTTACAAAAAAGAGGAGCTTTAACTCATTTTCAAATATTAGGTGAAATATCTAAGCAAGAACCAAACTTAAAACAAAAAGATTTGGCTGAACGTTTAGGAATTACTATCCAAGCAGTTTCCGAAAACATAAAAACATTAACCGAACTTGAATACATTACTTCAAAAGACGGAAGAGCACCATATAAAATAACTCAAAAAGGAATTGCAAAGGTTAAAAAAGATGCAATCATCCTTAGAAAATATACTGACAGTGTTCTTGAAACCATGACATATTATAAATCCACTTGGCCTGCAATTGCAAAAGAAGACTTGAAAGAAGGAGACGAAGTAGGTTTATATATGGAAAATGGAAGATTATATGCATCAATAAACGCCCAAACTTCAGCATATGCAGATGTGATATTAGACACTAAAAAAGGCTTTGATGTTGCTCTAACAAATCTCAAAGGAACAATTGAAATCAAAGACAGCAAGATTTTAATAGTCACATTGCCTCCAATCAAAGATGGAGGATCACGTTCTGCTGATTTGGACTTGGTTAAAGGAATCTATGAAGGAAACTATGAAAATTATGGATTAAGTTCCATTGATAAGGTTGCAGCAATCGGCACCACTTCACATGCAGTAGCCAATAATTTAGGCATTCCAATAGACATTGAATTTGGAGTAAGCGAAGCTTCCCAATCTGCAGTTAGAAAAGGACTTAATGTTATGATTCTTTCCATTGGAGACATGAGCAAGAATATTAGTAAAGATTTAGAGGATGCTAATATTCAATATCAAGTCATAGATGCTAAGAAGTCTGTAAAAACTGCCTAAATTTAAAAATAGATTTAATAGTTATTTTATTTAAAATAACTATTTTTTACTCTTTTTATTTATAAAAATAAGCATTAATCTTCTAAATAAAGATTTAATGAAAAAATAAGATTTTACTTTTTTTAAAATGAATAATCAGACTAATTTTTGATTAAAATAATTAATCAGACTAATTTTTAAACTAAATATCAACTTTGTGTTCACAATAGGATTGATATCTGCATGCTCTACATTTATTTCCATTTTTAGTAGGTATGAAAGGTTTAGTGCCTTCAAATAGACCATGCATACGGTGAATTAAATATAATATATTCTCTTCAACCTTCTCATCAAAGATTTCACTCCAAAATATATTGTCAGTGCCTCTTTGTCTTAAAGCGCCTCTGATTATACGATTATCATCGCCAATCATGTTTTTAAAGGCCAAACAATATGCACGAACTTGATTCATAGATGATGGATAAGCCCTATTGCCCGGTTTATCATCAATTATCACAATCTCATCTGGAGTCATCCAAATCTCATCAATAAAACCTCGAACCCCCTCTTCAGAATCTATAACAAACATTTCACGAGACAGTATTTCCTTTTCCTTAGATTCCTTAAATGCATCATCAAAACTTGATGGGGTTGCAGTTTGCTTAAATTCTTCCTCTAACTTTAAATGTTCCTTAGTGCCTGTGGTCATAGCCTGAGTTGGCATTGTTTTAATGCCTTTTAGGTATTGCAGATATAATGTGTATTCACAGTACCCTTGCTGATTTAACCAACTGATTGGAAAATTTATTTTTCCTTCAATAATCTGTAAACCCTTAATCTCTGGATGATTTACAATATCTAAATCGCTAGTGTCTTGTCTTATAAGCTTATTTTCCATAAAATCCCCTCTAAAAGTAGAATGATAAAAATGATTAAAAAATAGATGAAAGTCTTAAAAAAATGAAATTAATTAAGACTTATGAAATAAACTAAATTTAAAAAATAAACTAAATTTAAAAAAATTAAGAAATGAAAAAACAATAATAAGTTATATAACTGTTTAATGAAGAATAAATAAGAAAAAAACTGCTAAATAAATAATTCATAAAACTAAATATTATCATAAATTATTCGAAAAAAGAGCAATTTTCTCTCTTTTCAAATATCTAGCAATTTAATAATAAAGATATCTGTCTACTCTTTCTTCAACTACAGTGGTTTTAGAAAATCCATCGAGTAATCTGGTTTTTCCAGCAATTTTACCAAGAATCACATCAATGATTATAGGGAACCAGTAGATTTTAGATAAAGATCTAATAAATGCTTGCCCATAAGTTAAATTATAATTCCTTCCATTTCTACTTCTTTTAGCAACAGTAGATTTCACTTCTATAAACATTAATTTCTTGCCAACAGTTGCCCCTATATTCTTTTCCAAGAATGTAAAGTAAACTAAAATTAATATTGGAAGTATAAAAATGAAATAATGGTAGATTTGGAACATATTTAAATAATTAATAAAGAAATAAGCTAAATATGAGAAAATCCACATAAATGCTGAAACTACAAAGAAATCAAGAATGTAAGCAATGATTCTTTTTACAAATAAATCCATATAATCCCTCAAACTCCATTTCAATACATAATTGCTTAAACTTAAATTAATGATATAAAAATCTTAATTTAAATTAAAGCTAATAATAAAATTATCATAAACTATTTTAACATACTCTTGGAACCGGATCTGCAATAGGAGTCTCTAAAATCCTTATGCCTCCAATTCCCGTTTCAATTAAAACCTTATCATCATCAATAACCTCACCAATGATAGCTGCATCGGCACCATACTTATCAGTCTTAATGGCTTCTAGAATTTCCTCTGCCTTTTCAGCCTTTACGCCCATTAAAACCTTACCTTCATTAGCAACTTCATAAGGGTCAATTCCTAACATTTCAGATGCCGCTCTGACTTCTTGCTTCACTGGAATGGCTTCATCTTGAAGCAATACTCCAACACCAGATTTGCGAGCCATCTCGTTTATGCAATTTGCAAGACCTCCACGGGTAGGGTCTTTCATTGCAGTGACACCTCCAACTTCAAGAGCCTTTGAAATAATTCCCCACATAGGAGCCACATCAGATTTCAACTCTGTTTCAAATCCAAAGCCTTCTCTAAAGGACATCAAACTCATTCCATGGTCACCAACACTTCCGGAAATTATTATCTTATCTCCAACGCTTAATGTGGAATCCTTGATTACCTCTCCTTTTTTTGCTATTCCAATACCTGTGGTTACAATGACAATTCCTTCAAGCTTATCCTGTTCCATGACTTTAGTGTCTCCTGTGATAACTGCAACATCAGCCTCCTCACAAGTGGCACTCATGGACTTGATGATTTTATCCAAATCCTCTATTGGAAAGCCTTCCTGCAAGATCATTGCATTGGAAATTGCTAAAGGCTTTGCGCCCATAACTGAAACATCATTAATGGTTCCTGCTGCTGAAATTCTTCCAATATCTCCTCCAGGGAAGAATAAAGGATTTACTGTGTGACCATCAGTTGTAAATACAATTTCATAATCGCCTAAAGGTATAGTTGCTCCGTCATCTAAAGCATCTAGGCCTAAACCTCCTTCAACAGCTTTTTTTGATAAATTATTAAGAATGGTTTCTGAAATTAGATTACCCATAACTTCTCCACCAGCTCCATGTGACATACCTATTTTCATTATATCGCCTTAATTATAAAAAATTAAATAAATTTAAATAATAAATGGAATTATTAATTTCCCATAGTTGCCAAAATAATAATTTTTGTAAAAATATATTATTTAGCATAATAACTAACAATAATATTTTAGTATTTACTATTAAATAAGTATTTGCCATAATTCTATTTTAAGTAATATTTATTTTTTGAAAATGATTATTGATGGTGCAGTTATGATAATTTTAAAATGAGTAATTATAGCGTTCTATTGATATCTATGATTATTTTAAAATGGGTAAAAATAAGTATAAATAAGTCAATAAAAGTAAAAATAGTCCAAATAAATAAAAACAAGAATAAAACAAGCAATAAAAGTAAAAATAGTCCAAATAAATAAAAACAAGAATAAAACAAGCAATAAAAGTAAAAATAGTTCAAAAGAAGTAAAAAAAGTAAATAAAAAAAAGTAATAAGAAAAAAGAATTAACGAAATTATTCGATTAAAACTCCGTTAATAACACCATCTTGGCCAGGTCTAGAAGTAACTTTAGCTTTTCCAGCTGCAGTTTCTACAATAGCACCTTTAGTAATGATGTTCCTTCTTACGTAGTTTGGGTTAGCAGTGTTTTCGATTACACCGAAAATTTCTACAGTTTGAGCTTTACCTTCTGCATCAACTACATTAATCTTATTGTCTCTAGCTAATCTGTTTTTTACGTTTCCACCACGGGTTCTGATTTTTCTTAAATTTTTGTCCCCTAATTTAGTTTCTGCAGATTCTCTACCTAATTCAGATTTTCTTTTTCCACGATTTGCAACTCTTCTAGCACCAGAAGGTGTTCTAGTTGATTTTCCTTGACAAATTGCCATAACTACATCTCCTCAAATTTTTTAATCCGTTATTTAGTAATATTAATAAATAAATTAATTAAGATCAATCTTAATATTGGTTTTCTATTTAGATATTAAATTAAGATTATCTCTTAATAATGCTTTTTAACTAAAATTTCCATAGAATTGTCTAGGGAATATTAGTTTTATAAAAATTAAAACTCAAAAAACAAGCTGTCCGCTTTGCTTGATAAAGAGAAAAACTTAATAGCACTTGTATTTACCATTAAATTTATTTTTATATTTATTTTTTAAAATAAAACGAGAATAAATTCTCAAATAAGCAAGTTAATTAATGACTCTTACGGCAAGAATAAGTAAGAATGTATATATTTATATTCAAAACAATATATAAACCTAACTATTTTTAGACTTAAAAATTGGGGATTTTTCAAAAGACATCGGATTTAGAATGAAAAAAATTCACAGAAAAGGGATTTAAAGAAAAAGGGCATAAAAAAAATCAAAACTTGATTTTAATAGAGAATAGTTAGATAGAAAAATAAAATTAAATAATTAAAGTTTAAAATTAGAAATCAAACTTAAAAATAAACATAAATTATTTAAAAAGTAAAATCTATACATATTAATAGTATAAAAAAATCTTTTAAGAAAAGGTGTTAAAATGCCAGAATCCCCAGAGCAATTAGCTATTGAAAAAGAAATTCAAATCCAAAAGGACAAGTTTTTAAACTTCTTTAATGGAGAGTTACCAGATACAATGGAACTTGAATTTGAGGGATTCTACAGAAGAGGTTTTTTTGTAAGCAAAAAAAGATATGCAGTAATTGAAAATGAGAAAATCATAGCAAAAGGTTTAGAGCTTGTAAGAAGAGATTGGGCACCAATAGCTAAAAAAACCCAAGAGGAAATATTGATGGCCATCCTAAAAGAGGGGGATGTTAAAAAGGCTGAAAAGATCATTAGCAAAGTCCTTAGGAAAATCAAATCAGGAGACATTGCAACTAAAGATCTAATCATACATACCCAAATCACTAAAAATCTTGATGACTATAAGCAAATAGGACCTCATGTGATTGCTGCGCGTGAAATTGAAGCACATGGAATTAAAGTAGGTAAAGGAACAATTGTACAATATATAATCAGTAAAGGAAAAGGTTCTATTAGCCAAAGGGCAGTCCCTTATGAATATAGTGAAGGAGTTGAATATGATAAAGAATATTATATTGAAAATCAACTGATTCCAGCAGTTTCAAGAATGATGGAACCTTTAGGATATGATAAAAATAGATTGAGAGAATTGGCATCAACCGAAAGACAGCAAAGTTTAGATGCATTCTTTTAGAAAATAATGTTAAAATACATTCTTTTAGAGACAAAAAAATTCAGATAGATTCTTTTAGAAAAAAACTTAATAATCCGATTTATAAAAATAAAAAAATAAATCTATAAATTAAAATTACAATAAATAATAAAACCAGGTGTAATAATGACTAAAGCTGTGTTCTTTGATATAGATGATACTCTTTTAGACACTTCTAGCTTTGCAGATCTTGCAAGACATGCGGCTATTGAAAGTATGTGCAACAACGGTTTACCTTTAGAACCTGATGAAGCATATGACCTATTAAAAGATATTATTAAAGAAAAAGGTTCAAACTATTCAAAACACTTTAACATATTGACAAAAGAAGTTTTAGGTAAGGAAGATCCTCTTTTAGTGGCAATCGGCATGACCACTTACCATAACGTTAAATTTGCACTTTTAAGACCATTCCCTAGAACAAGTGCCATTTTAATCTACTTAAAAAGTAACGGCTATAAATTAGGGGCAATAACAAATGGAATCACAATAAAACAATGGGAGAAACTTGTCAGATTAAATTTATATCATTTCTTTGACATTGTAATTACATCAGAGGAAGTGGGAGTTGAAAAGCCAGACCCTGAAATCTATCTTGAAGCATGCAGAAGAATGGCATGTGATGTTAAAAAAAGTGTTATGGTAGGGAATAAACTAGATATTGATTGTATGGGTGCAGTTAATGCTGGAATGAGTGCAATACTTGTAAATTCCACTTTAGATGAAGAGGAAAAAGAAAGAGTTAATAATGAAGACATTGATATAATAGTTTTAGACAGCATTTCCGATGTTGATACTGTTTTATAAGTTTATTTGAAAATAAACGATGAATATAAATTTATTAATTTATTTTAAATTATTTTAAAAACATTGCGGGTGATAAAATGGCGCAAATCAAATGCCCAGACTGTGGCAAAGAACAAGAAGATACAAATAAATTCTGTAAAAATTGTGGAGCTAATCTATCAAATGTAAAAGCAGAAGAAGTAAAATTAGACCTAGACGCTGCTCCAACTGAAGAGAAAATAGACTTAAACACTGCTCCAACTGAAGAAAAATTAGATACAGATGCTTCTGAAGTTAAAGAAACTCCTAAAGCTCCTGTGGAAAATAAAAAGATATGCAGCAAATGTGGACATGAATTGAATAATGAAAAGTTCTGTCCAAGATGCGGACAATCCACAGCATCCATAGTTCCATATGAAGCCAAGACTGAAAGCCAAGGTGAAAATAATGACAAAACCTGTCCATCCTGTGGAACTAAAGTAACTACAGAAAAGTTCTGTCCAAATTGCGGAAGTAAAATAGAAGAGAAAAAACCAGTTCAAACACAAAACGCTCCACAGAAATATTGTAGAAATTGTGGAAATCCGATTGATCCTAAAGCTGAAATATGTCCAAAATGTGGCGTAAGACAATTGACTGTTGTTAAAAAAGAACCTTTATTCTCTCTTATTCTATCACTTATATTCCCAGGCCTTGGGCAATTCTATAATAATCAAACTCATAAAGGAATCTTTTTAATTATTGGAGCAATCGTATCCATCGTTTTAACAATTTTTGTAATTGGAGTCTTATTATACATGCTTGTATGGCTTTACGGTATGTACGATGCATATAGCACTACAATTGCTTTAAATAATGGAGAGTATGTTGAAGATAAACTCTTCTAAATACTCTTTTTTAATTTAAATACTTTTTTTCAATCTTTATCCTATAAATCATCACTATTTTTTTATTTTTCGATAATAAACTTTTTTGAATGCTTTCACTCCTTTTAAAATTATAAATTCATTAATTTTATATTATTTAATCTTTTAATTATATGAAAATTATATGAACCATAAGTTAAATATTACTTAAAAAAAAAATTAATTTTTTAAAAGTGAACTATAATGAAAATCCCTTAATCGAGTTAAGTCAATGTTAAACAATGAATAAATTAAATTCCTTACTTTATAAAGCCATTATTAAAAAATAAGGTAAAATTAGTTAATAATAGATAAAAAATAGATAAATATAAATAAGAAGATATGTAAAGTATAGTAAATAATAGGTAAAACAGTAGTAAATAATAAGTAAATAATAAGTAAATAATAAGTAAATAATAAGCAAATTATAAGTAAATTATAAGTAAATTATAAGTAAATAATAGATAAATAATAGGTAAACTTGTAGTAAATAATAACTAAATTATAAATAAATAAGAAATAAACTATAGCAAAGTAATAATAAAGAAATAACAAAGATATA
Organism: Methanobrevibacter ruminantium M1; assembly: GCF_000024185.1. Lineage (NCBI taxonomy): Archaea > Methanobacteriati > Methanobacteriota > Methanobacteria > Methanobacteriales > Methanobacteriaceae > Methanobrevibacter > Methanobrevibacter ruminantium. The sequence goes on from NC_013790.1 coordinate 2,019,879, forward strand.
ACAATCTTATAAGTAAATAATAACTAAGAATCAGTTATTTATTTATTATAGAACAAACAATACATAATATTATAAATAGTTTAATATAGTAAACCCATATTTAAAAAGTAAGCTTTAAATAAGTATTTTAAAAAGGGAAACTATAAAAATTTCAAAAATAAATTTTTTTATTTAAAGATTATAATAAGAGGTGATAATATGAGTGATTTTGAGGAAGTAATGACTGAATACATCAAAATCTCAAAACACCGCGAAAAAGTATTTAAAACATTGAAAGATGGTTCTAAAAAACCTAGTGACATTGCAAGAGAAACAAATTTAAACATCAACAGTGTTAGTTTATCTCTTAAACAGTTAACTGAAAAAGAATTGGTTTATTTATTAAATCCTGACGACAAGAAAGGACGTTTATATAAATTAACCGAAATAGGCGAAACAATAATCAAGGAATTTGATGAAAAAACCGAATAAAAACTGTGAAAAAATACTGTAAAGTTGAACTTAAAAAAAATAAGTAAAAAAAAACTCAAAGAATTTGAACTTAAAAAAATAAAAAAATAAAAAATAATCTAAGGATTATTATAATAAAAAAAAATAAAATTAAATTTCAATTTCTAAAGCTATAGGGCAGTGATCAGAACCCATCACTTCAGAGATAATGTAAGATGCTCTTACATTGTCTTTAAATTCTTCGTTTACGAAGAAGTAATCTAAACGCCACCCTACATTGCGTTCTCTCGCTCTAGTCCTATAACTCCACCATGTATATTTTTCTTTTTCATTTTCATGTAGCATTCTAAAGGTATCTACATAGCCATTGTCTAGAAATTTGCTTACCCATTCTCTTTCTATAGGAAGAAAACCTGATACATCCTCATTTTGCTTAGGTCTTGCAAGATCTATTTCCTTATGTGCAGTATTTAAGTCACCGCAGATAACAAGATTTTTTCCTTGGTCTCTTAAATCGTTAGCATAATCAAGAAATGCATCATAGAAGTCTAATTTATATTGCAATCTCTCTTCGTCGCGACCTCCATTAGGATAATAGATGTTTAAGAGAGTAAAGTCATCAAAATCCAATCTGATTAATCTTCCTTCAATATCAAATTTCTCAATTCCCATTCCATTAATAACTTCATTTGGCTCTATTGAAGTGTAAGTGGCCACTCCGCTATATCCTCCCCTTTCAGCTGAGTGGAAATAGCTGGTATAGCCTGGAACATTGATTAATTTTTTTGGTAACTGCTCTATTTTAGCTTTGGTTTCCTGTAAGTTTACAATATCTGCTTTCTCTTCATTAAACCAGTCTAGAAAGCCCTTTTTATGAATTGCTCTAATGCCATTTACATTCCATGAGATAAGTCTAATTTTTGTCATAAAAATCACATCTAACTAAAAGCATAAAATCAAAAAATAGATAAAAAATAAAAATCTAAAAAAATAGCCTATTCTCCAAAAGAATAGGCCAAAAGATAAAAATTACATTTTAATTAATTAGTTAAAAAAAATATTCCTAAAGAAACTTATTCAAAGTTAATGCCTTCTTCTAAGGAAGAAACTTATTCAAAGTTAATGCCTTCTTCTAAAGGAACTTCCCTTAACCAACTGATATCACTCTTATAAAGCATTCTAATATCAGATAAGTCATATCTAATCATAGCTAAACGTTCAATACCTAAACCAAATGCTAAGGCTGGAACTTTAACACCTAAAGGTTCTAAAACTTCAGGTCTAAACATTCCACATCCGCCAAGCTCTATCCAGCTTTCCTTCTCTTCCAAATAGATTTCACATTCAGTTGAAAGATAAGTGTAAGGGAAATATGCAGGTCTGAATCTAACTTCAAAGCCTAATTTCTTATAGAATTCCTTTAATGTTCCGAGGAGATTTTGATAATTGATTCCAGGAGCTGCAACCAATCCTTCCACTTGATGGAACTCAGGCAAATGCTTATAGTCAAAGGTTTCTCTTCTAAATACTCTGCCTACTGAAAACATTTTAATAGGAAGCTCCCAATTTGCTAGTGCTTGTGTAGAAATTCCAGTTGTATGGGTTCTAAGAACAGATTGGCGAGCAATATCTGCATCCCAATCATAATGCCAACCTTCAGAATTGGTATTTCCACCATCTTCATGGGTTTTAGCTACCCTTTCAACAAGGTCATCATCTGGCAAGTCGCAAGTCAATGGATTCTTTACATAAAATGTATCCTGCATCTCCCTTGCAGCGTGATCTTGAGGCTGGAACAATGAGTCGAAATTCCAAAATGCAGACTCCAAATATTCTCCTTTTGCTTCTGTAAAGCCAAGGTTAAGGAAGATTTCCCTAATTTCCTGAATGATTCTTCTTAATGGATGTTCCTTACCTGGGAAGAAAATAGGATATTCAGCATTAATATCATAAGGCCTGTATTTTAGTTTAGCCCAACTGCCGTCTTTCAATTGCTCATGAGTCAATTGGGTAGCCTCTTCAGTTAAGTCAAAGCCCTTATCTAAAATCTCATAAGCCAAGTCATTTAGCTGGAAGCTATGGGAAGTGGTTTTTTCACTTGCAATTAATTTTTTCCTATCTTTAAGTGCTGCTAAACCATTAGCCATATCTTCATCAAGTTCATCTTGAGATAAACTTCCCTTTTCATTTAAAAGATTAAGTAAAACTTCATCATCACCTAATTTATCTTTAGAAGATTCTCCAACTTCAGTGATAGTCACTACACCTTTGTTTATCTTAGCCCAGCCTTTACGAACTAACCAGCCAATTGCAATATTGATTTCCTTCTTTTCAAGACTGTCTATTTTAGCCAAATCTTTCATATGCAATTCTTTTTTCTCTTGAAGCTCATTAAGGATTCTTCTTTCAGGAAGACCGATTTCAGCATACTTCTTACCATATTTAGTTAAGCTGAACTTCTCTTCAACATCTTTTTTAACAGTGATGATTCCTTTGGAAGCGAGAATTCCTGCTGCGCTCATTACAGACTTAATGTTTAAGCCTGTATCTTGAGCTATCTCATCAGGACTAAGATCTTCGTTCTTTTCTAACTCTTTAAGTAATTTTTTTTCATAAATATGTAATTCATTAATGATTTTATCTATAACTTCACTCATCTAAACACCAGATGTGATTTTTATATTTTTATTAAATAAGCATTATTTTATAATATTATAATATATCTTTAATCTAATTAATAAAGATTTATGAAAAATAGCTCTAATAAAAAAAACTATCATTTATGAAAAGGAGTTTTTAATTAAGGAAATTCTTAATAAAAAAAGTTTTTTAAGAAAGAGAATAAATGATAAAAAAAATAGAAATAAAAAATAGAAATGAAAAATAGAAATGAAAAATAGAAATGAAAAATAGAAATGGCAAATAAAAATGGAAAATAAAAAAATAATAAAAAACGAAGCTTGAATAAAGAAAAAAAAGAATTAGAATTCTTTATCCAAATAGCTAATAAATATAGATGCTGCAGTTAAATCAGCAGTAGTGCCGGGATTATATTTATTTTCATAGAGATAGTCATCGAATTCTAAAAGCTTTTCTACAAAGTCATCATCATCTTTAAATTCTAAAAGCTCTTTTGCCTTTAGAGACACATCTTTAGCAACCTCATCACCATATTTTCTTGAAATGAGAGTGTCTGGAATCTCTGATAAAAGTGTCATGAAAGTGAGTACAGTAGCCTTATTGATTTTATCAACATCCTCACATGAATTGCAGAAACCAGTGAATGTCGGATAACCGATTTCAAAGGAAACAGGCATTTTAGAAGTAAGCTCAGATGCCAATCTATCCCAAGGAGCAGATATCTTTAAAACATCAAACATGGTTTGATTGTTTGCACGCAATTCATCCTTAGCCTTCTCGCTGGTTACATCAAACTCATCCTGATCCCCCATTCCTCCAGCATCAGCTAAATTAATTGCATCATATAAATCTACAGCATCTTCAACAGTAGTTGCATCCATCAATTTACCTACATTTTCTTGAATTTGGCTAAAATCATCACTTATTGAAGCAGCAGCTGCAATAGGAACACACATCATCATAATGCCCAGATTGGTATTATTTGCAATCCATTTATTTGTTTCAGCAACTGCCTCTAAAATATATTTGCCTAAATTTGCATCAGACAAATCATCAATGGATTGGGTGTGATTAGCCAATTCTCGAATGGTATCTCCAATAACAACTCCACTGATTATAAAGTCTTCAAAGACCATATCATCATAATTACGAGTCCTATGAACATTTCCAGGTTTTGGATAACCACTAACTTCTAACGCTGATGCAATTTGTGCCAATTTTGCTATTTGGTTTGCTTCCATAAGAATACCTCAAAATTAATAAAATTGAATACCTCAAATAAGAATGCCTCAAATATTGGAAAAAATATTATAAATGATCTAAAGCATATGGAGCGAAATTGCTAATAATCAAGTCTGCACCTGCTCTTTTAATGCATAATAAGGATTCCATAATAGAGTCTTCAGTCAAATAGCCATTTTCTATTCCTGCCATAATCATTGAAAATTCGCCACTTACATTATAAGTTACCAAAGGCAGATTAAATTCATCTTTTACTGTTTTAATAATGTCTAAATAAGGTAAAGCGGGTTTAACCATTAAAAAGTCAGTTCCTTCAGTAACATCAAGCTCTGCCTCACGAATAGCCTCACGAGCATTAGCTGGATCCATTTGATAGGATTTCCTATTTCCAACAGATGGAGAAGAGCATGCCGCTTCCCTAAATGGAGCATAAAAAGAAGAGGCGAACTTAACAGAATAAGACATAATCATTGTATTATAATATCCTGCCTCATCAAGAGCCTCTCTGATTGCTGCAACTCTACCATCCATCATATCAGAAGGAGCTACAATATCAGCACCAGCCTCTGCATGAGATACCGCAGTCTTTGCCAAGAACTTTAAGGATTCGTCATTTAATATTTCATATCCAAAATCAGTATCTTCATTTTCCTTCAATATTCCACAATGACCATGAGAAGTGTATTCACAAAGACAAACATCAGTTATAACAACTAAATCAGTTTCAGCCTTTAATTTGCGAACGGTCTTTTGAACTATTCCTGTTGGAGAATAAGCAGGGCTTGCGATTTCATCTTTTTCGCTATCACTTGGAATACCGAATATGATGATTGATCTTAATCCTTTAGCCTCCAATGTTTTTGCATATTCCACAGCACCATTTATAGAAAATCGGAATTCTCCAGGCATTGTAGAAATCTCTTCCTTTTCATCATCCTTTAAATCCTCTTTTACAAAGATTGGATAAATCAAATCCTCTTTATTTAATTTGGTTTCACGAACTATATCTCTTATTTTAGAGTTTTTTCTATATCTTCTCATTCTAGTATTTGGAAAATCCATATTATTCACTCACAAAACTTTAATAATTAAAATAATAATTTTAATTGACTGTTTAAGGAAATAATGATTTTAATAGATTTAAAAAAATAAAGTAAGATTTAAATGAAAAATATTAAAATCATAATTTTTAAAATAATAATTTAATTAAATATATGTCATTTAAAAATACTTAAAATTTATTAATTAAATTAGAATAATAATGATAAGAAAAAATACCTAAAACTTAAAAATTAAATTAGAACAATAATAAGAGATAAGAAAAAATACCTAAAACTTAATAATTGAATTAAAATAATAAATATAATGAGTAAAAAATATTTACATAGAAGAAATTTGAAAATAATTAAAGTGATACAATGACAAATACAATTGGAAAAATCTTTAGAATTACTAGTTTTGGTTCTAGTCATGGAAAAGCACTTGGAGCTATTGTAGACGGATGTCCAGCTAATCTAGAACTTAGTGAAGAAGATATACAAATTGAATTAAATAAACGCAGACCAGGAACCAGTGCTTTAACAACTGCAAGAAAAGAACAGGACCAAGTGGAAATATTATCAGGAGTATTTGAAGGAAAAACAGATGGAACTCCAATAACTGGAGTTGTATACAATACAAATCAAAAATCTAAAGATTATTCATCACTTAAGAACACTCCAAGACCAGGACATGGAGATTACTGCTGGATAGAAAGATACGGAAACTACGACTATAACGGAGGAGGTCGTGGAAGCGGTAGAATTACCATAGGCCATGTAATCGGCGGAGCTATAGCAAAAAAGCTTCTTAGTGCAAAAGGAATAAAAATAATCTCCCATGTTGTGCAAATCGGAGATATAAGAGCAAAGGAAGCAAATATTGAATCACTTGAAGAAAACATCACAAAGAATAATGTAAGATGTGGAGACCTTGAAGTGGCCAAGCTTATGGAAGATTTGATTTTATCTAAAAAGGAAGAAGGAAACTCTGTAGGGGGAGTTGTTGAAACAATTGCTTTAGGAGTTCCAGCAGGACTTGGAGAACCTGTTTTTGGAAAAATAGATGGAGATTTAGCAAAAGTCCTAATGAACATCAATGCTGTTAAAGGAGTGGAAATAGGGTTAGGATTTGGTGTTGCGACCAAAACAGCAAAAGAAATCAATGATGAATTCTATTACGAAAGAGATGATGTTAAAACTAAAACAAACAATTCTGGAGGAATTCTTGGAGGAATGACAAATGGAATGCCAATTGTATCAAGAATTGCAATTAAGCCTACTCCTTCAATTTCTCAAATTCAAGAAACCATTGATTTAAATAAAAAGGAAAACACTACAATTGAAATTAAAGGTAGACATGATCCATGCATCTGTCCAAGAGTTACTGCAGTGGCTGAATCAGCAACTGCAATAGTTTTAGCAGACCATATGATTCGTTCAGGATTTATCCATCCTACAAATTTAGAAAAAAGAGTTTAAGTTAAAATTAGATTAAAAATAAAAAAGATAATTGAAATAAAAAAAACTAAAACCTAAAAATAATAAAAAAAGTTTAAATAAAAAAAATAATAAGAAAAACAGAAAAAAACCTAAAAATAATAAAAAAAGTTTAAATAAAAATTAATTAAAAATTAAAAAAATAAGAAAAATATTATTTAGAGCTAAAAGAATTATTAGAATCATTATTATTATAATATTTCTTCTTATTTCTCATTTTATTTCTTTTATTTGATTTAACTTTAAAATTAGTTGAATAAACGTCTTCTTGTTTCATATGAGCTGCAAATCTGTCCTTAAGTCTTAACATACGAGACTTTTGAGGATATTTTTCATTAACATCCACCAACATTCCATCAAATGCAGCAAGAGTTCTAACACCTGTGTTCTTTGAAACCTTTATTGCCTGTTCAACCGGATTGGCAGCAATCATCTTAAATCCAAAATGAGTCATTATAGCTAATTTTGGCTTAACGTCACCAACCAAATTTATAAAGTCATCAGTACACATATGTCCCTTGATAGCATCATCATCATGTCTTAAAACGCTTCCTATCAATATATCTGCACCCTTATGATATTTCTTCAATTCCTCAAAATATCTTGTATCGGAAGTGTAGGAAACCTTTAAGTTATTTGCTTCCATCTGAAAGCCCACACCTGTAGGATCTCCATGAATGGTGTCAGTTCCCTTTATTGAAAAATCAGGGAAACGTTTGATTTTATTTGGAACCAAAATCAGATTCTTGGAATTGCTTCTATGGTAATTAGAAATTGCAGGACCCCAACGCTTATACTTTTCAAAAACAGACCTGCTCCCCATAATAATCCCATTATTCTTTGTCATTCCACGAGTCATCGCTTCAATAAGAATCTCTGCATCACCATAATGATCAGTGTGTGAATGGGAAATATAAATTCCATCAATTTTAGTTGGGTTTACACCAAATTGGTAAGACCTGACAAGGGCACCTGGACCTGGGTCGATATGATAATTCTTTCCACCGAAATTATCAAGCCTGAATCCCCCAGTCATTCTTTTTTGACTAATGGTGGTAAATCTTCCTCCACCAGAACCTAAAAATGTTATTTTCATATTAAGCACCTTAAATAAGGAATTTTAATACATCTCTTAATTTAAAAAACTTATTCAAGATGACATAAAATTATATCACATTTCAAATTAGCCTTATTCTTCTTAACGCATAAGACTTCGTCTTCAATTACTATCTCATCGCCCTTATCAAGACCTTCAGAGTCGTCCACAACCATTAAAACATTTTCACCAGGACCTGCAAGGACCTTCCAATTAACATCAAATGCCCTAACATCAGGATTTAACTTCACTTCAATTAAGGTATCATCAATTATAACGATTTCGCCAACGGATCCCTCTTCAATAATAGTTGAAGCCAATTTTATATTTTCATTCTGTTCCATCAACTGCTCTCTAAGTTGTGCCCTGAATTTAGCTAAAACTTTAACGTCCCTTTCAGCGACTTCATCTATATAATCTTGAACTTGGCTCTTTGCCAAATTATTTTTTTCAATTATCACATCATAATCCTTACCTACAGAAGGAGTGATTTCAGCAATGTCCTTTAGAATCTCTCCAAATATCTCTCCCATATATTTTAAACTGAAACTAGGCTTCCATCTTTCCTGAATCATTTTATTAGCTAATGATTTAGTAACTTTATTACCAAATACGATTATTGAAGAGACTCCTCTTTTAGAGTTTAATACATGAGAACCGGAAAGTTCAATGATTTTAAAACCATTGCTTGTACCATAAATTCTTTTCCTTTTAGTTTCCATTGTTCCTCTAGAGCTTACTTCACCAATAGCAACATTTTCAATGCTTTTTACTTTACATGCATTATCTGTAACTTTTAAATTAACATCTAACTCTTCAGCCCTAGCATATAATTCTTCATCATTATGAATTTCACCAGAGTAAATTTCTTGTTCTAAAATTTCACGTTGTTCTTTTAAACCGAAATAAGCAATTCTACGCTTATCCGCCGCCATTACACATCCTTTTTTTCCTACATAAGCAATAATTAAACTCATACTCTCACATCGCTTAATTTAGACACTTTATCTAATGTGCCTTTTTTTTAATTTATTTAATTGGTTTTTATTATCTAAATTTCAAAAAGCAATTATTTAATATTAAAAATGGATGAATCGATTCTTTTATTTTATTAACGAATGAAAAGTAATCCCTTAATCAGGAATAGAATCAAATCCCTAACCTTAACGATTAAAATAAATATCATCAACACTATCTTCACTCAAATCATCATCAGACAAATCAGAATCAATTCTTTTAAATTTTAAAAATGGAATAAAAAATTTAAACAGATAAATTTATTAAAAAGTATATAAATTTGCCTTTTTGAAAATTTATATTACTTTATATATTTGTAATTCAAATATATAAAATAAGGCTTTATAAAAACTAAACTTTTTGATTAAAGCAAGGATAATTAAATATATTAATAGAAAACAAAAAATAAGAATTATAAAAAGTAAAGAATAAAAATCATTTCTTTAAATATACTATTAAAATTATTTTGAATATAATTCCTATTTTAAATAATAAATAGGATAAAAAAAGACAATTATCTTATAAAAAACACAAGTGAAAAAATACCAAAGATATATTTTTCATTATTACTGTTCGGCAAATATAAAATTATATATATTGAAAAATACATAATAAATATAGTAATGTTTTGGAGGCATTAAAAATGGTAAAAATTAATGAAATTTACAGATGCAACCACTGCGGAAATATAATCGAAGGAATCGTTGAAGGTGCCGGAGAACTTGTATGCTGTGGAGAACCTATGGAACTCTTAGAACCTAGACAATTAGAGGAAGGTGGAGTAAAACACATCCCTGTAGTTACTAAAGAAGATGGAAAAATTGTAGTTAAAATGGGAGAAGTTGAACACCCTATGTTAGAAGAACACTACATTAACTTTGTCCAATTAACCATTGGAGATCAAGTCTTCCGTGCTAACTTAAAACCAGGAGAAGAACCAAAAGCAGTATTTGACATTAACGCTGAAATTGAAGACATAAAAGCAATCGAATATTGTAACATCCACGGCTTATGGCATGCATAAGCTATTTAATAAAATTTAAAATTTATATTTCTATTTTTTTTTTAGAAATCTCTACAATAAAATTACCTTGGATTGCCCTTTATCCAAGGTAATTTCCCCAAACTCATACATACACCAATATTTCTTAAATAAATTAACCAAAACCTATTTTTAATTTTCTAATGAAATTTGATTTCTCGCAATTTTTCATTTTTACTTATTATCCCTAGCAAAAATTTGAAATTTTGCTAAATTTTATTATATATGAAAATCATATTATTAATATTATAGAATATAATCAATAAATTCATTCATAAAAAATTTTAGATAAGTGATGAAAAAGATTGATTAAACATCTTAAAAAGCAAAAAATAGATAGAAATCTTTAAAATAAAATAAATAAAGATAAAAATCTTTAAAATGAGAAAATAAAAGATGAACAAAAGATAACATGAAAAAGAATATTTTTTTAATTGCAATAATACTAATTGCAGTTGTTGCAGTTAGTGGATGTATAAATAGCCCTATGGATAATATCAATAACAATATGAAGGAATTGAACACTGATATTACCGAAGGAGACACCGATTATAATTCTGCTATCAATTATATCAATAATAAGGACTTTATTAGTGGAACTGACAACATCCAAATTGCAAAAGACAAATTTAATGATGCTGATGAGAAGCTTTCAAATATTGAGCAATATAAATCTAGCCTAAACGAGAGCATTTATCTTGATTATTTATATTTGATTAAAGAGGAAGTTTCCATTAAAAGACAAGCCAGCGATGAACTTTATTTGGCTTTACAATATTATACAAACAATGATTTCAGCTCTGGAAATTCATATGCCCAATCAGCAAATTCATTAATGAATCAGGCTAAAGTTTTACAAGATGAAAGAAACCAAATTGTTGAAAACAATCCTGATCTATTTAAAAAAGCAGGAATAATCTGATATTTAAAAAAAAAGAAACAATCTGATTTATTAAGCACTGAAGAACATAAACTTAGAAAAATCAATACAAACTATTAAATATTAAATATAACTTAGACTTACAAAAATAATAAAAATATATGGAGAGGGGAAAATATGAAAGAAGCATGCCCTAAATGTAACGGAACTGGTTTAGTAGCAGTGGATACAAAGATATGCGATGCATGTGATGGAACAGGATATGAAGACACTTTTGAAATGAAAAACCATTTCAAAGGAGTTACCAGCAATGCAAGAGCAAAATTTGATTTGGATGCAGATCAAGACATTCCATGTGAAGTATGCAATGGAAAAGGTGTTGTGGATGTTTTTGAAGACTGTCCCTACTGTAAGGGAACAGGCCAAATCAACGTATGCAACAGCTGTGGAAAGGCAATTCCAGATGATAAGGATTACTGTGACGAATGCAATGAAAAGCAGCTTGAAGAAAAGATGAATAAAGTAAAGGAAAGACTGGAAAATCCTAAAAAGCTTAAAGTCGAGTCAGACATTGAAGGAAAGGAAATCGTATACGAATTAGACGGACTATGTGATATGAGTGACTTGGAAATCAATTCACTTTACAAAGGAAAAGTCACCCGTGTAGAAAGATACGGTGTTTTTGTAAGCCTTAACAATCAGGTTTGGGGATTGATGAGAACCAGCAACCCTCACAATAAGGTCGGAGACACCATCTTTGTTAGGATTTCACAGATTAAAGAGAGAAAACGTGAAGTTGATATGGTTCCGGCACATGTCTTTAAAGGAGAATATGTAGTCAAGAAACTATCCAAGAACATTGGAAGAACCAAAATCGAAACCCTTGATGAAAGCTCTCTTAAAAGCATTGTTAAAGTATACGGAGAAGTCATACAAATCCAACAGACATCAGGGCCAACCATCTTTACAATCACTGACGAGACTTCAATCACTTGGGCTGCTGCCTTTAATGAGCCTGGAGTTAGAATGTATCCTGAAATTGAAGTGGGAGACATTGTTGAGGTCATTGGAGAAGTCAATCAGCACAATGGAGAAATACAAATCGAATCTGAATCCATCTCCAAATTAGATAGTGATGAAGCTGAAGCAATGAAAGAATTGATTGACATTGCTTTAGATAAAAAAGCAGAACCTGATGATGTTGATTTCTTAATTGAAAGCCCTGTTCTTGAAAGATTAAAGCCAAAAATGAGAGAGGCTGCAAAAGTCATTAGAAGAGCAGTGCTGGATGGAAGATCCATACTTGTAAGGCACCATAACGATGCAGACGGAATCTGTTCAGGTGTGGCAATAGAAAAAGCAGTAATTCCATATTTAAAGGAAAACAATCCAGACAATGATGCAGAATACCACTACTTTAAAAGGTCTCCGAGCAAAGCCCCATTCTATGAATTGGAAGATGTTGTAAAGGACTTGTCCTTTGCACTTGAGGACCTTGACAGGCATGGGCAAAAACTGCCTCTTATTGTTCTTTTAGATAACGGGTCTACAGAAGAGGATATTGTTGCATTGATGCAAGCTAAAATATATGACATTGAAATCGTGGTTATTGACCACCACTCCCCAGGAAATCTAATTACAAAAACCTTAAGGAACGGAGAAACAGTCTCAGGAGATGTGGAATCTGCTCCAGAAGACATTATGGGAGGAACTGTAGCAGTTGACGAATATGTGGACACACATGTTAACCCATATCTTGTCGGAGGAGACTCGCAGATTACAGCAGGCGCATTGGCAACTGAAGTGGCTCATTTCATCAATCCAGAAATTGAAGACTTAATCAAGCACCTTCCAGGAATTGCAGCATTAGGTGACCATGCAGAATCAGATGAAGCAGAACAGTATGTGGAACTTGCAGCAAGTAAAGGCTACTCAAGAGACAGATTAAAGCAGATTGCTGAGTGCATTGACTTTGAAGCTTACTTCTTAAGATTCATGAACGGAAGAGGCATAATCGATACCATCTTAGGTGTTGACAATATTGACAAACATCCTAAAATGGTTGATGCATTGTATAAAGAGTATTTAAGACGTGTTGACACTCAAATGAAAGCAGCGTTGCCGAATATAAAAAGAGTGAAATTAGACAATGGCATCTACTTTAATGTTTTAGATGTTGAAAAATACGCACATAAGTTTACTTTCCCAGCACCAGGAAAAACCTGCGGATTTGTCCATGACAAGATTGTAAAGGAAATCGGCGATGACAAGCCTATCATCACATTAGGACATGGCCCAGACTTTGGTGTTTTAAGAGCAACAGACACAGTACACCAGCTCTTTGGATTTAATGTGAATAATATTGTAATCAGTCTTGCAGATAAGATACCTCAAGCAGGTATTGATGGAGGAGGCCACGAATGTGCAGGATCCATTAAATATATTGAGGGTCTTGGCAAACAGGTATTGACTGAACTTCTCAATGAAGTCAGTGAAATGACTGACAGTTCTAAGAATTAATTAGAACTTTTTATCAATTCTTTTTCTTTAATTATTTTTTTAATTTAAAAATGGAACTTTTAGTTCCTAACTTTTTTCTATTTTTTATCAAAGCCCACACTCTTATTTTGATTTTTTAAAATTAATTTTTATATTATTTTTACTAAAACTTTTCCATTACTTCAAATTATTTTAAAGATTAATTGTTTTATAATAAAGAAACAATTTATGATTATAAGAACTATTTTTGCATAAAAATGAAAAAGCAAATTATCACAAAAACACAAAAACACAAAAATGATTTTGCACAAAAAAATTTTTATGCAAAAATTCCTTGTTAAAATAATTAATTTCATTATTTATTTAAATTAAATTTTATTATAAAACTATTAATTTAATCAATCACATAATCAATTTAATTAAAATAATATTATAAATAATAAAATCTAAAAACTTGAATCTATATCAAGTTATTGAAAGAGAATAATTTATTAAATTTTCAACAAAGTAGAACAATTCAAAATAAAAATTAGAAAAAGTTCTTATAAATAGAAACAAAACATTGAAAAAGAATATGAGAAATATTGAAAATATCATAAAAAATGAAAAAATGAAAAAATACTAAAATAAGGAGATAAAATTAAAAAAATAAAAAAATAGTAAAAAAGGAAATAAAAATTAAAAAAAAATAAAAGAGCGATAATAATAAAAAAATATCAAGATATAAGTTATTCTTCTTGCTTTTCCTTATAATCCTTAATTGCTTCAGCTAAAGCATCAGCAGCTAAGTTGGAACAGTGCATCTTAATTGGCGGAAGACCATCTAAAGCATCTGCTACATCATTTCTAGTGATTTTTAAAGCTTCATCAACAGCCATTCCTTTTGCAATTTCAGTTATCATACTGCTTGTTGCAATTGCAGCACCACAGCCGAATGTTTTAAACTTAATATCCTGAATTACTTCATCATCATCAACATCTATATAGATTGTCATTAAATCTCCACAAGTAGGATTTCCAACAGTACCTTCACCACTTGCATTTTCAATTTCGCCAGAGTTTCTTGGATTTGCAAAATGATCCATAACTTTATCACTGTACATTCTATCACCTAACCTTTTAAATAGTTTATTTTATTATTTTCATAAATAATTATTAATATTTTTAGAACTAATGATCCACATCTGTAAATTTGGATTCATCCAATTCTAAGGATTCGTTTTTCTCATTGTCCCATAAAGGAGACATCTGTCTTAAGCTTCCAACCACATCTGCAATGGCATCTGATACAACTTCAACATCTTCGATTGAATTCTCTACTCCTAAGGATAATCTTAATGAGCCGTGAATTTCAGCATCCTCCAATCCAAGAGCGCTTAAAACATAAGATGCCTTTAGGTTTTTAGAAGAACAAGCAGAACCTGTTGCCCCATTAATTCCTTTCGCATCCAATCTTAGGATTAGCCCTTCACCTTCAATCGCTGCAAATCTGAAGCTTGCATTGTTAGGGAGTCTCTCCTCTCTATCACCATTCAAATATGCCTCTGGGACCTTATCCAATACCTCTCCTATAAGAAGGTCTCTGATTTCTTGAAGCTTTTCAATATTTGCATCCAAATTATTATAAGCAATCTCTGCAGCCTTACCGAATCCAACAATTCCTGGAACGTTTTCAGTACCTGATCTGAGATTGTTTTCTTGGCCTCCCCCATGAATCAAGGTTTCAATCCTTACTCCTTTTCTAATGAATAGCGCACCTACTCCCTTTGGACCATAAAGCTTATGGGAAGAGATGGATAATAAGTCAATATTTGCTTTTTTTACATCAACAGGGATTTTTCCAACAGATTGAACAGCATCCACATGGAAAGTGATGCCTTTTTCCTTTGCAATTCCACCGACCTCTTCAATAGGCTGGATAGTTCCAATTTCATTATTTGCATGCATTACTGAAATTAAGATGGTATCGTCTCTGATTGCTTCCTTTAAGTCTTCAATATCAAGAATACCATTTTCCTTAACTGGAAGATAAGTCACTTCAAAGCCTTTTGTTTCTAGGTATTCGCAGGTCCTAAGTACTGCAGGATGCTCGATTACTGTTGTAATGATATGCTTTCCTTTATCTTCCAATTTAAAGGCTATGCCCTTTATAGCCATATTGTCGGATTCAGTACCCCCACTTGTAAAGATGATTTCTCTTGTCTCAGCATTGATTAATTTAGCCACATTTTCACGTGCAGTTTCAACTGCTTTTTTTGCACTTCTACCTAATGAATAAAAGGCAGAAGGATTTCCGAATTCTTCCTTTAAGTAAGGAACCATTGCATTGAAAACTTCTTCTTTAACTGGAGAAGTTGCAGAATTGTCCATATAAATCATTTTAAACACTCCTAATCATAATAAATACTTTTTAATAAATTTAATTTTTTAAATGAAATTATTTTGATTTTTATTTTTAAAAAAATTCCAAATCATTGATTATTTTGAAATTTTAAAGTCATTTTAAAAAATATAACAATAGTTATATTTTTCCTATATAATAGTTAGTAAGTTTTAGTATATAAAGGTTAGTATAATAATATAGAATTATTGTATTTTAAAAAAAAAAATTGAAAGACTCCTGAAAATAGATCAGATAGAAAACATGAAAATAATTGAAAAAACCCCTGAAAATATATCAGATAGAAAACATGAAATATTTAAAATAATAAAGAAAAATAAAATAAAAAAGGTTAAAAAAAAAATTGGACAGTATAATGATAATAAATAATTTATATTCAAGTTAAGTTAAATTAAAATGAAATATTAAAAAATAAAAAAAAGGAGATTAAAAAATGAAAGAAATATTTTTTAATCATCACCGAATTTTTCACTTACTTTTGCTAATGCTTGATCTATATCAGCAATAATGTCGTCAACATCCTCTAAACCAATGGATAAACGGATTAAATCTTGAGTAACACCAGTGCTTTCCTGTTCTTCTGGAGTTAATTGCTGGTGAGTAGTGGAAGCCGGGTGGATAACCAAACTTTTAGCGTCTCCAATATTTGCAAGCAAGGATAATAATTCAACATTATCAATAAACTCCTTACCAGCTTCAAGACCTCCTTTAATACCGAAAGCAATGAGAGCACCGAATTTGTCACCTAAATATTTTTTAGCAGTTTCATGGCTTGGATGATGTTCAAGACCTGGATAGTTTACCCAACTGACTGCAGGATGATTATCCAAGAATTGAGCTACTTTTAAAGCATTTTCAGAATGTTTTTCCATTCTGATTGTTAAGGTTTCCAATCCTTGCAAGAATATGAAGCTATGAACTGGCGCAAGGGTTGCACCTAAATCCCTTAATAATCTTGCCCTGATACGTAAGGTATATGCAATGTTTCCAAGACCTGGGAAATCTCCGAATATTTCCCAATAGTTTATTCCATGGTAACTTGGATCTGGCTCAGATATTGTAGGGAACTTGCCGTTTCCCCAATTGAATTTTCCGCTGTCTACAATATATCCTCCTACTGCAGTACCATGTCCGCCTACAAACTTAGTTGCAGATGCTGCAATGACATCAGCACCATGTTCTAAAGGTCTTACAAGCCCTACTGCAGCGGTGTTATCGATGATTAAAGGAATGTCATGAGAATGTGCAATTTCAGCTAATCTTTCAAAGTCAGGAACATCCAACTTAGGGTTTCCTAATGATTCTGCATAAATTGCCTTGGTCTTATCGGTAATTGCAGCTTCAAAGGCATCATAATCCTGGGAATCTACAAAGATAACATTACGTGCCAAATCCTTGAAAGTGTAATCAAACAATTGGTATGTTCCACCATAAAGGTTGTTTGCAGATACGATCTCATCACCAGGCGGTGTAATGTTTAACAAAGCATAACTGATTGCAGCCAAACCACTTGCAGCAGAGATAGCGGAATTTCCTCCTTCAATAGCAGCGATTCTTGCTTCAAATGCATCTGAAGTAGGGTTAGTTAATCTGCTGTAGATTTGACCAAATTCCTGAAGTGCAAATCTGTTAGCTGCCTCATCCGTATTGCTGAATACATAAGACGAAGTCTGATAGATTGGAACGGCTCTTGCACCGGTTGCTGGGTCTGGTTCTTCTTGTCCTGCGTGTAATCCTAAAGTACTTAATCCATAATTTTTATTTGTCATAATATCACCTGTAATTAATTAGTAGTAAGAATGAATATTTATAACAATT